>NZ_CP087176.1:6451675-6753303 GCF_024748695.1 Pseudomonas sp. B21-040
CAGCAAGACCGTGCTCGACTACGTCAATGCCGCCGTACGCCGCGATGTCGGCAGTCAGAGCGGTTTCGACGTGTATGAGGCACCCATCAGTTTCGACCTGCAAAAGCTCCATGCCGCATTTCTCAACGACCAGATCAACATCACCAAAATTCTTGGTGCGCTGTGTGAAGTGGTCGCGCATTACCCGTGCGACGTGCTGCTGCTGACTGGCCGTCCTTCGCGCCTGCCCGGCATCCAGGCGTTCATTCGCAAGGTGTTGCCGCTGCCGCCAGGGCGCATTCTGGCGCTGCAAAACTACCGCACGGGCGGCTGGTATCCGTTCCATAAAAATGGCCGGATCGACGACCCGAAAAGCACCGCCTCGGTGGGCGCCATGCTTTGCCTGCTGTGTGCCAACCACAGCGTGCCGAATTTCTACTTCCGTGCTTCGGCACTCAAGCCGTATTCGACGGTCAAGCACATCGGCGTCATCGACCTGAACAACGTGATCAAGGATGCCGACGTGCTGTATCGCGACATCCAGTCCGAAGACTACAAGATCAAGCTGCCGGTGATCGGCGTGGGCGATACCGCCGACACGCCGCAACTGGAAATGCGAGGCGACCTGCGCCTCGGTTTCCGCCAGTTGGCTGCCGATCGCTGGGCCGCGTCGCCGCTGTACAGCTTGCGCTTCACCAAAGTCGGTCGGGAGAAGTTTTCCCGTGCCATCGGTGATAACGGCAGCGCGCCGCTGCTCAAGGTGCGATTCGAGGTCAAGCCGGCGGACAAATACACGCGCAAGCAGGATCTGGTCAGCGATCTCCTCTCGGTTCGCGACATCGAATCCAACTGCAATAATGTCAACTTCAACCCGCGCAGCGACCTCGTGCTGGAGCTCAACACCATGCTCGACGCCGGCCTGAACGATTCCAAGTACTGGCTCGACAGTGGAAGTGTGAAACGCAAATGAACGACCTGACCCCCGAACAACATCAGCTCTCAAACAGTTGGGCCGCTGTTTATGAAGGTGCCGGTCAGGCGCTGGATTGGATTGGCCAGACGCGCGCCAATGCGCCACGCCTGGACAGCGAAGCCGACAACCTGAACATCCGCCTGCACCGTGCCCGCAACCTGGCTCACAGCCTGGGTCGCGTGGCCTGCACGCCGATGACCATTGGCTTTTTCGGTTTGTCGCAGGCCGGCAAGTCCTACCTGATTTCGGCTCTCGCTGCTGGTCAGAACGGCAAACTGGAGACCGACTTCGGTGGCCAGCGCCTGGACTTCATCAAGCACATCAACCCGGTGGGTGGCGGCAAGGAAGCCACCGGCCTGGTGACGCGCTTCAGCCGCCGCGCCACGCCGAGCCAGGATAATGATTTCCCGGTCGAACTCACGCTGTTCAAGGAAATCGAGCTGGCGAAGATTCTCGCCAACTCCTGGTTCAAGGATTTCGACCTTGAACGCATTTCCTACGAGATCGACGAAGAACGCATCCAGCGCGTGCTCAAACCGTTCGAAGGTCGCGAAACCGGGCCGATGCAAACGGGCGTCAACGCCGACGATCTGGTGTCGCTGTGGGATTACCTGCGCGACAACTTCCGCAACTCAGTGAAGAAGCTGGAGCACCTGTACTGGCCCAAGGCGTTGCAACTGGCGCCGCGCCTGAATTTCCAGGAACGGGCCGAGCTGTTTTCGATCCTATGGGGCGAGCAAAGCGAACTGACGCGCGTTTATCAGCAACTGGCCGGCGCGCTGCACAAGCTGGGTTTGCCCGAAACCGTGTTCGCGCCCCTGAAGGCCTTGGTGAGTTTCGAAAACGACACCTACAGCCAGCGCGACAGCATCATGAACGTCGACATCCTCGAACGCTTCGGTAGCCCGCTGGATTTGCCGATCGATATTCGACCATGGGTGGGTGGCCGTCTGCAAAACAGTCAGGGCATCCCGGTCGCGCAACTGGCGGCACTGACCGCTGAAATGACCTTCCGCCTGATCGAAGCGCCGGTCGACGAAATCGTCAATCAGGTCGACCTGCTGGATTTCCCCGGTTATCGCGGGCGCAAAAAGCTGCACGAAATCGCCGATTCCAACGATCCCGAATCCGCCACCAAGGACAACTCCGTCTCGCAACTGATTCTGCGGGGCAAGGTCGCCTACCTGTTCGAACGTTACACCGACAACCAGGAAATGAACGCGCTGGTGGTTTGCACCGGTTCGACCAAACAAAGCGACGTCAACGACGTTGGCCCGGTGCTGACACGCTGGATCGAAAAGACCCAGGGCGCCGACTCGGCCGCTCGCGCGAAACGCGATACTGGTCTGATCTGGGCGCTGACTATGCTCGACCTGCGCATCAGCAACTCCCTGAGTCTGACACCTGATCAGTACGACGAGAGCTGGAACGGCATGGTCAAGCTGACCATGCTGGAGCGCTTCGGCAGCCTGAGCTGGATGAACGACTGGGCCGGGACACCGTTCCAGAACACCTTCCTGGTGCGCAAGCCGCGCATGGACGCGGCGTTCATCGGGCAAGACGCGAACGGTGCCGAAACCGGCCTCAATGGCGGCTATGAAGATCGCGTCAAAGCGCTGGGCGAAAGCTTCGCCAGCAACGACCTGGTGTGCAAACACATCAAGAACCCGGCCAACGCCTGGGCCGAAATGCTGCGCAACGATGACGGTGGCATCAGCCACTTCAGCGGCAGTTTCACTGGCGTTGCCAACCTCGAATTCAAATTGCAGCGCATCCGCGAGCAATTGAGCGAATGCCTCGAAGGCCTGACTACGCATGGCCTGAGCACCTGGTATTACGCCGACGGTGACGGCGCCGCAGCGGCGAAAAAAGCGCAAGCGCAGATGATACTCACGGGCCTTGGCCGTCGTCCGGCGGTACTCGGCGAGCTCATCGATCAACTCGACATGCCGAGCGAAGAGGTGCGCGACCTGTACCTCAGCGGCGTGTACGAAACCGATGACGAGCCTACCGTGACCGACGAACCGGTCGCGCCGACACCGAGCCAGAGCCTGTACGGCAACGACGCCGGTTTTGATTTCGATTTCGGCGACGACCTGAGTCACGACAGCACACCGGTCAGCAGCAAAGCCAATACCCCGGCGCCAGAGCTCCAAAGCAACGAGCACCGCTTCGCCAAAGCCGCGTTCAAGGCCTGGATCGCGCACCTGCGTGAACTGACCACCCGGCAAAGCCTGCTCAACCTCCTCGGGCTGGAAAAGGCGTTGCTCGAAGCGGTGGTCGACGAACTGATCACCGCCGCTTACCGCCAGGACTTGCCGGGGCAACTGAGCCGTGCGGTCCTCAAGCGTGCACAAAGTGGCGCGCGCCGCGATCAACTGGTCGAGCGTCAGGTACTGGAAGTGCAACGTGTGCTGCGCGATTTCGTCTCCTGGTTCGGCTACATCCAGAAACCGGTAAGCGAGCGTCCGAACAGCCGGGCCGGTGCCAAGTTGCCTTTGTTCTCGTTCTATACCGACATCAATCCGGGACAAGTGCCGGTGCTGCCGCCGCAACCGGCGAACCAGGCGCAGCGGTATCTCGGCGACTGGCTCTCGGGCCTTGCCTACATCACCCAGGACAATGCCGGCCATGGCGCCGGGCGCGAAATCACCCCTGAACAGAACGAACGGCTGGGCAAAGTGCTCACAGCCTTCGCAGCGAGATAAGCAATGCCAATTCGTGTCGACCTGCTCGCCTTAGAGCCCAATGTGCCTGGCCAGGCCCGCCTCACCGTAAAGAAATGGCAGGGTGGCGAGGAACAGCTGGAGTTTTCCATTCAGCGTAACCAGGACGGTTTTTACCTTCAGGGCCAGAAGGCCTGGAGCAACAATCCGTTCTGGTTCAAAGTCTCGCGCTTCACCGCCAACGGCGAATTCCTGGTAACTCAGGTTGGCCCGGACGTGGTTGACCCATTACTGGAAGGCAGCGGCAACTCGCAATTTCGCATCGAACTTCGCGAACAGAGCCTGGGCCATGCCGACGCAGGCGTGATACTTCCGGCCAACAACCTGCTGGCTTCCACGGCTGGCGGCCAGACGCGCTCGACGTACGGCGGCGCCGAACTGACGACACCGGTAGCACCGGCACCGGAGATCCCTGACCTGCCGGAACTGGTCCTGCCGCCCGCCGAGGCAGAAGTGGAACCGGAACCGGAGCCGGTATTCGCCGACCCCGTCGAGACACCGCCGCCACCGGCGAAGAAAAGCAACAAAGGCCTGATCGGCCTGTTGATGGTCGTGGTGTTGCTGTTGGCAGCAGGCGCTGGATTCTGGTTCTACAAACGCACTCCCGCACCCGCTCCGGTGGCCGCAGCCCCTACTGCCGCGCCGGCCGGCGCCGACGCCCAGGCCTGCACCCTCGAGAGCATGAACAGCCTGCCCGAATTGACCTTCGTCCAGACCTGCATCAAGGCTGCGCCCGACAGCGCCAAGTTGCTGGAGATCATCAACCAAGCCAAGGCCGGCAAGCACTGTGGCGTCGCGCAGCGTCTGTACGCCAACCGTGCCCAGGCCGGTGACGCGTTGATCGCCAACGCCTATGCCCGCGAATACGACCCGAAATACCTGAAGGCTAGCGAGTGCTTCCCTACCGCAGACAACGCCACCGCCGCCTACTGGTACGAAACCATCCTCACGCAGGACCCGAACAACGCCGAAGCCAAGCAGCGCTTCGAGGAGTTGCAGAAGTGATCCGTTCACCCGTGAGTCGATTCCTGCTGAGCAGTGCCGCCTTGTTGGCACTGTGCATCAGCCCGCTGTCCCAGGCCGATGACAAACCGCTGATCCAGGCCGGTAAAAAGACCCTGTTCCAACGCGTACTGACCACGCCGGGCTGCAAGATCAGCCCGACGGCGGGCGGCGCGGCAGTCGACGAGCAACCGGTATTCAGCCGCTTTTATGTGTACGAGCGCGCGCAAGCGAACAACGCCGAATGGCTGAAAGTCGGCCCCGACAGTTACGGCAAAACCATTGGCTGGCTACCTGCCGGCTGCACCACCGATTGGAAAATGCAGCTGACGCTGGCGTTCACCAACCCGGCTAACCGCGACCGGCTGCTGTTTTTCAAGGACCGCGCCACTGTCGAAGGCATCCTGGATGCGCCAGACCCGGTCAGCAAAGTCGCGCCGCTGCGGGCCACGCTGAAAAAAGGCCAGCAAGCACCCGGCGTGCTGGCCGAAGAACCTGAATACTTCGTCGACCTGCAAAAGCAGTTTTACCTGCTGCCGGTGCTCAGTGGCGAAGAAGTCATGACCGAAAGCGGTTTCCGCACGCGCCTGCTCAACGTCGCGTCGGTCAGCAAACCGGATGACAAGACGGCCAAGGGCGGTGCGGCAAACAGCGCTGCCGGCGGCAAGGAAGCCGAAGACAAAACGGCCAGCCAGTTGAAGGAATTCAGTGCGGCGGTGGTGTTTGTCATCGACTCGACGATCTCGATGGACCCGTACATCGACCGCACCCGCGAGGCGATCCGCAAGGTTTATCAGAAGATCGAAGCGCAGAACCTCGGCAAGCAGGTCAAGTTCGGCATGGTGGCTTTCCGTTCCAACACCCAAGCGGTGCCGGGGCTGGAATACACCACCAAAATGTACGCCGACCCTACCAAGGTGAAAGACAGCGCCGACTTTTTCGCCAAGATCGCCGACCTCAAACAGGCCAACGTATCGAGCAGCAGCTTCGATGAAGACTCATTTGCCGGCGTCATGGAGAGCATCGACAAGGTCGACTGGAGCCAGTTCGGCGCGCGCTACGTGGTGTTGATCACCGATGCGGGCGCCATCGAGGGCGACGACAAACTGTCGAAGACCGGGTTGAGCGCAGCGCAGGTGCGTATCGAGGCCGCCAATCCGGGTGTAGCTATCTATACGCTGCACTTGAAAACCCCGGCCGGGGCCAAGGACCACGCCAAGGCCGAAGCGCAGTACCGGGACCTGTCGACTTACCCTGGCACCAACACCTCGCTGTACTACCCGGTAAATGCCGGCGATGTGCAGGAGTTCGGTCGCAAGGTCGACGCACTGGCCGCCGCGATCACGACGCAGGTGAAAGCCGCCTACATGGGCGAAGACGCCATCGGCAGCGCGGCGAACGCCAAACAGGACCCGGCCGAGAAGAAAATGCTCGAAGACGCGGCGCTGATCGGCCATGCCATGCAACTGGCCTATCTCGGCGAGAAGACCAACAGCAAGGCTCCGCCGGTGTTCAAGGCGTGGATCACCGACCGCGACCTGATCAAGCAGAACATCCCGACCACCGATGTGCGGGTGCTGCTGACCAAGTCTCAGCTCAGCGACTTGAGCGACGTGATGAAGCAGATCCTCGATGCGGCCAACGAAGGCCTGATTTCGCCGACGGAAATGTTCGAGCGCCTGCGCTCGGTGGCGGCGACCATGGGCGCCGATCCCAATCAGCTCAAGCAGAACAGCAAAGCCAAACTGGCGGACATGGGTGTGCTCGGCGAGTACCTCGAAGACCTGCCCTATCAGAGTGAAGTGTTGAACCTGGATGAAGAAACCTGGAAGAGCTGGGACGGTCTGGCCCAGGAGAAATTCATCCGCACGCTCAATACCAAACTGCGGCATTACCAGCGTTACAACGCGGATGTTGACCGCTGGGTAGCTCTAGCCAAGGACAGCGACGCGCGGGACAACGTGTACCCGGTGCCACTGGAAATGATGCCTTAACGAGACACCCATGCTCGATATCAAGAACCTGCTGGTGCGTCGTGGTGACGGCGCGCTGGCCCACCACGTGCGCCTGCCGCACTTGCAGGTTGGCGCCGGAGAAATCCTCGCCATCACCGGCGAGAGTGGCAGCGGCAAAAGTACATTGCTCGAAGCCATCGGCCTGTTGCTCGCGCCTGTCGAACTCGAGCGCTTTCGTCTGGGCCCGACGTCAGCGGCACCGGCTCAAGACATCGCTCAACTGCTCGCCAGCGACGACCAGCCCGCCCTGGCGGCGGTGCGTTCACGGCATTTGGGATTCATTTTGCAGAGCGGCGGCTTGCTGCCGTTCCTCAGCGTGCGTGACAACATCAGCCTGCCGCGCCGTTTGCTCGGGATGTCGGCGAAGAGCGAGCACATCGACCACGCTGTTGACGTGTTGCGCCTGAGCGGGTTGCTGGATAAACAACCGCAGGCATTGTCGATCGGCGAACGCCAGCGCGTTGCCTGCGTTCGGGCCATTGCCCATGAACCGGTGCTGCTGCTGGCCGACGAACCGACCGCCGCGCTCGACCCCCACAGCGCCCGGCGTTTGTTCGAGTTGCTGCTGAGCCTGGTGTCGAACATGGGCTTGAGTGCACTGGTGGTGTCCCATGATTGGGCCTTGCTGAAGTCTTTCGGCTTGCCGCGACTGGGTGCTGTCAGCCGTCAGGGAGAGACACTGTTTGAACCCATGGATTAATCAAGTGCGCCTGTTGGGCTCATTGGCGCTGCAAGACCTCTGGCACGACCGCAAGGTCTCGCTGTGCATCGCCGCCTCCCTGGTGGCGGTGATCGCGCCGTTGTTGCTGCTGTTTGGTCTCAAGCACGGGGTGGTCAGCCAGTTGCAGGACGAACTGCTGCGCGACCCGCGCAACCTTGAAGTGAAGATGCTCAGCAACGGCAACTACGACAGCGCCTGGATCGAGCGTTTGCGCCAGCTCCCCGAGACCGGCTTTGCCCTCGGCCAGACGCGCTCGCTCAATACCCAGGCTGATTTGCTGATGGGCATGCAACGCTTTGTCGAAGGTGCGGAAATCATTGCCACCGAACCGGGCGACCCGCAACTGAACCTCGCGTCGCTCAACCCGGTCGGCAATCAAGTGATCCTCAGCGCCAGCGCCGCGCAACGCTTGCAGGCCAAGGTCGGCGACAGTGTGCAACTGCGGGCGCTGCGCCGCCTGGAAGGTGTCAATGAACGCGGCGAGATAACACTGACGGTGCTCGCCGTGCTCGACGGTGCACGTTTCGGTCGCGCCGCCGGGTTTGTCGCCCCGCCGTTGCTGTTGAACCTGGAGCGCTTTCGCGATGGCTATGAGGTCAGTGCGTTCGGCGTTGCCACCGGCAAGCCTCTGGACAACCTGCAACCGCTGTATGCCCGTGCCCGGGTGTATGCGCGCGACATCGATCAAGTGGCGCCACTGGAGCGCTGGCTCAACGAACAACACATCGAAACGTCGAGCCGACTGGCCGACATCGACAACGTCAAAGCCATCAACCATGTGCTGGGGCTGATTTTCGGGGTTATCGCCATGGCGGCGCTGATTGGCTGTGTGGCGTCGATGGTCGGCGCGTTCCTGGCCAACATCGACCGCAAGCGCAAAAGCCTCGCGGTGCTGCGCCTGCTGGGTTTCAAACGCAGGGCCGTCGGTGGTTTCGTGGTCGTGCAAGCGCTGTTGCTGAGCCTGGCCGGTTACGTGGGCGGGTTGGGCTTCTATGCCGTTGGCAGTCATTTGTTCGACTATTTGCTCGGCAGCAGCCAGGCCACCGGCACTTTCGTGTGCCACATTACGGTCTGGCATGGCCTTGGCGCCCTGCTCCTGACCATTCTGGTCGCTGCGCTGGTGGCCGTGATCGGCGCCCTGCGAGCCATCAACATCCAACCTGCGGAGAGTCTGCGTGAGCTATAAACGTTTTGGCTTGCTATTGCCCCTGAGCCTTGGCTATCTGCTCGACGCCTCGGCTGCGGGCTGGGAAGAGAAGTATTACAACCCGATGCCGGACGCCGCCGACGTGGTGCTGCCGATGCCCTGCGAAGGCTCGATGGTCTTTCGCAAGGTGTTCATTCCGGTGGCAGGGCCGCTCGATGACTACCCGATCAACATCGGTCAGGACGGCGCGGAATATGGCTACGTCGAACAGACGCGGCCGACGTTCATCGCCGGCAGTTTTACCGGCGCCAAGAACGACAAGTCCCGCTACTACCTGATGGCCAAGTACGAGATGAGTCAGTTGCAATACGCCGCACTGACCGAAGAAACCTGCCCGACGGCTGCGACCAAGATGCGCTTGCCGCAAGTGGCGGTGAGCTGGGTGCAAGCCATCGAAGCCGCCGACAAATACAACCTGTGGCTGCGCAAGAACGCCGCCGACAAGTTGCCCAAGGAAGACGGCGCGCTGGGCTTCTTGCGCCTGCCGACTGAAGTCGAGTGGGAGTTCGCCGCACGCGGCGGGCTGGAAGTCGGCGCCGCTGAATTCCGCGACACGCACTACCCGATGCCCGAAGGGATCAACGCCTACGAGTGGTTCGCCGGGGCGCAATCGTCCAACGGCAAGCTGCAATTGTCTGGCCTGCAAAAGCCCAATCCGCTGGGCCTGCATGACATGCTCGGCAACGTCGACGAAATGATGTTCGAACCGTTTCGCCTGAACAAACTCGACCGCCAGCACGGTCAGGCAGGCGGCTACGTGGTCCGTGGCGGCAACTACCTGACCGCGCAAGCCGACCTGCGTACTGCGTTGCGCAAGGAGGAGCCGTATTACAATGCCGATGGCCAGGTGAAAAACAAAACCACCGGCCTGCGACTGGTACTGGTCTCGCCGACCCTGACCTCCCGCGAGCGCGTCGCCAGCATTGAAAACAGCTGGAAGAAACTTGGCACCGGCAGCAAAGAAACCGAGTCTGCCGACAAAGGCACCGTTCAATCCTTGAACAGCCTGGCCTCGGGCGTCGAAGACAAAGCCCTCAAGGAAAAGCTCCAGGCCCTGGAAAACCAGTTGCGCGCCAGCAACCAGCAACAGGAAGAAACCCGCGACCAGGCGATCCGCGCCAGCCTGAACCTGGGCGCGTTCCTGTGCACCAAGATGCTCGACGACGGCCAGTACGTGGACTTCCTGCAAAAGAACTACAAGCTCAATTGCGAAGCTGCGGAAAAGGACGCGAGCTGCGACATGCGCAAAGGCAAGCTCGAGGAGCAGAAGGATCGCCTGCACAAACTCAGCCGTTACTACGCCAGCAGCCTGGTGGAATCGGCGACCTTGTACGGCCAGCCACTGCTTGAAAAACAGGTTCCGGTGATGGAAGAAATCATCACCCGCAACAAACAGCTGCAAGACCTCAAACCGTACTTGCGCACCCACTGGGCCAATCAGAAGGCGTTCCTGCAAAAGCAGAAGATCGACACTGAGGCCTGGCTGACCAGCTGCAAAACCGTCACTCAATAACAACACGTCAACACCGTCATCTAGGAGTTTCACCATGTCGCGCAGCCTTTGGACTCGCTTCAAGCTACAGATCGCTTTCGTACTGGCCGGCAGCCTGCTGCTGACCGGTTGCGCCAACACCGGCAGCTCCATGCTCGGCGAAAGCGGCGGCGGCACCGACCCGCGCCTGACTCAGGGCAATGATGCAGAGTTCTTCAGCAAGTCCGGTTACCAGGCCTGCGCCGTCGGCGCCGGTGTCGGCATCCTCACCTGCGCGCTGTCCAACAGCAGCAACAAAGCCGTGTGCGCCATCGCTGCCGGCATTACCGCGTGTGGCGTGGCCATGGGCGCGAACTACTATCTGGATCAGCGTCGCAGCGAATACGCCGACACCACCACCCGCCTGGCGAAGATGAACAGCGACGTCGAACAAGACACCCAGAACGTGATCGCCCGTACTGCGACCGCTCAGCAAGTGATCAACGATGACGAGGCGCGCATCGCCCAGATCAAAAAAGACATCGCCAACAAGAAAGTCGACAAGACCAAGGCCCAGACGCAAATCGCCGAAATCGATTCGAACATCGCCCGCCTGCGTAAAGACCTCGGCAACATGCGCACCAAAGTCACCGAGTACACCAAAGTAGCCGATGCCGAACGCGCACAAGGCGCACAAGGTGCCGAGATCAAGCAAGTGGACATGAACATTGCGAAAATGAACCAGAAAGTCACGGCCCTGCAGAAGGAAGTCGACGGTCTGTACAGCCAACGCTCCGCGATCACCCTGGGCTAAGCACATGACACTACGACAGCTGGCGGTCCTTACCGCCGTCCTGGCCCTGAGCGGTTGCGCGACGAAGCCCGGCGAATGCGATTCGACCAATCGCGACAGCAGCATGCTGACCAAGATGAACTGCGACTACTCCGGTGGTTACAGCGATCAGGTCAAGCAGAAGGAACTGGCCCTGAGCGAGTCCCGCCAGCAAAACGCAATGTTCCATCAGGTGTACGCGGACATTCAGGCGCAGCAACTGAGCACTAAAGCCGATCTGGCGAGCCAGCAGAAATCCCAGGCAGCGTTGAATCAGTCTTTGAGTCAGTTGCTAAGCTCGCTCAAGGCTCGGCGTGGCAACGAAAGCAGTGTGCAGAAGCAGATTGCCAGCATCGAGCAGCAACTCAAGGCCTCGCAAGCGGCGCCAACGACCAAAGCCACTCCAGCATCGCTGGCGGCCAAGCAGGAACAACTGAAGGCGTTGCAGAAGAAGGTCAATCAGCTGCAATTCAGCCTCGGTTACGAAGAGTAATGTTCACCCCGCAGGCATCTCCTGGATGCCTGCACTTTTTCAGGAATCGTCGTCATGCAGCGGGTCATCAGGGATGCGCAAGCCACACCGGAGGGGATGAGTGCGCTGCAAGCCAAAGTCGCCCTCATCCAGAAACACTTTCCGCCGACCGTCGCCAGTCTCTTCGCCATCCCGCGAATGGGCAGTGGTGACGTGCTGGAATGGTGGACCGAACTGGGTGGGCAACCCACGCCCTACGCCGACCTCAACGAGGACGCGCAACGACGTTTGCTGGAAACCTATGAAGTGCGTCAGACGTCCCTGGGACAGCTGGCGGACGAACTGCAAAAACGCGGTCAGCCCACGGTAGCGGATGACCTGCGCAGCCTGCTCGGCACGCCTGAGCTGGACAAACTCTACAGCCTCAACGGTGAGCCGTTGGTGGTGCGCTGGAACCAGCGTCCGCCAAAACCGATCGTACCGCCGGTTGTTCCGGTGGCGCCGATCGTACCGCCGTCACGGCGTGGCTGGTGGATTGCGGCAGCCCTGCTCGCGCTGCTGTTGCTGCTTCTGGCGCTGTGGCTCTGGTGGTTCCTGCACCGTGAACCGGTCGTCGTGGCTCCGCCGGTAGCGCCTGTTGCGCCAGTGGTAACGCCGGTGGAAAAACCGGTCGAGCCTGTTCCCGAGCCTGTTGTGGAACCGGAGCCTGCTCCAGAACCAGAACCCGCGCCAAAACCAGTGCCACCACCCAAGCCGGTCCCACCACCAAAACCGGTAGTGGCCGCGCCGCCGCCACCACCGCCGCCACCGCCGCCACCGCCGCCACCTCCGGCCCCGACGCTGGATAACTTCGCCTGTCGCAAAAAAGCGCCTGACGCCAAGATCCCGCAATTCGTGGTGGTGCTCGACACCTCAGGCTCGATGGATTTGAACATCAAGTCCGTGAAAGCCGACGAAGACTGGTTCTTCGGCAATGAGCTGAACAAGTACCTGGACGTGAACCGCACCCAACAGATCTTCGCCAAGCCGAGCCGCATGGACGTCGCCAAGGACTCGTTGGCCGGCATGATCAACGGGCTGGACCCGAAGATCGACACGCGCCTGATCACCTTCGCCGGTTGTGAAAGAACACCGGACCAGGGCGTGTTCAGATTTGGCGATCGCCCGCGGCTGATCAATGGGATTCGAGGCCTGGTTCCCAACGACGGTACACCGCTGGCTGACAGCCTGGCCTACGCGGCCAGCACCGTTGACGGGCGCAATAACGATGCCGTGATCGTGATGTTCGTCGACGGTGAAGACGGCTGCCAGAAAGACGCCTGCGCCGTGTCGCGCCGAATCGCCAAGGAACAACCGCGACTGCGGGTCAACGTGGTGAAAATCGGCGCCGGTGGCCCGTCGCGCTGCATCGCCGAAAACACTGGTGGCCGGGTTTACAACAGCACCAATGCGTCTGAATTGGCCAATCAGTTGAAACAGGCAAGCAAGGAAGTATCTAGCAATGCAAAGTGCGACTAGCCGGGGATAGATCCTGAATTGAGGTGACCCCATCGCGAGCAAGCTCGCTCCCACACTGGATATGTGATCGACACATAACCCTGTAGGAGCGAGCCTGCTCGCGAAAGCTATTTCAGAGGCGCCTCAACGAAACCGGTCAACCTCTTGGCGCAAGTCCGCCGCGAGCTTCTCCAGCTCCTTGGCCGTCACCGCCAGGTTGGACACCACTTCGCGCTGCTCACTGTTGGCCAGCGCAATGCTTTGCAGGTTGCTGCTGAGCAACGTTGCGGTGCTGCTTTGCTCCTGGGTCGCGGTGGTAATCGCCGCAAACTGCTGACCGGCCGAACGGCTCTGCTCGTCGATTCGCGCCAAGGCCGAAGCCACGTTGGCGTTACGCGACAAACCTTCCTGCATCAACACATTGCCCTGCTCCATGGTGCTGATGGCGTTGCCGGTTTCCTGCTGGATGCTGCTGATCATCCCGGAAATTTCGTCAGTGGCCTGACGAGTACGCGAAGCCAGGTTGCGCACCTCATCGGCAACCACCGCAAAACCACGGCCCTGTTCACCGGCGCGGGCCGCTTCGATGGCGGCGTTCAGTGCCAGCAGGTTGGTCTGTTCGGCAATCGAGGTGATCACCCCGACGATGCCGCCGATTTCCTGAGAGCGCTGACCGAGGGTGTTGATCACCGTCGCGGTGCTGTTCAGCGCGCTGGCGATTTGCTCCAGCGACGAGGACGCTTCGTCCATCGACGTCCGACCGATCTGAGTTTGTTGTGCGTTTTCCTGGGCCAGACGCTGAGTGTTGCCCATGTTGTCGGCAATGTTCAGGGACGTGGCGCTGAACTCTTCCACGGCGCCGGCCATGCTGGTGATTTCGCCGGACTGTTGCTCCATCCCTTCATAAGCGCCACCGGACAGGCCGGACAATGCCTGGGCACGGCTATTGACCTCCTGCGAGGCTTTGCGGATGTGCTCGACCATGGTCGACAGGGCCTGGCTCATCTGGTTGAACGCGCGGGCCAGTTGACCGATCTCATCGTTGCTCGACACGTTCAGCCGCACGCTCAAATCACCGGCGCCCAAGGCTTCGGCCTGGCGCACCAGATCGCTCAGCGGCGCGAGTTTGCTGCGTAACAGCCAGACGGCTGAACCGACCGCGATCAACATCGCCAGCAGACTGCCGATGGCCAATTGAATGCCGACACTCCAGGTCACCGCACTGATTTCGGCTTTTGGCATGTTCGCCACCACCGACCATGGCCCGCCGTCGAACGGCACCGCCACGCTGTAGAAGTCTTCCGACTTGTCGCTCCAGAAATCACCCTTGCCCGGTGTTTTCGCCAGGTCGACGATGGCCGAAATGGCTTGATCCGGTGCCTGCACGCCCGCCGGCGGCACCAGCCATTTGTTTTGTTCATCCAGCAGCGCCAGCGAACCGGTCTGGCCGATACGGAAGCGCTTGAGGTTGGCGAACTGGGCGTTCTGCGCGTCGGTGTAATCGAACCCTACGAACAGCACGGCAATCACCTTGCCGCTGCTGTCGCGTACGGGGGTGTATTGCGTCATGTAGGAACGCTCGAAGAGCAGCGCGCGACCCACATAGCTCTGCCCCGCCATCAAACGCGCATAAGCCGGGTGGGCGTGGTCAAGCAGCGTGCCGATGGCGCGGTTGCCGTCCTGTTTGGTCAGGGAGGTGCTGACCCGAATGAAGTCTTCGCCACTGCGCACGAACAACGTGGCCACACCGGCGGTCATTTGCTTGAACTCGTCGACTTCCTTGAAGTTGTTGTTCAACACTTCGCTGCCCAGGTGCAGCCCCGGGGTCTGCACACCGGCCACCGTCACCGGCTCATCCGGGTGCAGGCTCAGGCCGGAGCTGAAGCGCTTCTCGAACAGGCCGCTCAGACGCTGGGTGCTTTCGCGCAAAGTACCGTGGAAGGTACTCAACTGATCGGCCAGCAAACGGGCTTCACTGGCCAGGTGCTCTTCGCGGGTGGCGAGGTTAGCAGTGTCCAGCGAACGCAGGGCGAACACGGTACTGCCAGTGATGACAATCGCCAGAATCACGGCAAGCGCGAGGCCAAGCTGTGAGGCAATCCGGGCACGGGGTTGAGACATGACAACTCCTGGCCGAGCGCCCTGCCCCCTGTTTGATCGGGCTGCACACTCAGCAAAATTTTTCTAATAATGGGAACAGCGCTGGACCTGCACGAAGGTTCCATTTGCAGAATTTCGGCGGCGATTCTGAATACTTGAGTAAATAGCCGGGATATGGCGCAAGGCCTCTATCACGCCAGCTCTATCGATTCAGCTCAAACGCTGCACATCCGGTAATTCCATCGCCCGGACTTCACCCAACAGAAAATCGCTGAGCCGGCGCAAACGATCACCTCCGGGGCGGGTTTTCGGCCAGACAAGGTAATAATTCTCACCACTGGCAACGGCGGTCGGCCACGGCAAACTCAGACGCCCCTGCGCGACATCCTCCGCCACCATCAGCAAATCCCCCATGGACACGCCGTAGCCCCGCGCGGCGGCAATCATGCCCAGCTCCAATGTGTCGAACACCTGCCCGCCCTTGAGCGAGACCTGATCGGTCAGGCCCATGCGGTCCAGCCAACTGCGCCAGTCGCGACGATCCGGCGTCGGGTGCAGCAGTTCGGTGCTGGCCAGGCGTGCAACGTCCCACGGCTGATCGTTCAGAAGATTCGGCGCGCCCACCGGAATCAGCTCCTCCGGGAACAGCAGCGTCGCTTCCCAGTCCGGCGGGAAATGCCCGTTGCTGAGGATCACGGCGCAGTCGAACGGTTCCTGATTGAAGTCCACCGAGTCGATGTCCATCCAGGCACTGGTCAGTTGCACTTCATTGCCCGGCTGCAGGTGCCGAAAGCGGCTGAGCCGCGCCAGCAGCCAGCGCATGGTCAATGTCGAAGGGGCTTTCATGCGCAGGATGTCGTCTTCGGCGCGCAAGGTATTGCAAGCGCGTTCCAGGGCGGAGAAACCGTCACGAATGCCCGGCAAAATCAGGCGCGCCGACTCGGTCAACTGCAGGTTGCGTCCACTACGGTGAAACAGCCGACAGGCAAAATGCTCTTCGAGTGTACGAATGTGTCGGCTGACGGCACTCTGGGTGATCGACAATTCTTCGGCGGCGCGAGTAAACGAGCTATGCCGAGCCGCCGCTTCAAATGCGCGCAAGGCATATAAGGGAGGAAGACGACGAGACATGCGGAAAGCTCCTATAGCGCAATCCGCTTACCCTAGCAGAATCTCCGTTGCATGAGTATGACTCATGCTACCCATCCTTTTTATCCCTTTGTGCAAACCCCTTGAAGCGCCGAGAATCGACCCTTTCCAGTTCACTTTGATAATCGAGCGTGATGACCATGAAGCATCCAGCGCGTATTGAACTCGGGGCCATCCTGCGGCTGGCGGGGCCGCTGATTGCCTCGCAGTTGGCGCACATGCTGATGGTCCTCACCGACACCTTGATGATGGCGCGCCTGAGTCCCGAGGCATTGGCCGGTGGCAGTCTGGGGGCAGCGAGCTATTCGTTCGTGTCGATTTTCTGCATCGGCGTGATTGCCGCCGTCGGCACCCTGGTGGCGATTCGTCAGGGCGCAGGCGACATCATCGGCGCTGCGCGGCTGACCCAGGCCGGAATGTGGCTGGCGTGGTTGATGGCACTGGTGGCCGGGCTGCTGCTGTGGAATCTCAAACCTGTGCTGTTGCTGTTTGGCCAGACCGAGTCCAACGTCCACGCGGCCGGGCAGTTTCTGCTGATCCTGCCGTTCGCCCTGCCCGGTTACCTGAGCTTCATGGCCCTGCGCGGTTTCACCAGCGCCATTGGCCGGGCGACGCCGGTCATGGTGATCAGCCTCGGCGGTACGGTGGCGAACTTCCTGCTCAACTACGCCTTGATCACCGGCATGTTCGGCCTGCCGAAACTCGGGCTGATGGGTATCGGGCTGGTGACAGCGATTGTTGCCAACCTGATGGCCGTGGCGCTGGCGGTGCACATCCGCCGGCACCCGGCGTATGACGCCTACCCCTTGCGCCAGGGCCTGTCGCGACCTAACCGTCGGTATTTGAAGGAGCTGTGGCGCCTCGGCCTGCCGATTGGCGGCACATATGCGGTGGAGGTCGGGCTGTTTGCGTTCGCCGCGCTGTGCATGGGCACCATGGGCAGCACGCAGTTGGCGGCGCACCAGATCGCCCTGCAGATCGTGTCGGTCGCGTTCATGATTCCGGCCGGGATTTCCTACGCGATCACCATGCGCATCGGCCAACACTACGGCGCCGGGCAGTTACTGGATGCGCGGCTGGCGGGCCGGGTCGGGATTGCTTTCGGCGCGGCTGCGATGCTCGGTTTCGCCATGGTCTTCTGGTTCCTGCCGAACCAGTTGGTCGGCCTGTTCCTGGACCAGAACGACCCGGCCTTTCGCGACGTTATCAACCTGGCTGTGAGCCTGCTGGCGGTGGCGGCCTGGTTTGAGCTGTTCGACGGCACACAGACCATCGCCATGGGCTGCATACGCGGGCTCAAGGACGCCAAGACCACATTCCTGGTCGGGTTGGGCTGTTACTGGCTGATTGGCGCACCCGCCGCGTGGTGGATGGCCTTCCATGTGCACTGGGGGCCGACGGGCGTCTGGTGGGGGCTGGCGCTGGGGCTGGCGTTTGCGGCGGTCAGCCTGACGCTGGCGTTCGAGTGGAAGATGAAGCGGATGATTCGGCAGGAGCCGTCGTCACACCAGCGTTTCGAAATCCCTCAGCCAGACTGAGATCCCTGTAGGAGCATGGCTTGCCCGCGAGGAACGATAACGCGGTGTGCCTGCAAGACCGTGTCGCCTGCATCGCGGGCAAGCCTTGCTCCTACAGGATCCTCACTAGTTCACGACTTCCAGCACTGGCTGCTGATCGCTGGCTGACGTCAAATACTCAACCAGCTCCGCCAACGGCAGTGGCTTGCTGATCAGGTAGCCCTGCACCTGATCGCAGCCAAAACCGCGCAACAGATCCAGCTGTTCCGGTGTTTCCACCCCTTCGGCAACCACCTCGAGATTGAGGTTGTGCGCCAGGTTGATCATCGCGTGGACCAGTTTGCGATTCTCCTCACGTTCTTCCATGCCGCCGACAAAGCTCTTGTCGACCTTCAGCAACGCGATCGGCAGGCTGTTGAGGTGCACGAAGGACGAGAACCCGGTGCCGAAGTCATCCAGCGAGAAGCGCACGCCCAGCCGCCCGAGGGCGTCCATGGTTTGCTTGACCAGATCGCTGCGACGCATCACCGCGGTTTCCGTCAGTTCGAATTCAAGCCACTGCGCTTCGACACCACGCTCGGCAATCAACCGGCTCAACGTGGACAGCAATTGGCTGTCCTGAAACTGCCGGAACGACAGGTTGATCGCCATGTGCAACGCCGGCAGCCCCTGCTCACGCAAGGCCTGCATGTCGCGCAGGGCCCGGGAAATCACCCAGTAACCGAGCGGCACGATCAAACCGCTTTGCTCGGCCAGCGGTACGAATTCGCTCGGTGGCAACAAACCGCGCTCGGCGTGCCGCCAGCGCACCAGGGCTTCAAGGCCGACGATCTGGCCGTCATCCAGGTTCAGGCGGGGTTGGTAGTGCAGTTCCAGTTCGTCACGGCGCAAAGCCCGGCGCAACTCGCTTTCGAGATCGGCCATGCTGCGGGCGTTGCGGTTGATGCGTTCGTTGAAGATGTGAAAGGTGCAGCCTTGCGTGCTCTTGGCTTGCTGCATGGCGATGTGCGCGTGCCACATCAGCGGGTCGGCGCCGGCCTGGACCCGGGCGTGGGCAATGCCCAGGCTGGACCCGATCAACAGGCTTTCGCCGTCGACCCAGTAAGGTTCTGCCAGTGCTTCGGTGATGCGCTCGGCCATCCATTCGGCGCGCTGAGGTGCACGGCGGGTGTCGATCAGCAGGGCGAATTCGTCACTGCCCAGGCGCGCCAGTTGGTCGCCGGCCTCAAGTTGGCTTTTGAGCCGAGCGACCACTTGCAGAATCAATCGGTCGCCGGCCTGGTGGCCGAGGGCATCGTTGGCGTGACGGAAGTTGTCGAGGTCCAGGTGACCGAGGGCCAGGCCCCGGCCGTCGTTTTCTGCGAGGCGCGCTGCCAGCAGGGTCTGAAAACCCTGGCGATTGGCGATGCCGGTCAACGGGTCTTGCTCGGCCAGACGCTGCAAGGTGTTTTCCAGCAAGCCACGCTCGCGCACATGCCGCAGGCAACGGCGCAGCATGCCGGCATCGAGCAGGTCACGCACCAGCCAGTCACTCACGCTGTCGGGCGTCGTCACTGGCTCGTGCTCGAGCAACAACACCGTCGGCAAGCTGCAACGACCCGGTAGCGGCTGAAGTGCAGGAACAGTCAACAACACCGCGTTACGGTTGTCATCGAACAAACTGCTGACCGACTCCCAGCTCGGCGCGCTGATGAGCACGGCCGAGCTCCCCATCGGAGCCAGACACTCGCGCAACAACGCTGCCCACGCTGGCTCTTCGGCCAGTAACAGCAAACGCAAGGGTTCGACAGGCGTAGACAAGCTAGCTCCCTAGACTCTGCAAAGATGTAGGCGGCGGGCATTATGCCGCGCGGGTAACCAATGACCAAATGACATCGGTTATCAAACGCGTTTTGCGCCCGGAATAAGAACATTAGCCGCACATTCACCGCGCATCCTGCTTGAAAGTAACAAAACCGGCAATTAGAGAAAGCGTGTTACGTCACAAGTCGGACAGAGCAGCACAATTCGCTGAGCCTGTTAAAATGCCGGCCCATTTCACAAACGACTCCCTGAATTCTGTATGTCCCGACTCAATCCCCGGCAGCAAGAAGCCGTGAGCTACGTCGGCGGCCCTCTTTTGGTGCTCGCCGGTGCAGGCTCCGGCAAGACCAGCGTGATCACCCGCAAAATTGCGCACCTGATCCAGAACTGCGGCATCCGCGCCCAGTACATCGTCGCCATGACCTTTACCAACAAGGCCGCGCGCGAGATGAAGGAACGGGTCGGCACATTGCTCAAGGGTGGCGAAGGCCGTGGCCTGACCGTGTGCACCTTCCACAATCTGGGCCTGAACATCATCCGCAAGGAACACGTGCGCCTGGGTTACAAACCGGGCTTCTCGATCTTTGACGAAACTGACGTCAAAGCCTTGATGACCGACATCATGCAGAAGGAATACGCGGGCGACGACGGCGTCGACGAGATCAAGAACATGATCGGCTCGTGGAAAAACGACCTGATCCTGCCCGCCGAAGCCCTGGAAAACGCGCGCAACCCCAAGGAGCAGACCGCCGCCATCGTCTACACCCACTATCAGCGCACGCTCAAGGCGTTCAACGCGGTGGACTTCGACGACCTGATCCTGCTGCCGGTAAAGCTGTTCCAGGAACACGCCGACATCCTCGAAAAGTGGCAGAACAAAGTCCGCTACCTGCTGGTCGACGAATACCAGGACACCAACGCCAGCCAGTATTTGCTGGTGAAATTGCTGATCGGCACGCGCAACCAGTTCACCGTGGTCGGCGACGACGACCAGTCGATTTACGCTTGGCGCGGCGCCCGTCCGGAAAACCTGATGCTGCTCAAGGACGACTATCCGTCCCTGAAAGTGGTGATGCTGGAGCAAAACTACCGCTCCACCAGCCGCATCCTGCGTTGCGCCAACGTGCTGATCTCGAACAATCCGCACGAGTTCGAAAAACAGCTGTGGAGCGAGATGGGCCACGGCGACGAAATCCGCGTGATCCGCTGCCGCAACGAAGACGCCGAAGCCGAGCGCGTGGCGGTGGAACTGCTGACGCTGCATTTGCGCACAGACCGCCCGTACAGCGATTTCGCGATCCTGTATCGCGGCAACTACCAGGCCAAGCTGATCGAGCTGAAGCTGCAACACCACCAGATTCCGTATCGCCTCTCCGGCGGCAACAGCTTTTTCGGGCGTCAGGAAGTGAAAGACCTGATGGCCTACTTCCGCCTGATCGTGAACCCGGACGACGACAACGCCTTCCTGCGGGTGATCAACGTCCCACGCCGGGAGATCGGTTCGACCACCCTGGAAAAGCTCGGCAACTACGCCACCGAACGCAAAATCTCGATGTACGCCGCCACCGATGAGATCGGTCTGGGTGAGCATCTGGACACGCGCTTCACCGATCGCCTGTCGCGCTTCAAGCGCTTCATGGACAAGGTGCGCGAGCAGTGCGCCGGCGAAGACCCGATCTCGGCATTGCGCAGCATGGTCATGGACATCGACTACGAGAACTGGCTACGCACCAACAGCTCCAGTGACAAGGCCGCCGATTACCGCATGGGCAACGTCTGGTTCCTGATCGAGGCGTTGAAAAACACCCTGGAGAAAGACGAAGAAGGCGAGATGACCGTCGAAGACGCCATCGGCAAACTCGTCCTGCGCGACATGCTCGAACGCCAGCAGGAAGAGGAAGACGGCGCCGAAGGTGTGCAAATGATGACCTTGCACGCGTCCAAAGGCCTGGAATTCCCTTACGTGTTCATCATGGGCATGGAAGAGGAAATCCTCCCGCACCGCTCCAGCATCGAAGCCGACACCATCGAAGAAGAACGCCGCCTGGCCTACGTCGGGATTACCCGCGCGCGCCAGACCCTGGCCTTTACCTTCGCCGCCAAGCGCAAGCAGTACGGCGAAATCATCGACTGCGCGCCGAGCCGCTTCCTTGATGAGCTGCCGCCGGACGATCTGGCGTGGGAAGGCAACGACGACACACCGGTTGAAGTCAAAGCCGTTCGCGGAAATACCGCATTGGCGGATATACGCGCGATGTTAAAGCGCTAGAATTGAGCACTTTTTAATCAAAGCATTTTTAACCGAACACTTTTTGACAAGCTCGGCGCACATGGCGCCAGTAGAGGAACGCTTCATGGAAGCACTGCACCAGAAAATTCGCGAACAAGGCATCGTGCTTTCCGATCAGGTCCTGAAGGTAGACGCCTTTTTGAACCACCAGATCGACCCGGCCCTGATGAAGCTGATCGGCGACGAATTCGCCGCACTGTTCAAGGACTCGGGCATCACCAAGATCGTCACCATCGAAGCCTCGGGCATCGCCCCGGCGATCATGACCGGTTTGAACCTCGGCGTGCCGGTGATCTTCGCCCGCAAGCAGCAGTCCCTGACCCTGACTGAAAACCTGCTGTCGGCGACCGTTTACTCGTTCACCAAGAAGACCGAAAGCACCGTGGCGATTTCCCCGCGCCACCTGACCAGCAGCGACCGCGTGCTGATCATCGATGACTTTTTGGCCAACGGTAAGGCATCGCAGGCACTGATCTCGATCATCAAACAGGCGGGCGCGACCGTGGCCGGTTTGGGCATCGTGATCGAGAAGTCGTTCCAGGGTGGCCGTGCGGAACTGGATGCGCAGGGTTATCGCGTTGAATCGCTGGCCCGCGTGCAGTCGCTGGCCGGTGGTGTTGTGACCTTCATCGAGTAAGCCGCAACACTGCAAAACCTGTAGGAGCCGAGCTTGCTCGCGATGGCGGCCGGACATTCGACATTGATGTTGAATGTTATGGCCTCATCGCGAGCAAGCTCGGCTCCTACAGGGTTTTGTGGTGGTTGTTATTGCGCGGTGGCTTTCAGACCGGCCAGCAGCAATCGCTGAAACAGGTCTTCCTTCAGCCCATCCGGGTGGGTCAGTTGCATCCGTTCAAGATGCTCTGGAAACGCCGAAGCCTCTGGCGCATCCAGTGCCGCCCTGCCCAATTCCAGAATCTCCGTCAGCTTGAATTTGCTCTTCAGCCAGTTCAGGGCCCGCAACACGTCGCGCTCCACCGCGGTGAAATCACTGCCCAGCGGATACTCCGGAAACAGGTTCGGATGCCGCCCCTGAATCGTCTGTAATCGCTGCGGACTGTTATCGGCGAAACGTGGGTCGAGACGGAAGTCCTTGGGCAACTTGCCAACGCTCTGCGCCTGCTCGATCAGCCCCGACTGGAACCGTGAGTCGCTGATATTCAGCAAGGACTCGATCACGGCCGCATCCGTCTTGCCGCGCAAGTCGGCGATACCGTACTCGGTGACCACGATGTCGCGCAGGTGCCGGGGGATCGTGCAGTGGCCGTACTCCCAGACGATGTTCGAACTGACCTCACCGCCCGCCTCACGCCAACTGCGCAGCAACAGCACCGAACGTGCGCCTTCCAGTGCATGCCCCTGGGCGACGAAGTTGTACTGCCCGCCCACACCGCTGAGCACTCGCCCGTCTTGCAACTGATCGGCCACACCGGCGCCGAGCAGGGTCATGGTGAACACCGTGTTGATGAAGCGCGCATCCAGGCGCTGCAGGCGCTTGAGTTCTTCCTGACCGTAAAGCTCATTGATGTAGCTGATGCGGGTCATGTTGAATTCAACGCGCTTGCTCTGCGGCAATTCCCGCAAGCGCTCATAGAAACTGCGTGATCCCAGGAAAAACCCGCCGTGAATCGAAATGCCGTCGGTTTGCGCGGCCTCGTCCAGAGTGCCGGCATTCGCCTGCTGCTGGGTGAGGACGTCGGGATAGACCTTGCGCCGCACAATCCCGGCATCCGCGAGCACCAGCAAGCCGTTGACGAACATTTCGCTGCAACCGTACAGGCCTCTGGCGAAAGGTTCGAGGCCGCCTTCGCGCTCGATCAACTGCGCCCACTGGCTCAGATTCACGTCTGCCAGCAAAGCCTTGTAACCGTCATTGTCGGCCTGACGCGCCAGCAACGCCGCCGTCAGCGCATCGCCCATGGCGCCGATACCGATCTGCAGCGTGCCGCCGTCGCGCACCAGAGTGCTGGCGTGCAGGCCGATGAAGTGATCCTGAAAGCCCACCGGCATGTTCGGCGTGGAAAACAGCGTGGTGCTGTCTTTCTTGTCGATCAGCAGATCAAAGGTGTCGATGCCCACCTCCGCGTCGCCTGGCATATAGGGCAAGTCGTTGTGCACCTGGCCCACCAGCAGGATCGTCTCCCCCGCCGCCCGGCGTTTGGCAATCATGGGCAACAGGTCGAGGGTGATGTCCGGGTTGCAACTCAGGCTCAGGCGATCGGGATGATCGCTGTGGCTCGCCACCAATTGCGCGACCAGGTTCAAACCGGCAGCGTTGATGTCCCGTGCGGCGTGGCTGTAGTTGCTGCTGACGTAGTCCTGCTGGGCTGACGCGCTGTGCAGCAGGCTGCCGGGCTGCATGAAGAACTGCTGGATGTGGATGTTCGGCGGCAGGTTGTCTTTGTGCAGACCCTGCAGAAAATCCAGCTCCGGATAGTCGCCGAATACCTGTTCGATGAAGGGTTCGAGGAAGCGCTTCTGCAAACCATCGCCCAATGCCGGACGGCCCAGGCACAGCGCGGTGTAGATCGTCAGTCGCCGCTGCGGCAGTTGCGCAATGCGCTGGTACAGCGCGTTGACGAAGTGGTTGGGTTTACCCAGGCCAAGGGGCAAGCCCATGTGAATGTGCGCCGGCAACCGTGCCAACACATCATCCACGGCCTGTTCGATTGAACACAGCTGAACCATCTGATCCTCCCTTACATTCCGTGATTCGGGTTGGACCGAGCTTGCCGGGTCTTTGCTGCAATGAACAGTCTCAGGCACAAATCGCAGGCACAAAAAAACCGCTCGAAAGCGGTTTTTTTGCTGAAGATGTGGGCTTATTTCAGGCCGGACATCTTCTGGATGGCGCCTTTGAGCTCGGCGTCCGCGCAATCGGCGCAGGTGCCTTTTGGCGGCATTGCATTGAGGCCGGAGATCGCCTTTGCGAGCAGGCCGTCAACACCGCCTTCCTTCTTGGCACGCTCGCCCCACGCTGCGGCGTCACCGATTTTCGGTGCGCCCAACAGGCCAGTGCCGTGGCAAGCGTTGCAATGTTTTGCAATCACCTCGTCAGGGGTTTTGGCACCGCCACCACCGCCAGCAGAGGCAGCAACTTCCATCCCCTTGCACTCTTTGCCCTGAACGCAAACCTGGCCGACTGGCTCAAGGCGTTTGGCAATATCGTCGTTCGTCGCAGCTTGAGCGCTGACAGCCCAAAGGGCCAATACGGTTGCTGGTACAGCCAGCATTTTCATAATTAGATTCACGCGTTCACCCTCAATGGTGGCTAGTCACGCCTACGGCCACGGTTCGCAGGCGGGCGCAAGTATAGCGGTAAGCCCGCCACACTGAAACAACCCCAAAGTCGAAGGGGTCTTATGCTGCAGCGGAAAAACTGCCTGGGTGCCTCGGCCTGACTGGCAGGGCGCCTTCTTTACTTAGAAATTCGCCGGTGTCGCTGCGCTGATTAGTCGCGCCGGCGCATCGAACGGATTACGGAAACGATGCGGCTTGGTACTCTCAAAGTAGTAGCTATCGCCGGCTTCGAGCACAAAAGTTTCAAGCCCGACCACCAGTTCCAGCCGACCCTCCACCAAAATGCCGGTCTCCTCGCCCTCATGGGTGAGCATCTCGTCACCGGTATCGGCGCCTGGCGGGTAGATTTCATTCAGAAAGGCGATGGCCCGGCTCGGATGAGCACGGCCGACCAGTTTCATGGTCACTGCGCCATCGGAAATATCGATCAGTTCGTTGGCTTTGTAGACGATCTGCGTCGGTTTTTCCTGCAGGATTTCTTCAGAAAAGAACTCGACCATGGACATGGGAATCCCGCCCAGTACTTTGCGCAGCGAACTGATCGAGGGGCTGACGCTGTTCTTCTCGATCATCGAAATCGTGCTGTTGGTGACACCCGCGCGCTTGGCGAGCTCACGCTGCGAAAGGCCTTTGAGCTTACGGATGGATTGCAGTCGTTCACCGACGTCCAATGCTTGCGCCTCCAGGGATTCAGGTTGTAGGAATATTGAGCGTTATCATGGCGACAGCGTTCAGTATTTACAACACTTGGACCTGAATCCTGTGGGACGAGGCGACTTCCGGTGTGGACCGCTGGGTGTCAGCCCTCGGAATAGAGCAGTGGCACCCGGCGCAGGTTGCAGAAGATCTGATAAGGAATCGTGTCCGCGGCCGCCGCCACGTCGCTGGCGAGGATGTTTTTACCCCACAACTCGACGGTCGAACCGAGACCGGCTTGCGGTACATCGGTCAGGTCGATGCAGAGCATGTCCATCGACACGCGGCCGATCAACTGGCTGCGCTGCCCGGCCACCAGCACCGGCGTACCGGTGGGCGCCTGACGCGGATAGCCGTCGGCATACCCCATGGCCACCACCCCCACACGCATCGGCTTGGGTGTAATGAATTTCGCACCGTAACCAATCGGTTCACCGGCCGGCAGTTCACGCACACTGATCACTTTCGATTCCAGCGTCATCACCGGTTGCAGGCGTGAGGCGACTGCGTTGGCTTCTTCAAATGGCGTCGCGCCATACAGCATGATGCCCGGACGCACCCAATCGCTCGGAATCTGCGGCCAACCCAGCACCGCCGGCGAATTGCGCAGGCTGATCTCTGCCGACAAACCCTGGCGCGCGGCTTCAAATACCGCGACCTGCTCGGCGCTGGACTGCTCGTGCAGTTCATCGGCCCGGGCGAAGTGGCTCATCAATACAACCTTTGCCACCTTGCCGCTGGCCAGCAGCCGTTGATAGGCCGCCTGATAATCCTTTGGATGCAAGCCCACCCGATGCATGCCCGAATCCAGCTTCAGCCAGACGGTGATCGGCTTGCTCAGCGAAGCTTTCTCGATGGCTTCAAGCTGCCAGAGCGAATGCACCACACACCAGAAATCATGCTCGACAATCAGCGACAACTCGTCAGCTTCGAAGAACCCTTCCAGCAGCAGGACCGGCGCACGAATGCCCGCGGAACGCAGCTCCAGCGCTTCCTCGATGCAGGCCACGGCAAAACCGTCTGCCTCGACTTCCAGCGCCTGGGCGCAACGCACTGCGCCATGGCCGTAGGCATCGGCCTTGATCACCGCGAGGGCCTTGGCCCCGGTGATTTCACGGGCGATTCGGTAGTTGTGACGCAGGGCTTGAAGGTCGATCAGGGCACGGGCAGGACGCATGGCGGCAGACTTCTGGTCGGGTCATTGGGGAAGAAAAACCGGCGCTGGCTGACAGCATCAACCGCCAACAGCACCGGGAGAGGGATCTTTCTGAGCTACTGGTTTCAGATCAATTATGGCAGAGCGGCTACAACCGACAGCTCAACCAGGATCTCCGGTTCACACAGTTTCGATTCAACCGTGGCACGCGCGGGTGCGACGCCTTTTGGCAGCCACTGGTCCCATACCGCGTTCATGCCTTCGAAGTGTGCATCAATGTCTTTCAGGTAAATCGTGACCGACAACAGGTGGTTCTTGTCAGTACCGGCCAGATCGAGCAAACGCTCGATGTTGGCAAGGGTCTCACGGGTCTGCTGTTCAATCCCGGCGCTCAAGTCATCGCCGACTTGCCCGGCCAGATACACGGTGCCGTTGTGGCTGACGATCTGACTCATGCGCTCATTGGTGAGCTGGCGCTGGACTGACATGCTTTGCGGACTCCTGGGTCTTATTGCCATAACGGGAAATATCGAGGCCTTCGGCGCTGATCTGCGGCGTTCTTTTCGCCATCAGGTCAGCCAGCAAGCGACCGGAGCCACAAGCCATGGTCCAGCCGAGTGTGCCGTGACCGGTGTTCAGGAACAGGTTCTTGAACGGTGTCGCGCCAACGATCGGCGTGCCGTCCGGGGTGGTCGGACGCAGGCCGGTCCAGAAACTGGCCTGGGCCAGATCGCCGCCCTGAGGATAAAGGTCGTTGACGATCATCTCCAGGGTTTCGCGCCGACGCGGGTTCAGCGACAGGTCAAAACCGGCAATCTCCGCCATGCCGCCGACGCGGATGCGGTTGTCGAAACGGGTGATCGCGACCTTGTAGGTCTCGTCGAGAATGGTCGAGGTCGGGGCCATGGCCGGGTTGGTGATCGGCACGGTCAGCGAGTAACCCTTGAGCGGGTACACCGGCGCCTTGATCCCCAGCGGCTTGAGCAATTGCGGCGAGTAGCTGCCGAGCGCCAGCACGTAGCGGTCAGCGGTTTCCAACTTGCCGTCGATCCACACGCCGTTGATGCGATCACCGGCGTAGTCGAGCTTCTGAATGTCCTGGCCGAAGCGGAATTCCACACCCAGTTTCACCGCCATTTCGGCCAAGCGGGTGGTGAAGATCTGGCAGTCGCCGGTCTGGTCGTTCGGCAGGCGCAGGGCGCCGGCGAGGATGTCGGTGACGCTGGCCAGCGCCGGCTCAACGCGGGCAATGCCGGCGCGGTCGAGCAGTTCGAACGGTACGCCGGACTCTTTCAGCACCGCGATGTCTTTGGCGGCGCCATCCAGTTGAGCTTGGGTGCGGAACAGTTGCGTCGTGCCCAGGCTACGGCCTTCATAGGCAATGCCGGTTTCAGCGCGGAGTTCGTCGAGGCAGTCACGGCTGTACTCGGACAGGCGGACCATGCGCTCCTTGTTCACCGCGTAACGGCTGGCGGTGCAGTTGCGCAGCATCTGCGCCATCCACAGGTACTGATCGATATCGGCAGTGGCCTTGATCGCCAGCGGTGCGTGGCGCTGCAACAGCCATTTGATGGCTTTGAGCGGCACACCCGGCGCCGCCCACGGCGAGGCATAACCCGGCGAAACCTGGCCGGCGTTGGCGAAACTGGTCTCCATGGCAGCGGCCGGCTGACGGTCCACCACCACCACTTCAAACCCGGCCCGAGCCAGATAATAAGCACTGGCGGTACCGATGACGCCGCTACCCAAGACCATAACGCGCATTTTCATATCCCTCATCGCGGCTAACCGCTGACGTGTGTTGTATTCAAACAGTGATGCGCGCAGTGTAAAAAAGATTTGCCAGTGATTTTCACTATATAAGCGGCTATATTTGGCGACAATTCTCGGCAAAAACCCTTTTCACGGAGGCGCATCCCCTATGCGTACCAACACCCAGACCAAACGGGAGCTGGACAAGATCGATCGCAACATCTTGCGGATCCTGCAAGCGGACGGACGTATCTCCTTCACGGAGCTGGGGGAAAAGGTCGGGCTCTCGACCACGCCCTGTACGGAGCGGGTCCGGCGTCTGGAGCGCGAAGGGATCATCATGGGCTACAACGCCCGGCTCAATCCGCAACACCTGAAGGGTAGTCTCCTGGTGTTCGTCGAGATCAGTCTCGACTACAAATCCGGTGATACTTTCGAAGAGTTCCGACGTGCAGTGCTGAAATTGCCCCATGTACTGGAATGCCACCTGGTGTCAGGGGATTTCGACTATCTGGTGAAGGCGCGGATTTCCGAGATGGCCTCGTACCGCAAACTGCTGGGCGATATCCTGCTCAAGTTGCCGCATGTTCGCGAATCCAAGAGCTACATCGTGATGGAAGAGGTGAAAGAGAGCTTGAGTTTGCCGATTCCGGATTGACCCTCCACTGATCGTTCCCATGCTCCGCGTGGGAATGCAGCCCGGGATGCTCTGCGTCCCATCCAAAGCCGAACGCAGAGCGTCCGAAGAGGCATTCCCACGCAGAGCGTGGGAACGATCAAAGAATGCGATCGAATGTGGGAGCGGGCTTGCTCGCGAATGCAGGCGACTCGGTCTACTAGACCAACACCTGCCGGGTAGACGCCATGTACTCATGAATCTGCTTCTCCACCCGCGGATGAATCAACTCCACCGGCCCGCGCCCATTCGGGCATGGCAGCGTCTTGGTGGTGCCGAACAACCGGCAGATCAGCGGTCGCTCGTCATAGACCGTGCAGCCGTTGGGCCCCAGGTGAACGCAATTGAGTTCATCCATCGCCGCATCCTGCTCGGCGCGGGTCTTGCGCGGCAGGCGGGACATTTCTTCCGGCGAGGTCGTCACCGGCCCACAGCAGTCATGGCAGCCGGGCACACACTCGAACGACGGAATCTGCTGGCGCAGCGTGCGTATTTTCTGACTGTTGCAGCTCATTGAAGCGGTGACCAAAAGCGAAATAGAGCGCGATTCTGAAGCAAAGGCGCCGATCCATACAGCAGCAGCCGACCAATGTTGCCCGCATCCGAAGGTCCGGCTTATGCTCCGTCAAATTTTCCAAACGCCAGAATCGGGAATACGCCCATGAATGCCGGTGCTCAGCAATCCGCCCCAGGCCACCAGCACACCGCCTCTTATTACGCCGCCAGCAGCCTGCCGCAGCCTGACTATCCGGCGCTCAGCGGTGACCTGGTAGCGGATGTGTGCGTGGTCGGCGGCGGGTTTTCCGGGCTGAACACGGCGCTTGAACTGGCGGAGCGTGGCTTGAGTGTCATCCTGCTTGAAGCCCACAAGATTGGCTGGGGTGCCAGCGGACGCAATGGCGGGCAGTTGATTCGCGGTGTCGGCCATGGCCTGGACCAGTTCGCCAACGTGATCGGTGCGGACGGCGTGCGTCAGATGAAACTCATGGGCCTTGAGGCGGTGGAAATCGTCCGCCAGCGTGTCGAACGCTTTCAGATCCCTTGCGACCTGACCTGGGGTTACTGCGACCTGGCCAACAAGCCACGCGACCTCGAAGGCTTCGCCGAAGACGCCGAAGAGCTGCGCGGCCTCGGTTACCGTTATGAAACCCGCCTGCTGCAAGCCAATGAAATGCACACGGTGGTGGGCTCCGACCGTTACGTTGGCGGCCTGATCGATATGGGCTCGGGGCATTTGCACCCACTGAACCTGGCACTGGGCGAAGCGGCCGCCGCCCAGCAATTGGGGGCGCTGTTGTTTGAACAGTCGGCGGTCTCCCGCATCGATTACGGCCCCGAAATCAAAGTCCACACGGCCCAGGGCTCGGTCCGCGCCAAGACTCTGGTACTGGGCTGCAACGCCTACCTCAACCAACTCAACCCTGAACTCAGCGGCAAGGTCCTGCCGGCCGGCAGCTACATCATTGCCACCGAACCCTTGAGCAAAGAACAGGCGCACGCCCTGCTGCCGCAGAACATGGCGGTCTGCGATCAGCGGGTGGCGCTCGATTACTATCGCCTCTCGGCAGACCGGCGCCTGCTGTTTGGGGGCGCCTGTCACTATTCAGGCCGTGATCCGAAAGACATCGCGGCGTACATGCGACCGAAGATGCTGGACGTCTTCCCGCAACTGGGCGCGGTGAAAATCGACTATCAATGGGGCGGGATGATCGGCATCGGCGCCAACCGGCTGCCGCAGATCGGCCGACTTAAAGACCAGCCCAACGTGTATTACGCCCAGGCCTATTCCGGTCATGGGGTAAATGCCACGCATCTGGCCGGCCAGTTGCTGGCCGAGGCGATCAGTGGCCAGCACAGCGGCGGGTTCGATCTGTTTGCCAAGGTGCCGCACATCACCTTCCCTGGCGGCAAACATTTGCGTTCACCGTTGTTGGCGTTGGGGATGCTTTGGCATCGGCTTAAAGAGTTGGTCTGAGGGATCTTCGGTGCCAGCACAGACGCCATCGCGGGCAAGCCCGGCTCCTACATTAGTTAATCTGCGCACGACACAAAACTGTAGGAGCCGGGCTTGCCCGCGATGAGGCCCGAAAGAACACCACAGATCAGATCCGCCAGAAAGGCTTGAGCCCCTCCTCCCGCGCCTGCTCCGGAGACAGCCCCACATCCCTGAGCTGCTCCGGCGTCAGCGCCAGCAACGCCTTGCGCGTGTGCAGACGATGCCAGAACAGACCCCAGCGACTCAGGCCGGACGGCGCATTGCGCATCAGCGCCTCACGCGTACCGCTTTCCTGCCCTCTCGCCAGTTCCTGACTGTGTAACGTCAGCCGCACATCGCTCAAGCCGTTCATTTTGATTGCTCCTGTTTACTTGGGTAGCCAGAGCTTTCATGATGCGTGGACGACGAAAAGCATTACAGATTCAACACACAAGTATTAATTCCATACAGATTTTACGTTTCAGCGTCTGAATCCCAGTTTTTTGCCCGATCTGTATTGGTTAACCGAATCACTCACACCGAGACTGCACCATGACCCTTTACGTCAACCTCGCCGAATTGCTCGGCACGCGTATCGAACAGGGCTTCTATCGCCCCGGTGACCGGCTGCCCTCGGTGCGGGCGTTGAGTGTCGAACATGGCGTCAGCCTGAGCACCGTGCAGCAGGCCTATCGCGTCCTGGAAGACAGTGGCCTGGCGACGCCGAAACCCAAGTCGGGCTACTTCGTGCCGGTGGGTCGTGAACTGCCGGAGCTGCCGGCCATCGGGCGCCCGGCCCAGCGACCGGTGGATATTTCGCAATGGGACCAGGTGCTGGAGCTGATCCGCGCGGTGCCACGCAAAGATGTGGTGCAACTGGGTCGCGGCATGCCGGACATCACCACCCCGACCATGAAACCGCTGCTGCGCAACCTCGCGCGTATCAGCCGCCGACAAGACATGCCCGGTCTGTATTACGACAACATTCACGGCACCCTCGAACTGCGCGAACAGATTGCACGCCTGATGCTCGACTCCGGTTGCCAGTTGAGCGCCAGCGATCTGGTGGTCACGACAGGCTGCCATGAAGCGCTCTCCACCAGCATTCGGGCCATCTGCGAGCCGGGGGACATTGTGGCGGTGGACTCGCCGAGCTTTCACGGCGCCATGCAGACCCTGAAGGGGCTGGGCATGAAAGCCCTGGAGATTCCCACCGACCCACTCACCGGCATCAGCCTCGATGCGCTGGAACTGGCCCTGGAACAGTGGCCGATCAAAGTCATACAGTTGACCCCCAACTGCAACAACCCACTGGGCTACATCATGCCGGAGTCGCGCAAACGTGCGTTGTTGACGCTGGCACAGCGTTTCGATGTGGCGATTATCGAGGACGATGTGTATGGCGAACTGGCCTACACCTACCCTCGGCCACGCACGATCAAATCCTTCGACGAGGACGGTCGCGTCCTGCTGTGCAGTTCGTTTTCCAAAACCCTGGCCCCCGGATTGCGCATCGGTTGGGTAGCCCCCGGCCGTTACCTGGAACGGGTGCTGCACATGAAATACATCAGCACTGGCTCCACCGCGCCACAACCGCAGATTGCGATTGCCGAGTTTCTCAAGGCGGGGCACTTCGAACCGCATTTGCGGCGGATGCGCACGCAATACCAGCGCAATCGCGACGTGATGATCGACTGGGTCACGCGCTACTTCCCGGCCGGCACCCGCGCCAGTCGCCCACAAGGCAGCTTCATGCTGTGGGTTGAGCTGCCGGAAAGCTTCGACACCCTGAAACTGAATCGCGCCCTGCATGATCAAGGCGTACAGATTGCCGTCGGCAGCATCTTTTCCGCGTCGGGCAAGTACCGCAACTGTCTGCGCATGAACTACGCTGCCAAGCCAACACCGCAGATCGAAGAAGCGGTGCGCAAGGTCGGCGCCCTGGCGATCACACTGTTAGCGGAAACTGACAGCATCTCTGACTGACTTTTCTCGGAAACCCAGCGTCCATATGCCGACACCTGCCGCCAATCGGAACGATCCTACGTGAGAGTCAGACAGTCCCTGCTCGCTCTTCTGCTATTCGCCTCGTTCCTCAGCGGCTGCGCCAGCGTTGACGTTCAGCGCCATCCGAGCCAGGCGCTGCCGGCCAGCGACTCGGCGTTCGGTCGCTCGGTCCAGGCGCAGGCCGCGCCTTATCAGGGTCGCTCGGGCTTCCGCCTGCTGTCCGACAGCACCGAGGCCTTCACCGCCCGCGCCGAACTGATCCGCAACGCACAAAGCAGCCTCGATTTGCAGTACTACATCGTGCATGACGGCATCAGCACGCGGATGCTGGTAGAAGAACTGCTCAAGGCTGCCGACCGTGGCGTGCGGGTGCGCATTCTGCTCGATGACACCACCAGCGACGGCCAGGATCAAATCATCGCGACCCTCGCGGCGCACCCGAAAATCCAGATCCGCGTGTTCAACCCGTTGCATTTGGGGCGCAGCTCCGGCGTGACGCGAACCGTGGGCCGCCTGTTCAACCTGTCGCTGCAACATCGGCGCATGCACAACAAACTGTGGCTGGCGGACAACAGCATGGCGATCGTGGGTGGGCGCAATCTGGGCGACGAGTACTTCGACGCCGAGCCCAACATGAATTTCACCGACATCGACATGCTCAGCGTCGGCCCGGTGGCCGAACAGCTGGGACACAGTTTCGATCAGTACTGGAACAGCGCGCTGAGCAAGCCGATCGAGCAATTCCTGTCCAGCAAACCGACGGCCAAGGACCTGCAAAACACCCGGACCCGCCTGGAGGAGTCGCTGGATGAATCGCGCAAGCAGAACCATGCGCTGTATCAGCAATTGATGACCTTCAAGACGCACCCGCGCCTGGACATCTGGCGCCGAGAACTGATCTGGGCCTGGAATCAGGCGTTATGGGACGCACCGAGCAAGGTGTTGGCCGATGGAGAGCCAGATCCGCAACTATTGCTGACGACACAACTGGCACCTGAAATGAAGGGCGTCAGCAAAGAGCTGGTCATGCTCTCGGCTTACTTCGTGCCCGGCCAGCCAGGCCTGGTGTACCTGACCGGTCGCGCCGATGCCGGTGTGTCCGTGAGCTTGCTGACCAACTCACTGGAAGCCACGGACGTGCCGGCCGTGCATGGCGGGTATGCGCCCTATCGCAAGGCATTACTGGAACACGGCGTGAAGTTGTTCGAGCTGCGCCGCCAGCCGGGTGCGGGCGGAGGCAGCGGCAGTGGGCCACACTTTTTCGGACGCCCGACTTACTCGGGCTCCGACTCCAGCCTGCACAGCAAGGCCATTGTCTTCGACCAACAGAAGTCCTTCGTCGGCTCGTTCAATTTCGATCCGCGCTCAGTGCTGTGGAACACCGAAGTCGGCGTGTTGGTGGACAGTCCCGAGCTGGCCACCCATGTGCGCGATTTGGCAATGCAGGGCATGGCGCCACCGTTGAGCTATGAGGCGAAACTGGAGGATGACCGGGTGGTCTGGGTCACCGAAGATGACGGCCAGTTGCACACCCTGACCAAAGAACCGGGGAGCTGGTGGCGGCGGCTCAACGCATGGATGAGCACCACCGTCGGCCTGGAGCGGATGCTCTAGCGGGCGATAAAAATCTCTGTAGGAGTCAGGCAGGTTCGGCAACCGTGCCAAACGCACCCTGGCGCATCAGCAGAATCACCAAGCCGAATGCCCCGGCCGCCATCAGCAACGGCAACGCATGCCCACTGATCCACTGGCTGCCGGCACCCGCCGCCAATGGCCCGACCAGGCAACCGATCCCCCACAGCTGCGCGATATGGGCATTGGCGCGCACCAGCGCATCGTCGCGATAACGCTCGCCGATCAGGATCAGTGACAAGGTGAACAAGCCGCCCGCACTGGCGCCGAACAACACCCACAACGGCCAGATCAGCAGCGTGTCGATCAGCAATGGAATCGCCAGGCTCGACAACAGCAAGACCACGGCGCAGCCCGTGAACAGCGTGCGTCGGGACAATCGATCCGCCAGCGCACCAATCGGCAGCTGCAACAACGCATCACCGACCACCACGGTACTGACCATCGCCAGGGCAATCTCCGTGGTGAAACCTTGACGCAGGCAGTACACCGGCAACAACGTCAGGATCATCGCCTCGAACGCGGCGAACAACGACACCGCCCAGGCAATCGCCGGCAGGCCACGACAGAAAACCCACAAGTCGCCGAACGTCACGCCACTCGCTTCGCTGCTGGGCGCGCCGCTGCGACCCAACAACAGGAACGGTGCCGCCGTCAGCAAGCCAACACCGACCCAGAATCCGTAATCGTGTTCAGTGCCCAGAACACCCAGCAGCACAGGCCCGGCAAGCTGGCTCAGGGCATAGCTGCAGCCATACAGCGCAACCAGCCGCCCGCGCCACTCTTCCACCACGAGTTGGTTGATCCAGCTTTCACCGAGAATAAAGACCAGCGTCAGAATGACTCCGATCATCAGCCGCAACACCAGCCAGATCGAATAGCTCGGCAACAGCGCGAGCAAGCCGATGGACAACGCCCCGGCCCACAGGCACAGACGCATCAGATTGGCCGTGCCCAGACGCGCGGCCAGATGACTGGAGACTTTCGCCCCCAGCAACACGCCAATGGCCGGCATCGCCGCCATCACGCCGATGGCGAATGAGTCGTAGCCCCAGCTTTCCAGGCGAAACGACACCAGCGGCATGCTGACGCCCAAGGCCAGGCCGACACTCAAGACAGACGCCAACACGGCGAAATAAGTCGCCCAACGCATGTTCCACGCTCCTGTGGATATTTTCATGTACAACACAAAACACTGTGGGAGCGAGCTTGCTCGCGATAACGGTTTCACATTCAACAATGACGTCGACTGTCAGACCGCTATCGCGAGCAAGCTCGCTCCCACAGGGGATCTTCGTTGTGCCGGGCCCCGGTCTCGGGGCCCGCTACTGATTACAACTTGATCCAGGTCGCCTTCAGCTCGGTGTACTTGTCGAACGCGTGCAGCGACTTGTCGCGGCCGTTACCCGACTGCTTGAAGCCACCGAACGGAGCGGTCATGTCGCCGCCGTCGTACTGGTTGACCCAAACACTACCGGCGCGCAGTGCGCGGGCGGTCAGGTGAGCCTTGGAGATGTCCTTGGTCCACACCGCAGCGGCGAGGCCGTATGGCGTGTCGTTGGCAATCGCAACGGCTTCTTCGGCAGTGTCGAAAGCAATGACCGACAACACCGGGCCAAAGATTTCTTCCTGGGCGATTTTCATCGCGTTGCTCACACCGTCGAAAATCGTTGGCTCAACGTAAGTGCCACCGGTTTCCTGGAGCGTGCGCTTGCCACCGGCCACCAGTTTGGCGCCGTCGGCATGACCCGACTCAATGTAGGACAGCACAGTGTTCATCTGCTGGGTATCGACCAGCGCGCCGACGTTGGTCGCCGGGTCCAGCGGGTTGCCTGGCTTCCAGGTTTTCAGGGCCTCGATCACCAGTGGCAGGAATTTATCCTTGATCGAACGCTCCACCAGCAGGCGCGAACCGGCGGTGCAGACTTCACCCTGGTTGAAGGCGATGGCGCCGGCAGCGGCTTCGGCCGCTTCCTGCAGGTTTGGTGCATCGGCGAACACGATGTTCGGGCTCTTGCCGCCGGCTTCGAGCCAGACGCGCTTCATATTCGACTCGCCCGAGTAGATCAGCAGTTGCTTGGCGATTTTGGTCGAACCGGTGAACACCAGTGTGTCGACATCGTTGTGCAGGGCCAGGGCCTTGCCGACGGTGTGACCGTAACCTGGCAGCACGTTCAGCACGCCTTTCGGGATACCGGCTTCAACGGCCAGCGCAGCGATACGAATGGCGGTCAGCGGCGATTTTTCCGACGGTTTTAGGATCACCGAGTTACCGGTCGACAGCGCCGGGCCGAGTTTCCAGCACGCCATCATCAGCGGGAAGTTCCACGGCACGATGGCGCCGACAACGCCAACCGGCTCGCGCGTCACCAGACCGAGTTGATCGTGCGGGGTGGCGGCGACTTCGTCGTAAATCTTGTCGATGGCTTCGCCGCTCCAGCTCAGGGCTTGCGCCGCGCCGGGAACGTCGATGTACAGGGAATCGCTGATCGGCTTGCCCATGTCCAGGGTTTCAAGCAGCGCCAGCTCTTCAGCATTCTGCTTCAACAGGCCGGCGAAACGGATCATGGTGGCTTTGCGTTTGGCCGGCGCCAGGCGCGACCAGACACCGGAATTGAAGGTGGCGCGGGCGTTTTCAACCGCGCGCTGGGCGTCGGCGGCGTCACAGCTGGCAATCTTGCCCAGCAGACGGCCATCGACCGGGCTGATGCACTCGAAGGTCTCGCTGGAGACGGCGTCGGTGTATTCACCATTGATGTAAGCGCGGCCTTCGATCTTCAGATCGCGAGCCCGTTGTTCCCAATCGGCACGAGTCAGGGTGGTCATTCGAGTGTCCTCCTCTTATTGAATACGAACGCTGCGCGGTCTTCGCGGGCGCTGTCAGGAATTCTGCCCGGCCAGCCTGCTTTTCGGCCCAAGGCAACCCCCACCCTAAACCAGCGGCAGGTGAAGTTTCAATATATTTGACATAAGGCCGTCAAACGGCCTTGCGATGTTCATTTTAATAAACATAGACTTTGGGCTTTTCAGGCAATCACGGGAAATTACAACAATGAATATCCAGGATGTCGTCGACTTCAGCCAAGCCACGACAGCGCCCGAGCGCTATCGACCGGACCCGGTGAAAATCCTCAAGGGCGACCCGGAACAAGCGGTATACAACCATTACAACAGCCCGTGCGGGCAGTTGAATGCTGGCGTTTGGGAAGGCGACGTCGGGCAATGGACGGTGAACTTCACCGAACACGAGTACTGCGAAATCGTTCAAGGGGTTTCGGTGCTGCGCGACAACGATGGCAACAGCAAAACCCTGCGCGCGGGTGACCGCTTCGTGATTCCTGCCGGGTTCCGCGGCACTTGGGAAGTGCTGGAGCCGTGCCGCAAGATTTATGTGGCGTTTGAACAGAAAGCTTGAGGATTTAGATTGTCTGGGCCGACGCTTTCGCGAGCAGGCTCGGTCCCACAGGTTTTGTAATCGACACAGATTTCTGTAGGAGCATGGCTTGCCCGCGATGAGGCCCTGACAGGCCCCACAAAACTCAGGACACAAAAAAGGCCCGTATCTCGCGATACGGGCCTTTTTCGTAAGAGAGAAAAATCAATTACTTGATTTTGCCTTCTTTGTAGATCACGTGCTTGCGAACAACCGGATCAAATTTCTTGATCTCGATTTTGTCCGGGGTAGTACGCTTGTTCTTGTCGGTAGTGTAGAAGTGACCAGTACCGGCGCTCGAAATCAAACGAATCAATTCACGCATGATTAGCTCCCTTAGATCTTGCCGGCTTTGCGGATTTCGGCCAGCACGACAGTGATGCCACGCTTGTCGATGATACGCATGCCTTTGGCAGATACGCGCAGACGCACGAAACGTTTCTCTTCTTCAACCCAGAAGCGGTGATGCTGCAGGTTCGGCAGGAAACGACGACGGGTTTTGTTGTTTGCGTGGGAAATGTTATTCCCAGTCACCGGACCCTTACCGGTAACTTGACATACTCTCGACATGCCTCAGCCCTCTAAAACCACATGCCCAACCCGGCATGGGTTGGCCGCTTAATCTCTCAGTCATTTGGCGCCAGGCGCCGCGTTTCTTTAGAGGTCTTACCGGCTACACCTACAGTGAAGGAACCGGGCCCCTAGAAAAGAGCGCTGCTTTATACCAGAAAGACTGAAGAGCAACAACATTCCGTGTGCACAGACCTGATAAAAACCCCGTTTTTCGGGCCACGAGCGCCTTGGATAAAGGCTATCGTGGCTAAAGACCGCTCGTCGCAGAGAATCGGTCAAACCGCCCATTCAGGATTTTTCTCAGCCGGTGCGCACTGAAATCAATCGCACATACTCCCCTTAAAATGAAAAAGGGGATAGTCATTTGCAAAAGAGCCCACTAGGGTAAGCCTTTTCCAGACTGCACTTGCAGATGGGCCTTCGATCTGTAAAGGAATCCGACCATGCGCCTCGCTGCCCTACCGTTGTTGCTCGCCCCTCTCCTGCTGAGCCCACTGGCCCATGCCGCGGCGCTTAGCGTCTGCACCGAGGCCAGCCCCGAAGGGTTCGACGTGGTGCAATACAACTCGCTGACCACCACCAACGCCTCGGCCGACGTGCTGATGAACCGCCTGGTGGACTTCGACACGGCCAGCGGCAAAGTGGTCCACAGCTTGGCGGACAGCTGGGAAGTCACACCCGACGGCCTGACGTACGTGTTCAAACTGCGTCCGGACGTAAAATTCCACACTACTGAATACTTCAGCCCGACGCGCGAACTGACCGCTGAAGACGTAATCTTCAGCTTCGAGCGCATGCTCGACCCGGCCAACCCTTGGCACCAAGTGGCCCAGAGTGGCTTCCCCCACGCGCAATCGATGCAGTTGCCGGCACTGATCAAGAAAATCGACGCGCTGGACCCGCTCACCGTACGATTCACCCTCGACCACCCGGATTCGACGTTCCTCGCCACATTGAGCATGGGGTTCGCCTCGATCTATTCCGCCGAGTATGCCGACAAGCTAATGAAGGCTGGCGCTGCCGAGAAGCTCAACAGCCAGCCCATCGGCACCGGCCCATTCGTGTTCACGCGTTTCCAGAAAGACGCCTCGATTCGCTACAAGGCCAACCCGGATTACTTCCGCGGCAAGCCTTCGGTGGACCCTCTGGTCTTCGCAATCACCCCGGACGCCAACGTGCGCCTGCAGAAATTGCGGCGCAACGAATGCCAGATCGCCCTGTCACCCAAACCTCTGGACGTACAGGCCGCGCTGAAAGAGCCGACGCTTAAAGTCGAAAAGACTGACGCCTTCATGACCGCGTTCGTTGGCATCAACAGCCAGCATCCACCGCTGGACAAGCCGGAAGTGCGCCAGGCGATCAACCTCGCCTTCGATAAGGCCAACTACATCAAAGCCGTGTTCGAGGACACCGCCGAGCCCGCCAACGGCCCCTACCCGCCGAACACCTGGAGCTACGCCAAAGGCCTGCCGGGTTACCCGCACGACGTTGCAAAGGCCAAGGCGTTGATGGCCAAGGCCGGGCTCAAGGACGGCTTCCAGACCACCATCTGGACCCGTCCTTCCGGCAGCTTGCTGAACCCCAATCCCAGCCTCGGCGCGCAATTGCTGCAATCCGATCTGGCGGAAATCGGCATTCAGGCCGAAATCCGCGTGATCGAATGGGGCGAACTGATCCGCCGCGCCAAGGCCGGCGAGCACGACCTGCTGTTCATGGGCTGGGCTGGCGACAACGGCGACCCGGATAACTTCCTTACGCCGCAGTTTTCCTGCGCGGCGGTCAAGTCCGGGACCAACTTCGCACGGTACTGCAATCAGGATCTGGACAAGCTGATCAGCGCCGGCAAGACCACCGGCGAGCAAGGCGTGCGCACCAAGCTCTACGAACAGGCGCAGGCTCAGATTCAGCAACAGGCGCTGTGGTTGCCGCTGGCACACCCGACGGCGTTTGCGCTGACGCGTAAGGATGTCGAGGGTTACTCCGTTAGTCCGTTTGGCCGCCAGGATTATTCGAAGGTAGTCCTCAAACCATAAGCGACAACACAAAACCTGTGGGAGCGGGCTTGCCCGCGATAGCGGACTTTCAGGCGACAACCATGTTGAATTTGCCGACGTCATCGCGGGCAAGCCCGCTCCCACAGGGACTCACTTAACTTCGACCCCCTCGCTTACATCCACCCGTACTCAGCCATCGACAGCGGCTCGCCGTCACCGATGATGAAATGGTCGAGCACCCGCACGTCAATCAAATCCAATGCCTCTTGCAGGCGTTTGGTCAGCAGCCGATCTGCCTGACTCGGATCAGGATTGCCCGACGGATGGTTGTGGCACAGGATCAACGCTGCGGCGTTGTGGGCCAACGCGCGCTTAACCACTTGCCTCGGGTAGACGCTGGTGCTGTCGATGGAGCCGCGAAACAGCACCTCAAAGGTCAGCACTTGATGCTTGGAATCCAGAAACAGACAGCCAAATACCTCATGAGGCTCGTGGCGCAGCATCGATTTCAGGTAATCCCGAACGGCCTGCGGGTTCTCCAACGCTGACTTTTGACGTGCGCGCTCGGCCAAATGCCTCCGGCCCATCTCCTGCGCTGCTTGCAACTGAGCGAATTTCGCTGGCCCGAGCCCCAATTGCCTGCTGAAGGCGACCTGATCGGCCTCAAGCAATGAGCGCAGGCTGCCAAACTGATTCAGCAGGTGTCGCGCCAGATCCACCGCGCTTTTACCTGAAACGCCAGTGCGTAAAAAAATCGCCAGCAACTCTGCGTCCGAAAGACTTGCCGAGCCCAACTCCAACAACCTCTCCCGCGGCCGCTCCGCCGCCGGCCAATCACGAATACTCATAGCACCTTCCCTGTCTGTGGGCGCCGCTGTTCCATTGCGGTCGCTGTGATATCGTAGCCCATCTTTTTTGCGGGCGATTTCACTCCTGGGGAGGGGGTATCGCCCTGCTGTCATCAACGAAATGAAAGGCAGACCTATGCAGCGGCTGTATCGGAAACGCATCGTTCTGGGCGTCGGCGGCGGCATCGCTGCCTACAAGAGCGCCGACCTGGTTCGCCGCCTGATGGACCAGGGCGCCGAAGTGCGCGTGGTCATGACCCGTGGCGGTGCCGAGTTCATCACCCCGCTGACCATGCAGGCCCTGTCCGGGCACCCTGTGCACCTGGACCTGCTGGACCCGGCAGCCGAAGCGGCGATGGGCCACATCGAGCTGGCCAAATGGGCAGACCTGGTGCTGATCGCCCCGGCGACCGCCGACCTGATCGCGCGCCTGGCCCAAGGCATCGCCAACGACCTGTTGACCACGCTGGTGCTGGCCACCGACGCCGTGGTCGCCGTTGCCCCGGCGATGAACCAGGCCATGTGGCGCGATCCGGCGACCCAGGCCAACCTGCAAATCCTCGAAAGCCGCGACATCAAAACCTTCGGCCCGGCCTCCGGCAGCCAGGCCTGTGGCGACGTTGGCCTGGGCCGTATGCTCGAAGCCACCGACCTTGCCCAGTGCGCGGCGGACTGTTTCCAGCGCCAGGCGCTGACTGGCAAACACGTGCTGATCACCGCCGGTCCGACCCAGGAAAACATCGACCCGGTGCGCTACATCACCAACCACAGCTCCGGGAAAATGGGCTTTGCCCTGGCCGAAGCCGCGGTGGAAGCCGGCGCCCGCGTGACCTTGATCACCGGCCCGGTGCACCTGCCAACGCCGGATCGCGTTACGCGTATTGACGTAGTCAGTGCCCGCGACATGCTCGCCGCGTGCGAAGCCGCGATCCCTTGCGACCTGTTCATCGCCTCGGCAGCGGTCGCGGACTACCGTCCGGAAGTGGTCGCCCCACAGAAACTCAAGAAAGACCCTACGAACGGCGACGGCTTGTTGCTACAAATGGTGCGCAACCCGGACATCCTGGCCACCATCGCCACACGCCCCGACCGCCCGTTCAGTGTCGGTTTTGCCGCCGAGACCGAACACCTGCTCGATTACGCTGCCCGCAAGTTGAAAGACAAAAACCTCGATTTGATCGTCGCCAACGACGTCGCCAACCCGAGCATTGGCTTCAACAGCGAAGAAAACGCCTGCAGCGTGATCGACCGTGAGCTTCACGCCACACTTTTCGCCCAGACCAGCAAGAGCAAAATTGCTCGCCAGCTGATCACTTTTATCGCCGAACGTCTGAACCAGGTTTAATTTACATGCACGCTTTGCAAGCCAAGATCCTCGACCCTCGCATCGGTACTGAATTCCCGCTGCCGCAATACGCCACGCCCGGCTCCGCTGGCCTCGACCTGCGCGCCATGCTGGAAAAAGACATCGTGATAAAACCGGGTGAAACCGTGCTGATCCCCACCGGCCTGTCGGTTTACATCGGCGACCCGGGCCTGGCCGCGCTGATCCTGCCGCGCTCGGGCCTGGGCCATAAGCACGGGATCGTGCTGGGTAACCTGGTCGGCTTGATCGACTCCGATTACCAGGGCCCATTGATGGTGTCCTGCTGGAACCGTGGCCAGACCGATTTCACCATGGTCATTGGCGAGCGTCTGGCCCAGCTGGTTCTGGTGCCTGTGGTGCAAGCGCATTTCGAGATGGTCGAAGAATTCGTCGAAACCCAGCGCGGCACGGGCGGTTTCGGTCACTCCGGTAGCCACTGATCAAAAAACAGGCAACAGTGTGGTGAGGGGCTTGCTCCCTCGCCCCATTTGCTCTGAAAGTTGAACATTCATCTGGAAGGTTTACCGCTGAAAATCAAGGCATTGGCCGGCCAAATCACCGCTGACGTCACTGGCATGGCCTTTTCGCACCACGAACTCTCTGTGGAAAACACCGTCATACCCTTCAGTTTGAGCCTGCCGACGAATGATTCGCCGGTCTGTCCAGCCACTTTCGAGATGGAGCATTTCCACAGATGAACAGCCCAGCCCACATCGCCCCCAAGTTCCCCGACAGCATTTTCCGCGCCTACGATATCCGCGGCACTGTCCCGGAATTTCTGAATGCTGAAACGGCCTACTGGCTCGGCCGTGCCATCGGCGCCCAAAGCCTGGCTCAGGACGAACCCAATGTTTCGGTTGGCCGTGACGGCCGCCTGTCTGGCCCGGAACTGGTCGAGCAACTGATCAAGGGGCTGGTCGACGCCGGCTGCCAGGTCAGCGACGTTGGCCTGGTACCAACGCCGGCGCTGTATTACGCCGCCAACGTGCTGGCGGGCAAGTCCGGCGTGATGTTGACCGGCAGCCACAACCCGTCGAACTACAACGGCTTCAAGATCGTCATCGCCGGCGATACGCTGGCCAACGAACAGATCCAGGCCCTGCACGACCGCCTCAAGACCAACAACCTGAGCAGCGGCAAAGGCAGCGTCACCAAGGTCGACATTCTCGACCGCTATAACACCGAAATCGTCCAGGACATCAAACTGGCCCGCCGCCTGAAAGTCGTCGTGGACTGCGGCAACGGCGCGGCCGGCGTGATCGCCCCGCAACTGATCGAAGCGCTGAACTGCGAAGTCATCCCGCTGTTCTGCGAAGTCGACGGCAACTTCCCCAACCACCACCCGGACCCGGGCAAGCCTGAAAACCTCGTGGACCTGATCGCCAAGGTCAAGGAAACCAATGCCGACCTGGGCCTGGCCTTCGACGGCGATGGCGACCGCGTTGGCGTGGTGACCAACACCGGCAGCATCGTCTACCCGGACCGCCTGCTGATGCTGTTCGCCCGCGACGTTGTAGCGCGCAACCCGGATGCGGAAATCATCTTCGACGTCAAATGCACCCGCCGCCTGGTTCCGCTGATCAAGGAATACGGTGGTCGGCCGCTAATGTGGAAGACCGGTCACTCGCTGATCAAAAAGAAAATGAAACAATCCGGCGCACTGCTGGCCGGCGAAATGAGCGGGCACATCTTCTTCAAGGAGCGCTGGTTCGGTTTCGACGACGGCATTTACAGCGCCGCGCGGTTGCTGGAGATCCTCAGCAAGGAAAAATCATCGGCCGAAGAGCTGTTTGCGACCTTCCCGAACGATATTTCTACGCCGGAAATCAATATCCATGTGACCGAAGAGAGCAAATTCAGCATCATTGATGCATTGCACGATGCGACGTGGGGCGAAGGCGCTAACCTGACCACCATCGACGGCGTGCGAGTCGACTACGCCAAAGGCTGGGGCCTGGTGCGCGCATCCAACACCACACCGGTGCTGGTGTTGCGCTTCGAGGCCGATGACGAGGCTGAATTGCAGCGCATCAAGGACGTCTTCCATGTCCAGTTGAAGCGTGTTGCACCTGATCTCCAACTACCGTTCTGATTCACCCGGAGCCCTGAATGACCCTCGAACGCGAAGCCGCCGCCAACACCGCCAAGGTCCTGTCCGAAGCGCTGCCTTATATTCGCCGCTATGTCGGCAAGACACTGGTGATCAAATACGGCGGTAACGCGATGGAAAGCGAGGAGCTGAAAACCGGCTTCGCCCGCGACATCGTGTTGATGAAAGCTGTGGGTATCAACCCGGTGGTGGTTCACGGTGGCGGCCCGCAAATCGGCGACCTGCTCAAGCGCCTGTCGATCGAGAGCCACTTTGTCGATGGCATGCGCGTCACCGACGCCGCGACCATGGACGTGGTGGAAATGGTGTTGGGCGGCCAGGTCAACAAGGACATCGTCAACCTGATCAACCGTCACGGCGGCAGCGCCATCGGCCTGACCGGTAAAGACGCCGAGCTGATTCGTGCGAAGAAGCTCACCGTCACCCGCCAGACCCCAGAGATGACCCAGCCGGAAATCATCGACATCGGCCACGTCGGCGAAGTGGTCGGCATCAACACTGACCTGCTGAACCTGCTGGTCAAAGGTGACTTCATCCCGGTGATCGCGCCGATTGGCGTCGGCGCCAACGGTGAGTCGTACAACATCAACGCTGACCTGGTGGCCGGTAAAGTTGCCGAAGCACTGAAAGCTGAAAAGCTGATGCTGCTGACCAACATCGCTGGCCTGATGGACAAATCGGGGACGGTCCTGACCGGCCTGACCACCCAACAGGTCGATGACCTGATCGCCGACGGCACCATCTACGGCGGCATGCTGCCGAAAATCCGTTGCGCGCTGGAAGCGGTGCAAGGCGGCGTGGGCAGCTCGCTGATCATCGATGGTCGCGTGCCTAACGCGATCCTGCTGGAAATCTTCACCGATACCGGCGTGGGCACCTTGATCAGCAATCGCAAGCGCCCTTAAGCGATTGCGAATACAAAAAGACCCCGCTCAGCCTGGCTGAGCGGGGTCTTTTTTTATCCACCAATGCCTGTAGGAGCAAGGCTTGCCCGCGATGAACGATAACGCGGTGCATCAGAGACACCACGGCGTATCAATCGTGGGCAAGCCATGCTCCTACAGATCGGCGTCTCAGACGCCGAATTGGGCGCGGTAGGCTTCTACGGCTGGCAGGTGCTGCTTGAGCTGCGGATCGTCTGCCAGGAATTCCAGCACCTGGTTCAGCGACACAATGCTGATGACCGGGATACCGAAGTCACGCTCGACTTCCTGAATTGCCGACAACTCGCCGTTGCCACGCTCCTGACGGTTCAGGGCGATCAGCACGCCCTTGGCCTTGGCGCCGTCCTGGGAAGCGATGATCTGCATCACCTCACGAATCGCGGTCCCTGCAGTGATCACGTCATCGATGATCAACACATCGCCGGTCAGCGGTGCGCCGACCAGGCTACCGCCTTCGCCGTGGGCCTTGGCTTCTTTGCGATTGAAGCACCATGGCAGATCACGGTCATGATGCTCAGCCAGGGCCACCGCAGTGGTCGCCGCCAACGGGATGCCTTTGTAGGCCGGGCCAAACAGCACGTCGAACGAAATGCCGCTCTCGACGATGGCTGCCGCGTAGAAGCGACCCAGCTGTGCAAGTGCCGAACCCGAGTTGAACAGGCCGGCATTGAAGAAGTAAGGACTGGTACGCCCGGACTTCAGGGTGAACTCACCGAAGCGCAAAACGCCGCGATCGATGGCAAAACGAATGAAATCGCGCTGATACGCTTGCATGCAAAAAACCCCAAATACCACGGATTTAGCTAATTAGGTTGACGCCGTGTATCATACACGCACGCGATTTTTGGGGCCATTTATGCGGATCATCAGTGTGAACGTCAATGGTATTCAGGCTGCAGTCGAGCGTGGTTTGCTCAGTTGGCTGCAAGCACAGAATGCCGACGTCATCTGCCTGCAGGACACCCGCGCCTCCGCCTTTGAACTGGACGATCCAGCCTTCCAACTGGATGGCTACTTCCTTTATGCCTGCGATGCCGAAGTCCCCGCCCAAGGTGGCGTGGCTTTGTATTCGCGGTTGCAACCGAAGGCAGTCATCAGCGGCCTGGGCTTCGAGACAGCCGACCGCTACGGGCGTTACCTGCAAGCCGATTTCGACAAGGTCAGCATCGCGACCTTGCTGCTCCCTTCGGGGCAGAACGGCGATGAAGACTTGAACCAGAAGTTCAAGCTAATGGACGATTTCGCCCGTTATCTGGATAAACAGCGGCGCAAACGTCGCGAGTACATTTACTGTGGCTCGCTGTACGTGGCGCAACAAAAGCTGGATATCAAGAACTGGCGCGACAGCCAGCAATCCCCGGGATTCCTGGCACCTGAGCGTGCCTGGATGGACGAGATTGTCGGCAATATGGGTTATGTCGATGCCCTGCGCGAAGTCAGCCGTGAAGGTGACCAGTACAGCTGGTGGCCAGATAACGAGCAGGCTGAGATGCTCAACCTGGGCTGGCGTTTCGACTACCAGTTGCTGACCCCGGGCCTGCGCCGCTTTGTTCGCAGCGCACGCCTGCCACGTCAGCCACGGTTCTCGCAGCATGCACCGCTGATCGTGGACTACGACTGGACGCTGACTATCTAAGCGTCGATTCGCAGATGCAAAAAAGCCGACATCACTGTCGGCTTTTTTGTGGGCAACGATTTGTGCGATGGCTTACTTGATCAACCGCCAGGTAAATGGGTAACGATAGGGAAACCCTTCGTTAGCCTTCACACCCGCAATAATCGTCAGCACCAACGCGCCAATCGCCACCAGACCGAACAGGAAGAACCCTACGATCACCACCATCAACAGGAAACAGACAGTGGACGCAATGGCGACGGTGATCTGAAAGTTCAGCGCCTCCTTGCCCTGTGCATCGACGAAGGGGTCCATCTCTCGTTTCATCTGCCAGAGAATCAGCGGGCCGATCAGCGTGCCGAACGGAATCCAGATCCCCAGCAAGGCGGACAAGTGACAAAACATTGCCCACTGCCGAACTTCTTTGCTCGGCGTGGGAAGCAGCTGTTGCTCGTCACTCATACCGTCCTCCTTGTCTGGTGCGGGTCCAATCAGTCGGCCAGTGCAGCCTTCTGCAGTTCGAAGATCTCGTTCATGCCTTTCTTCGCCAGTTCCAGCATAGCGTTCAGCTCTTCAGGCTGGAACGGTGCGCCTTCGGCAGTGCCCTGAACTTCGATGAAACCGCCAGTACTGGTCATCACCACGTTGAGGTCGGTCTCGGCAGCCGAGTCTTCCAGGTAGTCGAGGTCGAGCACTGGTTCGCCCTGATACATACCCACCGAAACGGCAGCGATCATTTGCTTGAGCGGGTCGCCGCCTTTCAGGCCGCCGCGCTTCTTGATCACTTTCAAGGCATCGACCAGCGCAACCATGGCACCGGTGATGGACGCGGTACGGGTGCCGCCGTCAGCCTGGATCACGTCGCAGTCGACATACAGGGTCACGTCGCCCAGCTTGGACATGTCCAGCGCCGCGCGCAGGGAACGACCGATCAAACGCTGGATTTCCAGGGTACGGCCGCCTTGCTTGCCACGGCTCGCTTCACGCTGGTTACGCTCGCCGGTGGCGCGCGGCAGCATGCCGTACTCGGCGGTCAACCAGCCTTGGCCCTGACCTTTGAGGAAACGCGGCACGCCGTTTTCGACGCTGACGGTGCAGATGACTTTGGTGTCACCGAACTCGACCAGTACAGAACCCTCGGCGTGTTTGGTGTAGTTGCGGGCAATGCGGATCGAGCGGAGCTGATCGGCAACGCGACCACTTGGACGTTTCATAGGGAATACCTGTACGGGGACGGAAAACTGCGGAGCATTATAGAGCCGTCGGCCACGACTGGGCACTTCTAAAAAATCTGGCCGACGACCGAAGGCCCTGAACAGCGCTTTACCGACGGCCTGCCGCCTTTTGTCACAGCGTGTGTTTGGGCGCATCCGCCCCACTGCGCTACAATCCTGCGCCTTTGCTGCCTGTCGGCTTTAATTCACAGATATCGGGTCTGCGACACCTTTGGTAATGCATCGACCCGACTTGCGAGGTACCTCCATGGTGCACAGCATGACCGCCTTCGCCCGCGTTGAAAAAGCCGGCACCCAAGGCACCCTGAGCTGGGAACTGCGCTCGGTCAACAGCCGCTACCTGGAGCCGCACTTGCGCCTGCCGGAATCGTTTCGCGACCTCGAAGGTGCGGTCCGCGAAGCCCTGCGCCAGGGAATCTCCCGGGGCAAGCTTGAATGCACCCTGCGCTTCACCGAAGAAAACACCGACAAACCCCTGCAAGTGGACCGCGAGCGCGCCGCACAACTGGTCGCCGCCGCCGAGACGATTGCCAGCCTGATCAAAAATCCTGCGCCGCTCAACCCGCTGGAAGTGCTGGCCTGGCCAGGCGTGCTGGTAGGCGACGCCGCCGACCCGCAAGCCCTGAATGCCGAAGCGCTGGCGCTGTTCAACGAAGGCCTGAAAGAACTCAAGGCCGGTCGCGAACGCGAAGGCGCGGAGTTGGCACGGCTGATCAACGATCGCCTGACCGCCATTGAAGAAGACGTCGTCACCCTGCGCGAACTGGTCCCGCAGATGCTTGCCACACAGCGCCAGAAAGTCCTCGACCGCTTCGCCGACATGAAGGCCGATCTGGACCCGCAGCGACTGGAGCAGGAAATGGTCCTGCTCGCGCAAAAGAGCGATGTGGCCGAAGAACTGGATCGCCTGAGCACTCACATCATCGAAGTTCGCCGGGTCCTCAAATCCGGTGGCGCTGCTGGACGGCGCCTGGACTTCCTGATGCAGGAACTCAACCGCGAAGCCAACACACTGGGCTCCAAAGCCTTCGACCCGCGCAGCACCCAGGCTGCGGTCAACCTCAAAGTGTTGATCGAGCAGATGCGTGAACAAGTGCAGAATATTGAGTAAGGCAACCCCGACATGACCCACAGCACCGGCACCCTGTACATCATTTCCGCGCCTTCGGGCGCGGGCAAGAGCAGTCTGGTCAAGGCCCTGACCGACGATGATCAAGAGATCCGCGTCTCGGTCTCCCACACCACCCGCGCCATGCGTCCCGGTGAAGTGAATGGCGTGAACTACAACTTCGTCACGCGCGAAGAGTTCGTGAAGATGATCGAGCACGGGGACTTCCTGGAGCGCGCCGAAGTGTTCGGCAACCTCTATGGCACCTCGCAAAGCCACCTGCAACAGACCCTGGACGCAGGCCACGACCTGATTCTGGAAATCGACTGGCAAGGTGCCGAGCAGGTGCGCAAGCTGATGCCTCAGGCGCGTTCGATCTTCATTCTGCCGCCGTCGCTTCAAGCCTTGCACCAGCGGCTGACCAACCGTGGCCAGGACAGTGACGAGATCATCGACGGCCGGATGCGCGAAGCCGTCAGCGAGATGAGCCACTATGTCGACTACGACTACCTGATCATCAACGACGATTTCGCTCACGCACTGCATGATCTGAAGGCGATTTTCCGTGCCAATCAGCTGCATCAGAAGCGTCAGCAGCAGCGTAACGGAAAACTTTTGGCCGAATTGCTCGGCTAATCAGCTCTTCCCAAAACCGCTGCAAGGGCTTTACATTGGCACTTGCAGCGCGTTGAAGGGTCTGGTCAAAAAATCAGCGCTTCCCTAATCGCTGGTGATTTTTTAAACTGTTGAGTCCGCTCGCCCAACCGGGCAGCGCGCATATTGCATTCGCTCCGAGGAATACCATGGCCCGCGTAACCGTTGAAGACTGCCTAGAACACGTGGAAAACCGCTTTGAGCTGGTCATGCTCTCTACCAAGCGTGCCCGTCAACTGGCCACCGGCGGCAAAGAGCCCCTGGTTCAGTGGGAAAACGACAAGCCTACCGTTGTAGCCCTGCGCGAAATCGCGGAAGGCCTGATGAGCTACGAGTTCATCGCCAACGCTGAAATCGTCGAAGACGAACCGCTGTTCGCAGCGTTCGAGGACGAGTCCAACGAGGCCGTCTAAGCCATGCCTGGTCGACGTAGCACGGCGCGGGGTCACAGCGAACGGCAGGAATTATCATGCCGAGCATAGACGCCCTCGCCGATCGCTTATCGACCTATCTCGGCAAGGACCAGGTCAACCTGGTCCGCCGAGCGTACTTCTACGCCGAACAGGCCCACGACGGTCAACGCCGCCGTAGCGGTGAGGCGTACGTCACGCATCCTCTTGCAGTGGCGAATATTCTTGCCGACATGCACATGGACCATCAGAGCTTGATGGCGGCCATGCTGCATGACGTGATCGAAGACACCGGTATTGCCAAGGAAGCGCTGCAAGCGCAGTTCGGCGAAACCGTGGCCGAACTGGTCGACGGGGTCAGCAAACTGACCCAGATGAACTTCGAGACCAAAGCCGAAGCCCAGGCCGAAAACTTCCAGAAAATGGCGATGGCCATGGCGCGCGATATTCGCGTGATCCTGGTCAAACTGGCCGACCGCCTGCACAACATGCGGACCCTGGAAGTGCTGTCCGGCGAAAAACGCCGACGGATCGCCAAGGAAACCCTGGAAATCTATGCGCCCATCGCCAACCGGCTGGGCATGCACGCCATCCGCATAGAATTCGAAGACCTCGGCTTCAAGGCCATGCACCCGATGCGTTCCGCGCGGATCAACCAGGCGGTCAAACGCGCCCGGGGCAACCGCAAGGAAATCGTCAACAAGATCGAAGAGTCCCTCAGCCACTGCCTGGCCATCGACGGCATTCAGGGCGAGGTCAGCGGTCGCCAGAAACACCTCTACGGCATCTACAAGAAAATGCGCGGCAAGCGTCGGGCCTTCAACGAGATCATGGACGTCTACGCGTTCCGGATCATCGTCGACAAGGTCGACACCTGCTACCGCGTGTTGGGTGCTGTGCATAATTTGTACAAGCCGTTGCCGGGGCGCTTCAAGGATTACATCGCAATCCCCAAGGCCAACGGCTACCAGTCGCTGCACACCACGCTGTTCGGCATGCACGGTGTACCGATCGAGATCCAGATCCGCACCCGTGAAATGGAAGAGATGGCCAACAACGGCATCGCCGCCCATTGGCTGTACAAATCCAGCGGCGACGAACAGCCAAAAGGCACGCATGCCCGCGCCCGCCAGTGGGTCAAAGGCGTGCTCGAAATGCAGCAACGCGCCGGCAACTCGCTGGAATTCATCGAAAGCGTGAAGATCGACCTGTTCCCGGACGAGGTCTACGTGTTCACGCCCAAAGGCCGGATCATGGAGCTGCCCAAAGGCTCCACGGCGGTCGACTTCGCTTACGCGGTGCATACCGACGTGGGCAACAGCTGCATCGCCTGTCGGATCAATCGTCGTCTCGCACCGCTGTCCGAACCGCTGCAAAGCGGCTCCACGGTCGAGATCGTCAGCGCCCCCGGCGCACGTCCGAACCCGGCATGGCTCAACTTTGTAGTCACCGGCAAGGCGCGCACGCACATCCGCCATGCGCTGAAACTGCAACGCCGCTCCGAATCCATCAGCCTGGGCGAACGCCTGCTGAACAAAGTCTTGAACGGCTTCGACAGCTCGCTGGAAAAAGTTGCGGCCGAGCGCGTCAAGGCGATGCTCACCGAGTACCGCCTCGAACTGATCGAAGACCTGCTCGAAGACATCGGCCTGGGCAATCGCATGGCTTATGTGGTCGCCCGCCGCCTGCTTGGCGAAGGCGAGCAGCTGCCAAGCCCGGAAGGCCCGCTGGCGATTCGCGGCACCGAAGGTCTGGTACTCAGCTACGCCAAGTGCTGCACACCGATCCCGGGAGACCCGATTGTCGGTCACCTGTCAGCGGGCAAAGGCATGGTCGTGCACCTGGACAACTGCCGCAACATCAGCGAAATCCGCCACAACCCGGAAAAATGCATCCAGCTCTCGTGGGCCAAGGATGTCACCGGCGAATTCAACGTCGAGTTGCGCGTCGAACTGGAACACCAGCGCGGCCTGATCGCGCTGCTGGCCAGCAGCGTCAATGCGGCCGACGGCAACATAGAAAAAATCAGCATGGACGAACGCGACGGTCGTATCAGCGTGGTCCAACTGGTAGTCAGCGTGCACGACCGCGTGCATCTGGCCCGCGTGATCAAGAAACTGCGTGCCTTGACCGGGGTGATCCGCATCACCCGCATGCGTGCGTAAAGCCCACTATTACAAGGAGTCATTCATGACCAAGACTGTTATCACCAGCGACAAGGCCCCGGCCGCTATCGGTACATACTCCCAGGCGATCAAGGCTGGCAACACTGTTTACATGTCGGGTCAAATTCCTCTGGACCCAAAAACCATGGAACTGGTTGAAGGCTTCGAAGCCCAGACCGTCCAGGTGTTCGAGAACCTCAAGGCCGTGGCCGAAGCGGCTGGCGGTTCGTTCAAGGACATCGTCAAACTGAACATCTTCCTCACCGACCTGAGCCACTTCGCCAAGGTCAACGAGATCATGGGCAAGTACTTTGACCAGCCTTACCCTGCTCGCGCCGCCATCGGCGTAGCTGCCCTGCCAAAGGGTTCGCAGGTTGAGATGGACGCCATTCTGGTCATCGAGTAATACGCACGGCGCAGCCCCAAAAGGCTGCGCCGATCTTGTTTTGAAAGGATTCCACCATGCGCCAAGCGCTAGCTCTCTCGCTGGTCGCCCTACTCTTGGGCGGTTGTGCCAGCAACCCTGCCGACCGTGACGTCAGCGGCACCTGGATCAATCAGGTGGCGATCGACGCTGCAGCCAAAGGCGGCCCCCTGCGTGAAGCGCTCCAGGCCTATGGTCCGAACCTGGAATGGGACATCAACACCAAGGCCGGACAGGCCCGCTACACCAACGGATTTGAAAATGTCGAAGGCAAGCTGCTGGGCGAACAGTCCGGCGCCTGGAAAGTCGACTTTTATGGCAGCTCCGCCAGCGAGCTGAAGCGTGACGGCAAGCGACTGAGCCAGATCGCCAGTGACAATGAGCCTGCGCAAGTCTTCGACCGCGCGCAGATTCAGGTTCCGGAGGGCGCACCGATTGGTGCGAGCTTCGAACGTTCGCTGTACTCGGCCTACATGGGCGGCAGCTGGAAAATCGTCAGCGGCCCCGGCGAAGGCAATACCGTGCAATTCCAGGCGGACGGCCAGGTTGCCGGCCTGCCCGGCGCAGACCGCTATGCCCTGTGCCTGGCCGGTGATTGCGCGTCGATGAGCGGCGGCAACGACAACATCTGGTTGCAGCTGAACGGTCAGGGCAATACCTGGATCTTCGCCCGCAAGGGTGACGAACTGGAGATTTTCCAGACGATGAACGCGGCACAGGCGGACGAGATGCCTTCGTTCACGCCGGGTGATCGCAAGTGGGTGCTGGAAAAGCAGTAACCCGGATCTGAAGCCAAAAGATAACCCTGTGGGAGCGGGCTTGCCCGCGATGAGGTCATAACATTCAACATCCAGGTTGACTGTTACGCCGCCATCGCGGGCAAGCCCGCTCCCACAGTTGTATGTGGCGTTAGCCCTGGCCCTCAAGGATCGCGGCATAACCCTCGCGATAACTCGGATACTTCGGCGTCCAGCCCAACGCCTTCGCCCGGGCGTTGCTGCAACGCTTGCTGCCGGTGCGGCGCACGCTGGCGTCTTCTGCCCATTCGGTAACGCCCAGATATTCGCGCAACCAGCCCACCACATCCGCCAGCGCTGCCGGCGCATCGTCGACGCCGATGTACACTTCATCCAGCACCACGCCGCGGTGGTCCGCTTCAAGCAGACACGCCAGCAGCCCTGCCGCATCGTCGGCATGGATGCGATTGGCGTACAACGGCGGCTCGGTCACCACGCGATAACCGCGGCGAACCTGAGTCAGCAACCATTCACGGCCCGGGCCGTAGATGCCGGTCAAGCGCACGATACTGGCCGGGATGCCACTGTTCAGGGCCACTTGCTCGGCTTCAAGCATCACCTGCCCGGAATAGCCGACCGCCGCGGCTGGCGAAGTCTCATCGATCCATTCACCTTGCTGCTGGCCGTACACACTGCTGCTGGATACGAACAACAGGCGTTTAGGTGCCTGCCCATAGTCGTCCAGCCACTCCAGAACATGCTTCAAACCCTGGACATAAGCGGCGCGGTAACCGGCTTCATCGTGATCGGTCGCAGCCGCGCAATACACCAGGTAATCCACCGCACCGATTGGCCAGGTCGCGGGGCAATCCTTGTTGAACAAGTCGCCGGCCACGCCAATCACACCCTCGGGCAAGCGCGAGACATCACGCCGCAAGCCGTGAACCTCCCACCCCGAAACCAGCAGTTGGGTGGCCAAGCGGCTGCCGACATCACCGCAACCGGCGATCAGAACAGAGGGTGCGGACATCAGAAAACTCCCATCGGAAAGCCACAGACTACCGCCGGTACAGGACGAGCGGCTAGCAATGCAGGAAAAAAAGAGACTCTATTACTTTTGTTAACAAGAATTACTTGCAATAATGCACGCCACTTTTGTTCTCGGCCCCTCGAGGCCTGGAAGAACACTCACCGTCTTTATTCTCTCAGGTCCGGCCAGCATGACACGCAATCAATTCCCCGCTTCGCCAACCAAACGCCCTCGCGCCTGGAGTGCAGTGGCCGCTCTGTTGCTGAGCGTGATGCTGGCGCCGACCGCCGCCTTCGCTGATGCACAAGTGCCAGCCACTCCGGCCGCCGCCGTAGCACCCGCGCCAGCCGATCACGCAGCCCCGGCCGCCGCTCCTGCCGCGACCGATCCGGTTCAGGCTGTTGACGCTGCAGACGTTCCTGAAGTACTCGAAGCCGACAACACCCTGGGCATGGCCCACGACCTGTCGCCATGGGGCATGTACCAGAACGCCGACATCATCGTGAAAATCGTGATGATCGGCCTGGCCATTGCCTCGATCATCACCTGGACGATCTGGATCGCCAAGGGTCTGGAGCTGATAGGCGCCAAGCGTCGTCTGCGCACCGAAATCGTCCACCTGAAAAAAGCCACCACGCTCAGAGAAGCCAGCGCTTCGGCGACCAAGGAAGGCACCCTCGCCAACCTGCTGGTCCACGACGCCCTGGAAGAAATGCGCCTGTCGGTCAACAGCCGCGAGAAAGAAGGCATCAAGGAACGTGTTGCCTTCCGTCTTGAGCGCCTGGTGGCCGCCTGTGGTCGCAACATGAGCAGCGGCACCGGCGTCCTCGCCACCATCGGTTCCACCGCGCCGTTCGTGGGTCTGTTCGGCACCGTATGGGGCATCATGAACAGCTTCATCGGCATCGCCAAAACCCAGACCACCAACCTCGCTGTTGTGGCTCCCGGCATCGCCGAAGCCCTGCTGGCGACCGCGCTGGGCCTGGTTGCCGCGATCCCGGCCGTTGTCATCTACAACGTCTTCGCCCGCTCCATCGCCGGTTACAAGGCCCAAGTGTCCGATGCCTCGGCTGAAGTCCTGCTGCTGGTCAGCCGTGACCTCGATCACCTGCCGACCACCGAGCGTTCCACGCAACCGCACATGGTCAAAGTAGGGTAATCAGCCATGGGCTTGCATTTGAAAGAAGGCGCAGACGACGATCTGGCCGAGAACCACGAAATCAACGTCACGCCGTTTATCGACGTGATGCTGGTGCTGTTGATCATCTTCATGGTGGCAGCGCCGCTGGCCACCGTGGACATCAAGGTTGACCTGCCCGCCTCCACCGCCAAGCCAGCGCCACGGCCGGAGAAGCCGGTATTCCTGAGCGTCAAGGCTGACCAGCGCCTGTTCCTCGGCGAAGACGAAGTGAAGGCCGAGGCACTCGGCGCCACACTCGACGCCAAGACCAAGGGCAAGAAAGACACGACGATCTTCTTCCAGGCCGATAAAGGCGTGGATTACGGCGACCTGATGAGCGTGATGGACAACCTGCGTTCAGCCGGTTACCTGAAGGTAGGTCTGGTCGGGCTTGAGTCGGCAGTCAAGAAATGACCACGACGCGCCATAAGCTGACGCGTTACAGCGGTAGCCTGGCCGTGGTGCTGGGCGTTCACGCACTGGCCATCGCGCTGGCGCTGAACTGGACGTCGCGCCCGCCGATCCAATTGCCGCCGCAGGCAATGCTGGTCGAGTTGGCACCGGTCCCGGCACCGCCACCGCCTGCACCGCCCAAGGTCGTCACACCGCCACAGCCACCGGCCCCGGTGGAAGAACTGCCGATCCCGAAGCTCGCTGAAGCGCCGAAGGCCGAGATTGCCGTGCCCAAGCCGGTCAAACCCAAGCCCAAGCCGCAACCGCCCAAGCCTGTGGAGAAAAAGCCGGAGCCGCCGAAGGAAAAACCGTCCGAGGAAAAACCGAGCGACGCGCAGCCGACCCAGGCACCGACCGAGAAATCCGCACAACCGGCACCGGGTCCATCGCCCGCACAGCAGGCTGCCAAAGCCAGCTGGGAAGGCACTTTGCTTGCTCACCTGGGCAAGTACAAAAAGTACCCGGCCAGTGCGCAGCAGCGGGGCAAGGAAGGCACCAACCGTCTGCGCTTCGTCGTGGATGGTGAAGGCAACGTGTTGTCGTTCGAGCTGGTGGGCCGCTCCGGCACTGCCGATCTGGACCGGGCGACCCTGGAAATGATCCGCCGCGCCCAACCGCTGCCCAAGCCACCGGCCGACATGCTCACCAACGGCACCATCGAAATCACGGCACCGTTCCTGTACTCGCTGGAAAAACGCCGCCGTTAAGCCAAACGCAAATTCCTTGTAGGAGCCGAGCTTGCTCGCGATAGCGGTATAGCTGTCAACGATGATGCTGAATGTTATCGCCTCATCGCGAGCAAGCTCGGCTCCTACACGGTTATGCAACAGCCAGCAAAGGCACCCGAAAGGTGCCTTTTGCGTATCTGCCAGCGGCAAACCTGCATTACCCGGTGTCACTCAACACACTCACTCTGATAACGTGCGTCTATCGATTGCAGCCGTTATGCTTGGCGCGCAACTTCATGGACGCTTGCTATGACTCTCACAGAATTACGCTACATCGTTACCCTCGCCCAAGAGCAGCACTTCGGCCACGCGGCCGAGCGTTGCCACGTCAGCCAGCCGACCCTGTCGGTGGGCGTGAAAAAGCTTGAAGACGAACTCGGTGTGCTGATTTTCGAGCGCAGCAAGAGTGCCGTGCGCCTGACCCCGGTCGGCGAAGGCATCGTGGCCCAGGCGCAGAAAGTCCTGGAACAAGCCCAAGGCATCCGCGAACTGGCCCAGGCCGGCAAAAACCAGCTGACCGCCCCGCTGAAAGTCGGCGCCATCTACACTGTCGGCCCGTACCTGTTCCCGCACCTGATTCCGCAACTGCACCGGGTCGCCCCGCAGATGCCGTTGTACATCGAAGAAAACTTCACCCACGTGCTGCGCGACAAACTGCGCAACGGCGAGCTCGACGCGATCATCATCGCCCTGCCGTTCAACGAAGCCGACGTGCTGACCCTGCCGCTCTACGACGAACCGTTCTACGTCCTGATGCCGGCCCAGCACCCGTGGACACAAAAAGACTCCATCGACGCCAGCCTGCTCAACGACAAGAGCCTGCTGCTGCTCGGCGAAGGCCACTGCTTCCGCGATCAGGTACTGGAAGCCTGCCCGACCCTGACCAAAGGCAACGACGGCGCCAAGCACACCACGGTGGAATCCAGCTCCCTGGAAACCATCCGCCACATGGTCGCGTCCGGCCTCGGCATCTCGATCCTGCCGCTGTCGGCCGTCGATAGCCATCACTACGCCCCCGGCGTGATCGAAGTGCGTCCACTGACGCCGCCGGTGCCGTTCCGCACCGTGGCCATCGCCTGGCGCGCCAGCTTCCCGCGCCCGAAGGCGATTGAAATCCTCGCTGACTCCATTCGCCTGTGCTCGGTGGCCAAGCCGTCCGTGCCGGTGGTGGCGGCGTAAGTTGCTGTCATGACCGAGTTGTCGCAAGTGTCGGTGACGGCACTCAAGGGTGTCGGCGAGGCCATGGCCGAGAAGCTGGCCAAGGTCGGCCTGGAGAATCTTCAGGACGTGCTGTTTCACCTGCCCCTGCGCTATCAGGACCGCACCCGTGTGGTCCCGATCGGCCATTTGCGACCGGGGCAAGACGCCGTGATCGAAGGCACCGTCAGCGGCGCCGACGTGGTCATGGGCCGTCGCCGCAGTCTCGTTGTACGCCTGCAGGACGGCACCGGCGGGCTCAGCCTGCGCTTCTACCATTTCAGCAACGCACAGAAAGAAGGCCTCAAACGCGGCACGCGGATTCGCTGCTACGGCGAAGCCCGGCCCGGTGCCTCGGGGCTGGAAATCTACCACCCGGAATACCGCGCCATTACCGGCGACGAACCGCCGCCGGTGGATGAAACCCTGACCCCGGTGTATCCGCTCACCGAAGGCCTGACCCAACAGCGTTTGCGCCAACTGTGCATGCAAACCCTGACAATGCTCGGCCCGACCAGCCTGCCCGACTGGCTGCCAACCGAACTGGCGCGGGACTATCAACTCGCGCCGCTGGCCGACGCAATCCGCTACCTGCATCACCCGCCCGCCGATGCCGACGTCGACGAACTCGCCCTCGGTCATCACTGGGCGCAGCACCGTCTGGCCTTCGAAGAACTGCTGACCCATCAACTGTCCCAGCAGCGGTTGCGCGAGAGCATGCGTTCCCTGCGCGCGCCCGCCATGCCGAAAGCCACGACGCTGCCGGCCAAGTACCTGGCCAATCTGGGTTTCGCACCGACCGGCGCACAGCAACGGGTCGGCAACGAAATCGCTTACGACCTGAGCCAGCACGAACCGATGCTGCGCCTGATTCAGGGCGACGTCGGCGCGGGCAAAACCGTGGTCGCCGCCCTCGCCGCGCTTCAGGCGTTGGAAGCCGGTTATCAAGTCGCATTGATGGCACCCACCGAAATCCTCGCCGAGCAGCACTTCATCACCTTCAAGCGCTGGCTCGAACCGCTGGGCATTGAAGTCGCGTGGCTGGCCGGCAAGCTCAAGGGCAAGAACCGCGTCGCTGCGCTGGAACAAATCGCTGGCGGCACACCGATGGTGGTCGGCACCCACGCGCTGTTCCAGGACGAAGTGCAGTTCAAGAACCTCGCGCTGGTGATCATCGACGAACAACACCGCTTCGGCGTGCAGCAGCGCCTGGCGTTGCGGCAGAAAGGCGTCGGCGGGCGGATGTGCCCGCATCAGTTGATCATGACCGCCACACCGATCCCCCGTACGCTGGCCATGAGCGCCTACGCCGACCTCGACACCTCGATCCTCGACGAACTGCCGCCCGGTCGAACGCCGGTCAACACCGTGCTGATCACCGACACCCGACGCGTTGAAGTCATCGAACGCGTACGCGGCGCCTGTGCTGAAGGGCGTCAGGCCTATTGGGTGTGCACGCTGATTGAAGAGTCGGAAGAGCTGACCTGTCAGGCCGCCGAAACCACTTACGAAGACCTCACCGCCGCACTCGGCGAGTTGAAGGTCGGGCTGATCCACGGCCGCATGAAGCCGGTGGAAAAAGCCGCCGTGATGGCCGAGTTCAAGGCCGGCAACCTGCAACTGCTGGTCGCCACTACCGTGATTGAAGTTGGCGTCGACGTGCCCAACGCCAGCCTGATGATTATTGAAAACCCCGAGCGCCTTGGCCTCGCGCAACTGCACCAGTTGCGTGGCCGTGTCGGTCGGGGCAGCGCCGCCAGCCATTGCGTGCTGCTCTACCATCCGCCGCTGTCACAGATCGGCCGTCAGCGCCTCGGTATCATGCGTGAAACCAACGACGGTTTTGTCATCGCCGAAAAAGATCTCGAACTGCGCGGCCCCGGCGAAATGCTCGGCACCCGCCAGACCGGCCTGCTGCAATTCAAGGTCGCCGACCTGATGCGCGACGCCGATCTGTTGCCCGCCGTGCGCGACGCCGCCCAGGCATTGCTGGAGCGTTGGCCGACCCACGTCAGCCCGTTGCTCGACCGCTGGCTGCGCCATGGGCAGCAATACGGCCAAGTGTGAGCACCGTCGCAGTTTGTGGACGATGCTTTTAAACAAGCTGGTTATACTCCTGCGATTGTTTGAATACGGATACAGACCATGACTGAAGCTGCCCTCGCCCCAGAACCCCTGCACGCTCCGTCTGTTATTCGGTTGCTGCTGGGCAAATTGGGGATTGCCTACGAAGAAGTGCTGGACCACCACGGCCTGAACGCCTCGCGCAAAGTACAAGCCGTGTTGCTGGATGACGCCGTTGGCGCGCTGATGGTGCTGTTCCCGCAAAGCCAATTGCTGGACCTCAATCGCCTCGCCGAACTGACCGGCCGCCGCCTCACTGCCGTGCCCACCGAACGCCTGGTGAAGATGCTCGGCAAACACAGCCTCAGCCTGCTGCCCGGTCTGCCGGCGCTGACCAGTTCGCCGTGCCTGTACGAAGAAAGCCTGCTGCGCGAACCGAAGTTGCTGATCAACTCGGGCGAGCCGGGCCTGCTGCTGGAAATCACCAGCGAAGATTTCAAGACCATGCTGACCAAGGCCAGCGCCGCCAACTTCGGCGAGAACCTGACCAGCATCCGCCCCAACCTCGACCGCCCCGACGATGACCGCAAGGAAATCACCCAGGCCGTTCAAGTGTTCACCGCACGACGCATCCAGCAACGCCTGGAAGAGACCATCGAGATTCCGCCGCTGGCCGAGACCGCGCAGAAAATCATCAAGCTGCGCGTCGACCCCAACGCCACCATCGACGACATCACCGGCGTCGTCGAAACCGACCCGGCGCTGGCGGCACAAGTCGTCAGCTGGGCCGCGTCGCCGTACTACGCCTCGCCGGGCAAGATTCGTTCGGTGGAAGACGCGATTGTGCGGGTCCTGGGTTTCGACCTGGTGATCAACCTCGCGCTGGGCCTGGCCCTGGGCAAAACCCTGAGCCTGCCCAAAGACCACCCGCAACACGCCACGCCGTACTGGCAGCAGTCGATCTACACCGCCGCCGTCATCGAAGGCCTGACCCGTGCCATGCCGCGCGCCCAGCGCCCGGAAGCCGGCCTGACCTACCTCGCCGGCCTGCTGCACAACTTTGGCTACCTGCTGCTGGCCCACGTCTTCCCGCCGCACTTCTCGCTGATCTGCCGCCACCTGGAAGTCAACCAGCACCTGTGCCACAGCTACGTCGAGCAACACCTGCTGGGCATCAGCCGCGAACAGATCGGCTCATGGCTGATGCGCTACTGGGACATGCCCGAAGAACTGGCCACCGCCCTGCGCTTCCAACACGACCCGCACTACGACGGCGACTATGCCGAATACCCGAACCTCGTCTGCCTGTCCGTGCGCCTGCTACGCGGCCGCGGCATCGGCTCCGGCCCGGATGAAGACATCCCCGACGCCCTGCTCGAACGCGTCGGCCTGAGCCGCGAAAAAGCCAACGACGTCGTCACCAAAGTGCTTGAGGCTGAAGTGCTGTTGCGCGAACTGGCTTCGCAATTCAGCCAGACCTAAAAACAATCGCGGGCAAGCCCGCTCCCACAGGATTGAGGTGATCCCTGTGGGAGCGGGCTTGCCCGCGATGAATCCCCCGCCGATCCAACTGAATCACCACAGGGTCAAACACTCAACTCTTGATCGTTCCCACGCTCTGCGTGGTAACGCATCCCGTGACGCTCTGCGTCACAGCCCCAACCCAACACTCAAGCCTTCGCCTTGGCTTTAGCCTTCCTAGGCTTCAAATACTTGGTCAACCCCTGAAACCACATCACCAACGCCGGATTCCCTTTGATCTGAATCGACTTGTCCTGAATCCCCGTCATAAACGCCAACTGCTTGTTCTTCGCCTGCATCGTGGCAAAGCCATACGCCGCATCTTTAAACGCAATCGCAAACGCCGGCTCGGCATACACACCCGATTTGCTGGTAATCCGCTGGTCCTTCACAAAGAAATGCCGCGCCACCTTCCCGTCCTGGGTCTGTAGCTGAAACACCAATTCCTTGTCACCCAACTGCTGCTGAAACGCAGGATTAGTCCGGCTGGCCTTACCCATCAACAAACCCAGCATCCACAGAAGAAAACGAAATTTCATGCGCACAGCCTCAAGAGAAAAATGAACGGCCGGCGCAGTGTAGCGGCTTCGGACGATAACGACAGCATCGCGTTGCGTTAGAAGAAGATGACGCGCTTTTTGACGCTGATGACTACCAAGTCATTGACGAAACGTGTGTGTTTAAAAGCGTGGAAGATTTGGTGTTTCTACGCTCGACGCTATCGGAAGTTTCCTTCAACACGCGGGGGTGTTCGTGAACTAGGCAGCTTTGCGCTCGGCCGATAGTCTTTGTTGGTCGCCGCAAAATCGGTGATACGGACGTGCAAGTCCGGCGGGATACACAATGGTTATGGCAATTCATCGAGCATTTTTCTATGCTCGCGAACCGTTATGGCAGTTGTGTATGGGAGACCTTCGGGTCTGCCGGGAATCCCGCCGGTCTTGCACACCTATGCACAGCTGCCACCTCTTTCGAAGTGCAAGCGAAACGGTGTCGGCTCCTTAATTACGGGATTTATACCTTTGATCAAGCCAACACCGAATCCACCAGAACACGAAGACACATCCCCCTACGAATCCCTCGATTCGAAGAAACTCCACGAAGCCGCCGAACGCGCCCTCAACCACCATTTCGCCCCACCGCCCGAGAAGCCCAAGCCTCGCAAAGGCAACCTCTTCACCGTCTCCCCCGACATCGACACCGAAGCCCTCCTGGCCAACGCCTCGGAAGACCTGCTATCCATCAGCGCCATCGCCGCCAACCTGGCCGACGATGTGGAAGGCACGCTGCGCTCCGTAGCACTGGCGATCAGCAGAATGTCGGATGGGGTTCGGTTGTTGGTGGAGCGAGCGCTGGATCATATTGATTCGTCGAATCCGGCGGTGCATCGAGGGAAGGTGTAGCAAAAATATGAAGGGGACTTTACGTCCCCTTCTTCATTCAAATGCATCAGTAATATTTGTACTCCGAGATGAAGTGTTGATACTACCGATCACTTCCAAAGGTACAAAAAATACTTAAAATCACCATGCATCTACGCATACTAGTGCCGCACTTCCAGAATGGACTCTCCAGATGCCCTTTGCCTTACCGCGCTCTACCCTTATCCACGCCATGATGCTGTCCAGTATGGCCTTTACCACAGTTGCTGCCGCCAACAGTTTCGACTGCGCCAATGCCGCTACACCTACAGAAAAAGCAATCTGTACTGACCCATACACGCTTGGACTGGATAGTAAATTGGGGCAGGTATGGAAAACGGCAAAGGCGACAGTGAAGGACACGGTGACACTGAAGGCTGATCAACGCGAGTGGATTAAACACCGCGACCACTGCGCTACCGACTTTCATTGCTTGCGACGCAGTTATTTGATGCGGATTGTAGCGCTCCAACACGCAGGTAAACCTTTCAACTGGAAAGGGACTTGGCGACGTATCCCTGATGGGCGATTCGACAGCGCCGAATGGAAGATAAGCGGGCGCGCGCCACAATTCGATTTCACAGTAAAAGCGGCTAATAAAATGAGCTCAGGAACGTTGACTGATACGTTCAACCTGGAAGGCTCCCAAGGTATTTATCGCAGCGAAGATTGCACGTTACTGATGACACCAAGCACCGGCCTCCTTTACGTCATCCAAGTGGGTGAATGCCGAGGAACTGACGCATCCTTCGGTGGACGTTATGTCGCATCCGAACAGCCACTTAATATGAACTATGACCTGCTGTCCCTAGGGCTAGTCCGCACGCAAGAAGAAGACGACGCAGCTCGGCAATTGCTTAAGGATGACTATCAAACCATTCTGGATGCCAGTGACTCGTTTTACTACGTAGACGAGTCAGCCGCAGACAACCTGGGGGCTCAAGTCGCCAAAATTCGAGTATTGGGGCTTCCGCCTCCCAACGCTGCACTACTCATGCGTGGGCGCGACGCTCAACTTTGGGTCGCGGTGCTGGTCAGCGATCAGAAGCAGAACTACCGTGTGCGCTACTACACTAACGTGCAGGGCTGGAAAGGACGTTTGCCAGGCCCGATTCAACGCTGGTATGCCGAACAATTCGATTGGCGCAAGGCGCCACTGGATTACATGCCGTAGGAGCCAAAGGATAGGGGACACACAGAACGAAAAGGGGACGTTGAGTCCTCTTTTCTTGATGATCTCGACTTACCACTGTAGTGGTCTAATTTCCCCGGACACCTCGATAGGTGGAGAATGCATCTATCGAGGAGTTTTTCATGACTGGCAAACGCAGGGCATTCGACGACAGCTTCAAGCTGCAAGTCGTAAAGATGATCAAGGACCAAGGACTGGCCGTTCCGCAGGTCTGTCGCGACCTGAATATTGGTGAGACCGCCGTCCGGCGCTGGGTACAGCAGTACGAGGCTGAACAGCTGGGAGAGGCCGGAATCGGCAAACCGTTGACGGCTGAGCAACAGCGCATCCGGCAGCTGGAGCAGGAAAACCGCCAGCTCAAGATGGATAACGATGTATTAAAAAAAGCCACCGCCTTCTTTGCCCGCGAGCTGAAGTAACGTATCGCCTGGTTCGTCAGCTGCAACAGAAGGCTTATTCGGTGGCGTATGTCTGTCGGCTGCTGGGTATCAGCCGATCCGGTTTCTACGAGGCCAACAAGCGTGCTGGAGCGCCAGCCTCGATTTGTCCCGTGACTGTGCAACTCAAGGCGTCGTTTGCTGCGAGTGGCGGCAGCTATGGCAGTCGCCCGTTGCGTAAAGCGTTGCGCGCTAAGGGTATGGAAATAGGCGTTTATAAAATTCGTCGCTTGATGCGCGCCAACGGTCTGCGTTCGGCCTGGAAGCGCAAGTTTGTGCACACGACCGATAGCAACCACGACCTGCCGATCGCTGAAAATGTGTTGAATCGTCAATTCGAACCCGCGGCGGTGAACAAGGCTTGGGTGGCGGACATTACCTATATCCGGACCCGTAGCGGCTGGCTGTACCTGGCCGTGGTACTGGACTTGTTCTCACGCAAGATCGTGGGTTGGTCCATGGCCCCGAACATGCCTGCCGAGCTGGTGTGTAGTGCCATGCAACTGGCAGTTGCTCAGCGTCAACCGCCACTTGGTCTGATCGCTCACTCGGATCGCGGTAGCCAGTACGCCAGCGCGAGCTACAGGGCGCTGCTGACAAGAAATAACATGCAGCAAAGCATGAGCCGTAAAGGTAACTGTTGGGACAACTCAGTGATGGAGCGCTTCTTCCTGAGTTTGAAAATGGAGCGGGTATGGCGGCGCGATTACGCCAACCACGCCGAAGCGATACGTGACATCACTGAATACATCGTTGGGTATTACAACAACGAGCGGCTGCACTCAAAACTGGGATATCTGCCACCGACCGTTTACGAACGGGCAATGGCGTCGAAACCACCTATCGAGGTGTCCGGAATTAATTGACCACTGCACCACTGACAACCTGTCTCTGGTGACGCTTCCATGCTGATATCTTGATCGAACGAATACTTCTTACCGGATTTGTAATTCGTGTAGTACATCGAGTTCACCCGAGCCCCCTGAGTTGCCCTTTCATACTCCCCCGTCATCCCACCGTCAGAAACCTCCACCCAAGTCGTCGTGAACTGATACGGCCCGTCTTCCGTCATGACTTCTTCCTCAGTGTTCCGATAGACGAGAGGAATGGCCTTCTCAGACTTGCTATACCTAACGCCCGCACCGCTCCATTTGGTGACCGAGTCGTAATAGGTTCTGAATTCGAAATTGATGTTTTTGCCCTCCTGCGAGCGGAAGCAAGAGACCTCAGTCGTGACTTCGCTGTGAGCCGCCATCGGAGAGAGGAGTAGCAGGACTACAAAAAACGAAGAAAAATATTTCAAACCGATTATTCCTTCAGCGGCTCATAGGTATCTGAAAGCGCATTCGCACAGCGCAATAAGCGATGTCTTCACGAAACAGACGAAAGCTCATCTCGCACTGCGCATCCGCATATTGCTTCCACACCGGATCGTCGAAGTCACCCCCTCCCAGCAGATTGATCGAGGCCTTCAGACCGCTTTCGCGGTCCTGCCCTGCCATCAACGATGCAGCTTTGTAAAAGCCATCATTAGGCAGACCAGTCTGTAGATAAATGGGCTCACCCAAGCGGGCACTGGTTGTCTGCGCCAAACAAGCCAGCTTTTCGATAGGCGCCTCCGCTCCCGGCAAAACGGCCTGATACAAATCCTCGCAATACGCTTCTTTAAAGCGAACCCACTTTCTTTGCACATCGGTCAGCTGCTTCTTGTCTGCGGGAGACAAGCTGACTAGGGTTTTCTTGTATTGCTCATTCAACACAGCGTCGACTTTTTCGAATCTTTGCTGGCCACAGGTGATCAAGTCGGGATTGGAAAAACTGTCCGGGTTGCATGTTTCTCGAGCATGCGCAGGGACTAACAAAGCAGCGAAACAAATGCCTGAACCCCATTCAATGAGCGCTCTGAGCCTGATCATGATTCGGGCGCTCCAGCGCTACGCTCACTCACCCTCGCCGGAATCTTAGAAGCCTTTTCCACTTCAGACATTTGCGATGCGTATTGCTTGTACGCCGCCACCGCTCGAGCCTTGTCGCCCACCGCCCAATAACTGTCGGCAATGTTCAGATAAGCGACGGTACGGCCTGGGTTGTATGCGATGACAGCGCTCAACAACTCAATTGATTCCTGGAAATAACCAGCCTCACCCAACAAAAAGCCGAGATCATTCGACCAACCAACATGCTGCGGATAGTAGTACTTACGGACGAGGTAGCTGTTTGGATCACAGATGTCTTGTGAGCCACCACCCATCAGTGCATAGCTCATCACATACCTGAAGGCGTCGTTATTACCCTTGCGATAAGCCTCCAGAGCCGAATCCAGAAACTCCGACGACTCGACAGTCATCAGTTTTTTATAACCGCCCTTTGGGGCTTCCATTTTCGCTATGCGTAATTGTTGAAGAGCCATACGGCCATCGAAGGTAGCAAGGCTGGCATGTCCAAGCATCCCTTCGGGAAGCTCCGAGACACTGATAAGTGAGCGATCACAGGAACTGTTATTGGTCACTTGCAGCACGCTTTTCAGCTCAAACTGCCTTGAGCTTCTATTGAACGCGAACAACAGGTTGAAGTTGTAAACTGCGTTATCTTCCTCGTTGGTCACCAGCGCAATGTAATCCCCTGCTTCAACGAGCCCCTGCTTGACCAGCACTTCTTCCTCTTGTGGATTCACAACTGTCATGGTACCAGTTTGACCTTTGAGAACCCGGACGCTGAAACCATCCAGGAGAACAGGCGAGTACTGGCTCTTGATCAAAGGCAACGCCTTCGACGTATCGAGCAATATGCCCTCACTGAGTGCTTGTACCGGCGCGATCAGCAACCGCTGGGAAGCCTCGTCCGCTTCTCCCGACAGAACAAACACGTTTTGGCGTGATCCGTCGCCCAGCAAGCTTGCCGGGATCTCCTTGAGGACTTGCGGGGCAGCAAGTGCGCATGAAGCGGGTAGCAGCCCTAGGGTCAACACGATAAAGCGGATGAACATATTCACTGTTTCAGTCCCTGAATTTCAGATCGCTCAACTACTCGTTGCGAAATCTTCTGCGCTTTGCCGGCGGCGCTCATCGCCGCGCGATACTCGCTGTAATACCGCTGCGCTTCATCTTTGCGATCAAGTCGCCACAGTGAATCAGCCATGTTCAACATCAACACCGTGCGCCTGCCGACCGCCTCAACGCCTCGATAAAACTTCAGCGCAAGCTCATCGTTACCGCCCTCGGCCAAGTAAAAACCCAAGTCGTTGAACGTCTGAACATTTTTCGACGGGGGATGACACGCCATGTAGGACTCCGGACTCAAAAAGCTCAGGCTCCATTCGATGGATTCTACGCGGGACTGCGCCGAGTCGATGCCCATGACATGCTTCAACAAGTCCTTTGGGGACTTCGTCTCCAAGGCGGGATTGAGCACTTCGCCGTCTTCGGAAACCCACTCTTTGCCCACCCATTTACCGACACAAAAGCTGGCAGAACGCTCAGCCAGCACGCAACCGGTCTCCATTGAGATCACATCGCAATGCTGTTGCGACACCGGCTTTTCTTCACCATTCTCGACCGACAACATGCCGAAGCTCACCGGGTCGAGCAACAAGGTTTTCTTGTCAGGACTAAGCCAACCGGAGTGCCCATCGACGCCAACGTCGATGCTGAAGAGCGGGAAGGTTTTGCCGTTTGCGGTGAACCATGCAGTCGCCGACTCTACACCGGGCATCGTCCATTTTGTCGCTCGAAACGTCACTGTGTGTCCGTCGATGCCGACTATTGGCGGGTCTTCGGCAAAGGCACTGGTGGCGGCAAGAAGGCTGCCGATCATCAACACCCTCTTAAGGCTGGCCATAAACGATCCTTTTCATTGCAGGGCTTTCCGATTGCAGTTGCTTCTTCGTAACGCCATAAGCCTTGATCAACACTTCTCGGTATCCCTTCGAGCCAAATGAGCGTTGGTTGTTGTCAAAGCTGTACTGCTCCAATCGCCCCGCGACAACAATGGGGGCAAATTTATTTACCGAAAGCTCACCTACCTTAAATGAATCTGTCCCCATATCTCGAAACCCACTCTATAAATAAGCCCCCCCTTTACGCCCAGGCAAAACGCACTTGCAGCGAGAAGGATGGATTAAACTGCCAAATACAAACCCGCCATACTATTTATTGTGCATTAGGCTCGATGTAATACGTTTCAGCGTGCTTAAGGAGCGACAAAATGCTCTTCCTTACCTCATTCGTGTCCTTTTCCTCACCGCATGTATCTATAAAAAACACGTGATTTTTTCCTGCCTCAAATGATGTGGTAAAGCAAACCGCACCCAAAAAATAAACACCCTCGACACCAGACCAATTACTACCAGAATACGTCCTTGCCTTTGCCAAAGGATGCGATCCGATTCCAACTTTCAAACCATCCTTCTCTTGCACATAATCTCCAGATATTGCATCCGCCAAAGTCATATCTTCGCAACTGATTTTGATATTCCGCACCCTGCCGTCTTTATATTTGTATTTAATAATAGTCTCTCCTTCACTTGTATCCTCAGATGAAAAGCCCGAGAAATTGCTTGCCTTCATTCCGCAACCATCGGTTTCAACAATTAGATTTTCGCCAGCGTGTGCCAGAAAGAATGAGGAAAGCAAATAGAAAGCTACGATCTTAATCACTATTTTTGCCTCTTAATGAACGACGGAATTGGTGCTGGCAACTCTCCAGGCTCTGGGCTTGGATATAACAGATCCGACAATATCGCTTGTACATTGGTAAATGCATCTCTTCGTTCAGGCAATCCATTCATACGTATCGTTGTAGTCGGCTTACCTGTATTCACATGACGCCCAACTAAATCTAGTGTTGGATTGCTCAGTCTACTCTCCGCACTGAGAGAAACGCTACACTGGTGTGTCTTCCAGTTAAAGTCCTCACACACGTCCACCCGCCACGCAACATTCATAGCGACAGGATCGCTTGTTTTATTGGCCTTATTTTTCGCCCACCAAAAACCAGCGCTTTCAGCTTGGTCATAAGATTCTGATCCAACCGCATTTCTCCAAGCTACGTTCTGAGTTTCATTGTTTACTTGCCGACCTCGATGTTTAAAGTACTTGATGTAATTATCTTTATGCGTTACCTGAATAATCCCCCGACCATACCAATCTCCGTAGGTCTTGCCTTTACCCTCTCCAAGTTCCGAAAACTGAGAAAAGAACCCTGACTCTACCAAGCCATTTGCCATAAACTGACTCATACGCTGCTTCGTTACAACCAAATATTTTCGCATAACTTCATTGAGTGACACTTTAATTCTCACAGCCCTGCGAGAAGCGCCAGAATATGGAATACTTGCACGATATAATATTTTACTCTTATGATCCTCACCAACAAATGACCGAGGGATGCATTGTATTAATTCACCTGCGCTCAACCATGAGCACTTCCTAAACGTTTCAACAAACTCTTTTGGTGGAAAATGCCAGTGCTTGGATTCTATATCCGTTAAACCAGCCTCCTCCCAAAACGCCATAGCCTCTTGGTGAGCTTTAAGTTTTTCGTAGTCACCTTCCGGCATAGGTGGCCCCAGTTCCGACTCTTTTAGCAACCAACCATAACGAGTATCGAAATCGCTTTTGCCCCACTCACTTGGAAATTTAAAAATGCATCGTTTTAGCTTCTGCTTGGAGCTTTCCGTTTCGATGATCGCTTGGTTATGTTGCTTTATGCGATAGCTCTTGCTGTAAACATGCTCTTCCTCAGGCTTAGCAGGCGCATACTTAATATTCGGATTCTGAGATATTTCTACCAAATTTCTGGAAACCGGATAAAGAGGATCTTCATCGAGTTTCAGTAGAGATCTCAAATAGGGTGACTGACAATGACTATCTTCATCAGCATCATCATCAATCAGCTTCCACCCCTGCCAATGAGGGAAGTCAGCATCACTAAAACAAGTAACCGTGTTGCCATTCAAATTAAACCAAGCAGCTCCGCTAGGAAGAGCAATTTTTCGCCAATGTGCCGCATTGGAAGGTGCTAATACATCAGGCCCAAGTACTCGGCCAAAGCGAAGTAGTTCGTAACCCGCGCTTGGACACCCAGGATAGCGGGCAGCGGCTTTCTCATAGAGTTCGTACTCAAAATCTTTTTCCTCCTTTTGCTCACCAATACATTCGCCATCAAGCGTGTAAGTACTCAACGTGCATTGCCCTTGGCTATAACTCATACGCACGAAAATATCTTCTTCCGGACGAAATGCACAACTGGACATGTTGTTCGAATCAGCCCATGAACTAGGATGATCCGTGTAACCCATAACTTCTGGAGGCAGACAAAAGTACATGTCGCCCCAACAGCTTTCTTTACGTCCAGACTTTGTCTGGTATGCCAGCTCTCGTTCCGTCCGACCTGTCAGGTTCTTGACCTGGTTGTCATCCGCAATAATTTCAAAATGGATTTTATTAGCAGAACCGTAGATTTTTCCTGCCTCGCCGAGCGCTTCCTTACGGTAAATCTGCATTCCTTTCCTCAGATCTTTCACCGTTATTTTGGAAAGATGCATATAGATCGAATAGAAAACCACCTTCGAATTTGCACCCTCACCAATCTCGGTTTCGTGCCGCAAGACAATGCAACCATTGTCAGTCCATCCGCTGTAATTCAAAGGGGCTTCAGCGCTTGCGTCCACAGGGGCTGGTTCGCGGAAATACGCTAACGTCCCGTCGGCAATCGCGCGTACAGGCAACACGCGCCCGGCTTCTGTAGGGGCTTTTAGGTGGGTACCACCATGCCAGTTCAGATCAAAGCTGATTGGGAAAAAACCGTCCCCGGGAGCGCCACACAACATGGCTCGATTCAGAAACGCTTCGTCGTCCTCTCCAGCAGTCGGTGCCGGAAGAAATGGAGGGCTAATCAACATAGGTGTGATCCATATTTAATCAATTTTTCAAATCCATTGAGCGCTGACTTCACAGCGATAACAGGTACTTTGTCCTAGGTTTAGGTTCCTCAGGCGCATTCCCCAACGCCTGATCCATCAAACTCCCCGCCTTATCCTTATCCGCCGCCCCCGGCAGCACCGGCGGTTTAATCCCGATCCCGGTCCCGCTCCCGGCCGAACCACCCGCATTAATCTTCACCACCGGCCCAACAACCGTCACCCCACCGGCATCCAGCTTGATAAAGCTCCCTCCCCCCAAAATGGTGAGTTCGCTGCCAGCCTCAATAACAATCTTCGCCCCAGCCTTCACATGAATCTCTTTCCCAACACTCGTCAGTTGCGCAGTCCCCAGCTTCACATGCTGGTTCTGCCCAATCGTCAGGTGATCATCCATCCGAGCTTCAGTCTTGCGATCAGCAATCGTGGTGCGATGCTCTTCCGCCTTCAGCTCGGTGTAGGTGTTCTTCACCACCGTGTCGTGGCGTTCGTTGCCGACGCGAATCTTCTGGTCATGCTCAATGTTTTCATCCCAATCCCGCTGGGCATGGATGAAGATCTGCTCGGCACCTTTCTTGTCTTCAATACGCAGTTCATTAAACCCACCGCCCCCCGGTGAGCTCAGTGTTTTGAACACGGTGCGGGTTTTGTTCGCCGGCAGTTCGTAGGGGACTTGGTTTTCCTTGTGGTACAGGCAACCAGTCACGAGCGGTTGGTCGGGGTCGCCTTCGAGGAAGGTGACGAGTACTTCCATGCCGATGCGCGGAATGACGATGGCGCCGTAGCGGTCGCCGGCCCAGCTCGATGAAACGCGCATCCAGCAGCTGGTTTTGTCGTCGGCCAGGCCTTCGCGGTCCCAGTGGAATTGCACTTTGATGCGGCCGTATTGGTCGCAGTGAATTTCTTCGCCTTTGGGGCCGGTGACCATGGCGGTCTGGCTGCCGAGTACGCGGGGTTTTGGGTGTTCCAGCGCGGGGCGGTAGAAGACGTTCCACGGGGTGGCGAGGAAGCGGTTGCGGTAGCCCTGGTGAAAGTCGTCTTTGTTGTCGGTGGTGTCGCTGGTGACCGACTCTTCGAGGACTTGCGGTTGTTTGCCTTCGTGGACGATTTCCGTGAGCAGCCAGAGGTCGTTCCACTCGGTGCGCGGGTGGTCGGACATTTCCAGGAAGTGGCCGCTGATGAGCCGGGTCAGGTCGCCGTGGCCTTCGGCTTGCTGGTAGTCGGCGCGGTGGCGTTCGAGGGCGCGTTGGCTGAGGAATTTGCCGCGCGCGCGGTCGAGGAAGCGGCCAGGGTAGTCGTAGTCTTCCAGATCCGGTTCGGTGCTTTCGCCGTCGGGTTTGTACGCCGCTTCGAGTTGCAGGCGTGGTTTTTCGAAGTCGTAGTCGCGGCGGGTGGTGCGGCTGGTACGGGTTTCCAGGCGCAGTTTGAAGCCTTTGATCACCGGTTCGTCAGCGACCATGCCGCTGCCTTGCACATAAGCCGTTGGCTGCCCGAGTTTCGGGAACACGGTCTGGTCGTCGCCGAATACCAGCAGATGACCTTTGGCACTGTGCTGGAAGTGGTAGTGAATGCCTTCCTCTTCGCACAAGCGCTGGACGAAGTGCAGGTCGGTTTCGTCGTACTGCACGCAGTAGTCGCGGTCCGGGCACGGTTGGCTGAGCTGGAAGCGGTACGCGTTGCCCTTGATACCGTGTTCTTCGAGGATCAGCGCGATGATTTTCGGTGCCGACATCTGCTGGTAGATGCGCTGGTTGGTGCGGTGATGCAGGTATTGCAGGTGCGGCACCAGGGAAATTTTGTAGCGGGTCAGGCGTTTGCCGGCGTCACCTTGGGCGACGCGGTAGATCTGGCCGTGGATGCCCGAACCCTGTGGATCGAACGCGAGGAATGCCTGTTTGTGCAGCAGCTGTTCCAGGTCCAGATCAGGGTTTTCGCTGACCAGTTCGAGGTCGAAGCAATACGGCTGGCTGATGCCTTCGGTGCCGGTGAACGACAGCACTTGCAGGTCGCCCGAATGCACGGCGCCGACGTAGTCTTCAACGGTCAGGCTGAAATGCGTTTCGTTAGACGGGTTGAACATTGCTTGCTCCCTGTTCGGTGGTCATCCGTTACGCCTTAAATCGCAGGCGTTGCAGCAAAGACGAAGTGGCGCCCAGGGCGTCACGCAATTGGGCGGCGGTGATGGTGCGCTTGGCCGCATCGAAAGCCAGCGCCGTTCGCAGGGCTGGCCAGCAGTGTTTGGGCAGGTTGCGCGGCGGGTGCAGCTCGCGCTCGAGCTGGCCGTCGCGGGCCTCGGTCGAGGACAAGCGGCGGAACGGGTGTTTGCCGCCGGCCAGTTCGTAGAGCACGCAGGCCACGCCGTAGACGTCGGCGCTGGCGGTCAGCGGTTGGCCTTCGAGCAGTTCCGGGGCGGCGTAGCCGGGGGTCCAGGCGTTGAAGCGGTCGCGACTCAGGTGCGGCAGGCCGGGGAGGATGCCTTCCACGGCTTGGCCGAGGCCGAAGTCAAACAAGCGCACGCCTTCTTCGCTGAGCATCACGTTGCTCGGTTTCATGTCGCCGTGCAGCACGCCGCGCGAGTGGGCATAGGCCAGCGCGTCGAGCAGCGGCAGCGCGATGTCGCGCAGTTCTTTCCACGGCAGGCCCAGGGGCCGCTCGCAGAGTAATTTGTCCAGGGTCAGCCCACGCATGAGTTCCATGGTGATGAAGGCGCGCTGGCAGTCGGTGTCCACGTCAAAGCTGTGTAAACGCAGCACGTTGTCGTGGCGCAGGCGCCGGGTCAGGGCGAACTCGCTGTAGAGCAAGGCGCTGGCGTCCGGCGATTCGGCAAATTCTTCGCTGAGGATTTTCAGCGCGATGTAAGGGTCGGGATCGCCGAACTGTTCGCTCAGTAAATCCCGTGCGCGGTAAACCGCGCCCATACCGCCGGCACCGAGCAGGCGCTCGATGCGGTAACGACCTGCGAGTACGTCCGGCATTTCGCCGAGGCTGGGCTTGGTCGGCGCCAGCGCGGGCTCAGCTTTATTCGGCTTGGCGAACGCGAAATAAGTCAGGTTGCTGACTTCTTCGTCGCTCACCAGCAGGTCGTCGAGCGGCGGCATGAGTTGGGTCATTGGCGGATCACCACGGCAGTCAGATTGTCCCGCGCCGAGCCACGCAGAGCGCCATCGAACAGACGCTCCAGCGCAACGTGCGGCGCGGTCAGGCTCAGGGCATTGCCCAAGGCATCGCTGCTGAGCCCGTTGTACAAACCATCGCTGCACAACAGAAACGCATCGCCGGGATAAACCTCAAGCTCAAGAACGTCCAGGGTCAACTGCTCGGCCGCCCCGACCGCACGGGTCAGGGCATGGGCGGCAGGATGAGCCTTGGCGTCTTCGATGCTCATGTTTTGCTCGTCGATGAGTTGCTGTTGCAGCGAATGGTCCTTGGACAGTTGATACAAACGCTGGCCGCGCCACAGGTAGCAACGGCTGTCACCGGCCCAGATGCAGGCCGCGCGATTGCCGTCCACCAGCAGCGCCACCACGGTGCTGCCCATGATGCTGTCGTGGCGCCCGGCGGTGACGGTCAACTCCTGACCCAAGCGGCGGTTCAACCAGTGCAGGCACTGGCGAATGCCTTTGAGGCGTTCGTCGAAATCATCCTGCACCGGCAATTCCGCCAGGCTGGCGACGATCAACTGGCTGGCGATGTCGCCACCCTGATGACCGCCCATGCCGTCCGCGACCACCCACAGCCCCTGCTGTGGACAGTCGAGGAAAGCATCTTCGTTGCGCGCCCGAACCTTGCCGGCGTCGGTACGCGCAGCGCTGCGCCAGGGACTGGCAACCAGCATCAGAGCTGCACCGGCATACGGAAGGTGCGCAGCACGCCCATGTCGAACGGGTTCGGCGTGCGTTGGCTGCTGAGCAGGTAATTGGCGCGCAGGCCACCGACGTCAGCCTTCAATACCAGCACGTCGCGACCACTCAGGTACTCGGTCTGCATCAGGTCGAACAGACGGAACAGCGACCATGGGCCAGTGTTCTTTTCGATACCGATCGGGCGGCCAGCCATTTTGTCGAGGACCAGGCTGGTGCGACCGTCTTCAGCGTCGGTCGGCCATTTGAACGACACCGGCACGATCGGGCCGTGACGGTACTCGATGGTCTTGTCGCCAAACTTGAACTCGGAACGGCTGACGGCCGGGTCGAGGGTGTACGGCTCCAGTTTGAACTGCACTTGCGGCTCGGCCGGGTTGATCGAGAAGAAGCTCTGGCGAATCACTTGTGCCGCCGCCATCTGGTCGAGGTAGACCTTGGAGATCGGCAGGCTGTGACCGTCGATGACGCGCAGACGGAAGTTGCCCGGATCACCGCTCACGAACGGGCGCATGTACGTCTCGAAGAAGCGATCGTTGATGCCCTGGGCCTTGAAGAACTCGCGGAAGTCGCTGATCGCCACGTCGCTGGTGCTGTGGGCGCTGAACGGATATCGCTTGTTGATCGCCTTTCCATAGAAGCTGTACAGCTCGCTCTGATAGCGCTGGTTCAGGTACTGGTAGGAATCGTTGAGCACCAGGCGCCAGGTGTCTTCGGCCAGCACGTTGAACCACACGCTGACCGGACGCGGCAAGCGGTTGGAGGCATTGCGCAACGCACTCAACGCATCGCGCTGGCCGCTCATGCGGGTCTTGGCCATTTCGAACGCGGCTTGCTCCGGCGCGCTGGCACGGGCCAGGCTTGCCAGTTGCAGTTGCAGGTCGTTGAGCGCCGCCAATGCAGGGGTCAAATCAGCGGCCGGGCCGTTGTTGTCATCCAGCAGACGGTGCAACGGTTCGAAGCGACGTTGCAGGGATTTCTTCGCGGTGTCCGGCAAGTTCTTCGCCATGTCCGCGGCCTTGTCCGCCGCAGCAGAGGCCAGTTTGCCGAGCTTGCCGCCCTTCTCCGCGAGTTTTTCGGCCGCAGCAGCAGCGTCATCGGCGCTCTCGGCGATCACTGGAAAACGGGTGTTCTCGCGCACTTCCACCAGCAGTTGCAGCACTGGCGAGTTGGCCGAGGTCAGGCCCGCCAGTTGCTCGGCGCCCTCACTGAAGTCGCTGATTGCGGGCAGTGCCACCTGGCCCACCGCTTCACTCCAGAAGTTGGCGTAGTCGCGGAAGTACAGTTGCTCCAGTTCGACCATCAGGCGGCGCAAGTCCATGCCGCTGATGCCCGAACCTTCGCCCAGCACCCAGTTGTCACGCAGGATGTCGGTGACCAGCGCAGAACCCTGGACCGAGAAATACTGCTGATAACCCTGCTGGGTGTAGAAACCCGGGATCACGTAATCGGTGCCGACAAACAGCGAGCCCTGTGGGCCCAGGTGTTGGCTGAGACGGTACTCCGGCAGGTTGCGGGCCTGCTCGCGCAGCATCCGGTAAACCACGTTGGCCAACGATTCGCTGCGCAGGACCTGACGGGCCTGAGCCACCAGCTGATCGTTCAGCGGGTAGATAAACGGCTGCTGCAGCAAACGTTCGAAGTGCGTGTTAAGACCATTCTGCACGGCGGTGTTGCCGGCATAACGCTGGGACCATTCGGTGGCGACCCAATCCTTGAGCCACGGGCCGTCGCGACGGTCTTTCATGTTCAGCATCAGGTACGCGCGCAGGCTGTTGAGCAAGCGTTCGCGGTCGTGCATGTTGGCGCGGATCTGCCCTTCCAGCAGCGTCGCGACTTTCGGCAGCAGTTGCGCTTCGAGCTCACGCTCGTAGGCGCTCTTGACCACTGGGTTGACGTCTTCGCCTTGGTACAGACCGCCGCGCTCGTGGTAACCCACGTCACCTTTTTTCGGGAAGACCTGAGTCGCCGCGTAGGCCGTGTCGAGCGGCTTGAGCACCGCCATGGAATCATCGCGCGCGGTCAGGGCCGCGCGTTGTTGTGTCCAATTAGTGGCGAGGTTGCGCAGGTTTTCCAGGCGCTCGTAGTTGGCCGAGAAACCACCCGCCCACAGCATGCCGAACAACGCCAAGGCCGCCAGCGCGCCCACATACAGCGCTCGTTGGCCCCAATGGATGCGGCTGCGTTCGCGCTTGTCCAGCCCGGCCAGGTCGGCCTCGGGGAAAATCACCCGGCTGAGCAAATGGTGAATGAAGCGCGAGCGGCCGCTGCGCAAGGTCGGCAGCATACCGGCGTTCATGCCCAGGCTCGCGCCGATGCCGGCGGTGGTCTGGTCCATTTCTTGAGTCAAGTTAGGTGCGCTGGTCAGGTAGAAACCACGCAACTGGCTGACACGCTGGTAGCGGTTGCCGGTGAACGCCATGTCGACGAACAGGCACAGGCGCTCGCCGATTTGCCCCAGTTGATGCGGGAAATCGAGGATGCGGCCACGGCGCTGGGTGTCACGCTCCTGGTGCATGCGCATGATCACTTGGCTGTTGAGGCGACGCAGCAGCTCTTCGAACTCGGTGCGCAGCACGGTCACATCGGTGCCGCTCTGCTCTTTGCGGAAGCTCGTGCCGAGCACCTGATCGCTTTCTTCGCGGGTCAGTTGATCGAAGAACTCGTCGAAACCGAGCAGCTTGTCGGCCTTGCTCAGTACCAGGTAAACCGGCACGTCGACGTGGAGTTTTTGATGCACGTCCTGCAAGCGCGCACGCACCTGGCGGGCCAGGGTCTCGAGGTCTTTCTCGTCCGGGCACAGCAGGGTTTCCACCGGAATGGTCACCAGCACACCGTTCAACGGACGGTTGCGGCGACGCTTGCGCAGCAGGTCGAGCAAGGTACTCCAGGCGCTGCCGTCGACTTCGCCGTCCGCCTGGGTCAGGTAGCGGCCAGCGGTGTCGATCAGCACACCGTGGTCGGCAAAGTACCAGTCGCAATGACGGGTGCCTTGGGTGTCGCGGGTGAGTTTGCGGTCGATCTTGTTGATCGGAAACTCAAGGCCCGAGAAGTCCAGCAGGCTGGTCTTGCCGCTGCCCTGTGGGCCGATCAGCAAGTACCACGGCAAATCACTGCGCCAGCGTTCGCTGCGGCCGCGATACAGGCTCGACGTCTTGAGGGTTTTCAGGGCGTCCTTGAAACGCACCTTCAACTCCTTCTCTTCTTCGTCGATCAGCTCTTCGCGGCGGATGCGATCCTGGCCGTCTTCGGTGTCTTCGACGGCTTTTTTACGCACACCGGCGCGCCAGCTGACGAAGACCATGGTCAGGCCCCAGATCAGGAACAGCACGCTGATGGTCAGCAAGCGCGAGGTCGAACCTTCCCAGAACTTGTAGTCATCCACCGCCAGCAGCGGTCCGACGAACCACACCAGCAGCGCGACAAACAGCACCACCAGCAAGGTCCAGACCCAGGTCTTGCGCAAGAATGCGCCGACTTTCTTGAAAAACTTTTTCATGACACGTCCCTGTTTACGGCTGCGACTGCGGCTGGACCGCGGCCGGATCTAGCGGCTGGAAAGGTTGCAGAACGGTGTCGCGCTGCTCGCCGAGTACCCAGGCGAAACCGGAATACATCACCACCAGGCAGACGAAGGTGAACAGCACCACCATCCACGCCGGCACGATGCGCACCAGGCTGCGGCGCTGGTCGTTCAGGCCTTCCCAGTGCGGCGACAGCTCACGCGGCACGTCGCCACGCAGTTGACGGATCTGCCGGTACAAGGCGTCGCGGATGCCTTCGAGTTCGAGCATGCCGCGTGCTTGCACGCGGTACTTGCCTTCGAAACCGAGGGACAGGCACAGGTACATCAGTTCCAGCATCGGCAGGTGCTTGACCGGGTTTTTCGACAGGCGATCCAGCAGCTGGAAGAACTTCTCGCCGCCGAAGGTTTCGTTGTGGAAGCTGCTGAGCAGGCTCATCTGCGACCACTCGCTTTCGTTGCCCCACGGCGTGGTCACGACGGCTTCGTCGACCACGGTGCACAGCACGTAACGCGCAGCCATTACCTGACTGCTTTCGGCGCCGTTGTGCAGTGCGCGCACTTCAAACAGCTTGAGCCCGGCGGTCAGCCGCTCGTTGAGCGCGTACAGGTCTTCGCGGGTGTCGCTGTGCTTGAGCCGCACCACTTCCGACAACAGCTCGGAAGCGGCGGCCACCAGCGAATTGAGGCTGATGTTGAACGCTTCGGCCGGGCGCAGGCGCGCGGCGTAGATCATGCGTTCTTCCAGTTGTTCGAAGCGCGGTGGCGCGGCGAAGTCGGTCAGCGGACTTTGCGCCGGGCCGTGGCCCTGGCGGTCGAGCAAGACGGTTTTATCGTCCTGATGGTGTTCCATGTCCTTGATCATGTCTGTCAGTTCCTGATGGCCCAGAATTTCAGCTCAAGCTCGGCAAATTCGCCAGACACATGGAACGCGAAGCCGCCGGAGCGCTCCAGTTGTGCCAGGTCTTCGGAACTGAGTTCGAGGATGAAATAAGTTTTGTTGGAGTGGAACGCGATCTGCCGCGGGGCCACCGGCAACGGTTTGACCTTGATACCCGGCAGGGCCAGGTTGACCAGTTGGCGGATGCGCTCCACCGGGCCGACCTTGAGGTGCGCCGGCAAGCGGTGGCGCAGTTCTTCGGAGTCGCAGTTGGCACTGGCCGCCAGCACGAACGAGGCCGAGCCCAGCAACTTGTGGTCGTGCAACGGCGAAACGATGATCCCGTACTGACGCTCTTGCAGGATCAGTTCGATGGCGTGCTGTTCCAGCACCATCGACAGCACCTGACGGATCGCTTCCATCAGTTTGCGAAAGCTCGCGCCCTGATCGCTGTGCTGGTAACGGCTGTCCAGGCGCGGGCGTTTGCTCTCGCTGGAAAACGTCGCCAAATCGCCGAGCATGGTCAGCAGCGTGCGGTACAACTCTTCCGGATGCACCTGCTCAAGTCCCAGGTAGTGACGCAGCAGCAGTTCGGTGCGGTTGATCAGTTGCAGCATCATGAAGTCGCCGACTTCCGCGCCGCCGACCTTGCCGTTGGAGCGAATCCGGTCAGCGATGGTGTCGCCGCGGTGACCGAGCATGCTGATCACTTCCTTCAGGCACGACAGCAGGTAGCCGGACGAATGTGCCTGAATGTAGGTCGGCACGAAATCCGGATCGAGGCTGATCACGCCGTCGGGCGTGGTGTCGAGCACGTCGCAGATTTTCAGCTTCACGTAGGCCTGATCGCTTTGCTGCTCGCCGAGCAACAGTTTGAAATCCGGGCGACCGCAGCGCACCTGGCTGGCGGAATCGTCGCCGGCGTTGGAATCGGCGACTTCGGCTTCGTACGCGGTGTAGCGCGCCAGCACGTCGGATTGCTCCGGGCGGCGCGACTCGATGTGGTTACCGGTGACCAGCGGCAGCGCCAGGTAGATCGGCGTGTTGCCGGTGTTGGGCGGCACGTCCAGCGCCAGCGGTTCGGTGTTGCCGCCGAGTTCAAACAGACTGCCATCCGGCAGAATCCCCGAGGCCTGGCTGATCACCAGTTTGCCCATGTTGAGGAACTGCAAATCGATGTCCAGGTTGAGGAAGCCCCAGGTGTAACCGCCCAGCAATTGGGTGCGGGTTTTCATCTGGTGGTCGTAGTAGCGATCGTTGTGCTGGAAGTGCTGCGGACGCAGCAGCATGCCTTCCTGCCAAATGACTTTATGGGTATTCATGATCAGTCATCTACCTTGGCGAGCGCTTCGTGGCTGTTGCGGATACCGGCCGAGTCCAGCGTCAGGTCAGCGTCGGTGACTTCCACCGGGGTGATCTGCACGGTGTAGCGCCATTTGGTTTCCGGCAGGTCGCGGTACGCGGCGAGTACGCCGACGTAGCGGCTGCCCTCCTCCACGCTGAGTTTCAGCTCGACGGTTTCGCCCGGACGCAGCTCGAGTTCTTCGCTGGCCACCAGGTCTGGGGCCAGGGATTCCTTGGCGCGTTCATACAAGCTGAAGAAGTCGGCGTTTTCGAAGGTCACCGGGTGCTTGAGCTCGAACAGACGCACAACAATCGGCGACGGACGACCGTTGAGGTCCGGGTTCAACTGATCGCTGGCGGTCAGTTTCAGGTTGAGCTTGGTCACTTTCGAATACGGCGACAGCGACGAGCAACCGGCCAGCAGCACCAGGGCCACGACCGTTGTCAGCGTCTTGAAAAAAGCGGTCGAACAGCGAGACATGCGCATCATCCTTGGTGGTCGGTGTGTAGGGTGGAAATCAGGCGAATCTGCTCTTCGTAGGCCTGGGCAAAGTCGCGGGCCAGCAGGCGTTCGCTCCAGTCATCGTCCTGACGCAGGGCCTGGTGATAACGGCCGTAGGCTCTCCAGCGACTGCCGGACGTGGCCAGCAGCGGCTTGTTGTCGCGCTCGAAACGCAGGGTCAATTGCTGCGGCGAGAAGTGCTCCAGCGTGCCGCGAACGGCGGCGCGGCTGGCGGTCAGCAAAGCCACTTGATGGGCCTGCAAATCGCGGAACGCGCGGGAGATGGCTTGCTCGGCCGGCAATTGGCCCGGCTTGTTCGGCTGCAACAAAATGCCCAGTGCTTCCCCGGCATCGACGGCGAATTTCAGCGGGTTCTTTTGAGAGCCTTGCACGGTGGTCTGGGCCAGCCGCAGTTCGTTTTTCAGTTCGCTGCGGGTGCGCAGGCTCTGCTGCAAACCGCCGACGCTTTGCTTGAGCAGACGTGCCGCGTTCAGCGCCAAGGCTTCGCGGGCGTCGTGGTCGAGGCCTTTGAGGTCCACGCCCAGCGCAGCACCGAAATGCTCCCAGAAGCCTTCGCTCTGACGTTCGACCGGTTTCGGCGCAGGGGCCGGCGCGGGTTCGGCCGGGGCATTGATCAGCTCCGGGACCAGCAGGCTTTCCATGTCGATGCGGGCGTAATCGGCACGCTGGCGGGTGTCTGAGAGGGTGGTGCTCGGGGAGATCAGTTCCTCGATTTCCGAGTACACACGCTCTTGCTGTTCGAGGGCATTCAGCGGATCGAGATCGAGGAAGGCATCGTCCGGAATAATGCTGCCCGCCGCACGCGGACGCCCGACTTCGCCGTCGAACGTCGCCGGGTCACGCACCAGCCGCGCACGAATCTCGAAGTCACCCAACACGTAGGTACTGCCGTGTTCGATGCGCACCGCTTCGCCTTTGCGCAGGCGTGCACCGCTTTCGCCGTCCTGGACACCGTTGCTGCTGGTGTCGGTGAGGAAAAACGTACCTTCGCGGTAGCTGATGTTCACGTGGTGATTGGACAGGTGCCGCTTGCGGTCCGGGATGATCCAGTCGCAATCCTCGCCACGACCAATCACGCCACCGGCCTGTTTGAAGGTCTTCTGGCATAAATCGGTGGGCACGAATTGCTTGGTGTTCAGCATTTCGAAAACCAGTTCCATGGTGATACTCCTTGCGGTCACTTGCCGCGATTGACCGCCTGCGGATCACCCAATGGGCGATAGGTGTTGTCGTTGTATTTGTAATTGCCGCTACAGCCGCCGAGGCCGCATAGAACGACGAGGGTCAGCAGGACGGCTTGCCAGTGACGAACAGGCATCAGAGGGTCTCCAGGGGTAGACAAAGCACAAAGCGCCGACCCGTTTGGGCGGCGCTGTTAAAAGCAAATGAGGTGGCATCGAAGGTCTTTTGCCTACCCATCGAAGTCACCCAAATTGATATTCAGGCGCCCGAGGCGGTAGAGCAGCGTGCGGCGTGGCAGGCCGAGTTCGCGGGCGGCGAGGGTCTGGTTGCCGTCGTTTTTGCGCAGGCAATCGAGCAGCAGACTGCGTTCGACCTGCTCCAGGCGTTCGCGCAGGTTCAGGCTGTTGTCCTCCGGCATGGCTTCCATGCGCAGGGAGAAATGCTCGGCCAGCAACTCGCCGCCCTCGCACAGCAACACCGCACGTTCGACCAGGCCTTTGAGTTCGCGCACGTTGCCGGGGAAGGCATAACCGGACAGGTGATCCAGCGCGGCATCGGACCAGCGCACCGCGTCGCGCTGCAAGAACGAGCAGGCCTTTTCAGCAAAGTGCCGGGCCAGGTCGAGGATGTCGCCTTCACGCTGGCGCAGGGCCGGCAACTCGATCGGGAATTGCGCGAGGCGGTAGTACAAGTCCTCGCGGAATTTGCCTTCGCTCACCAGCACCGACAAATCCCGGTGCGTCGCGGCAATGATGCGCACGTCGATCTTGTGGGTGTCGTTGGAACCGAGCGGGCGGATCTCGCCTTCCTGCAACACGCGCAGCAACTTGGCTTGCAGCGACAACGGCATGTCGCCGATTTCATCGAGCAACAAAGTGCCGCCGTTGGCTGCGTCGAACAGCCCGGCGCGGTCGCGGTCAGCGCCGGTGAAGGCGCCTTTGCGGTAGCCGAACAGCTCGCTTTCCAACAGGTTCTCGGGGAACGCCGCGCAGTTCTGCACGATGAACGCCTGGGAACGGCGCGGGCCGCAATCGTGAATCGCCCGCGCGACCACTTCCTTGCCGGTGCCGGTCTCGCCGCGCAACAGCACGGTGTAAGGGCTGTGCAGGACTTTGCTGATCAGCGAATAGGTCTGGCGCATGGCCGAACTCTTGCCGATCAAGCCGTAACCGCTGGCGCTCGGCACACTGACTGGCGCTGGTTTTGAGTCACCCGCTGGACGACGCAAGCGTTGCAGCAAATGCAACTGACCGAGCACGAAAGAGCCCAACTGCCCGAGCGAATCGGCGAACCCTTGCAGGTCGATGTGCTGGCGACTGGCGCACAGCAGCAAGCCTTCAACCGCTTTCTGTTGATTGACCAGTGGCACGCACAACAGCGACTGCCAAGGCGTGGCCTGCGGCGGCAGGAAACTGGTTTCGTGCAGGCTGCCACTCAACTCGCCGAGGCTCACCACGCGGTTCTGGCACAAGGCAAATTGCAGCAGTTGTTCACCGTTGTAATCCGCCGGCAGGCTCGCCGCTTCCCGGGGTTGCAGAATGCCGTTCAGGCACTCGGCGTTCATCCCCAGGCAGGTGTGGGTCGCGTCCAGCAAGTACAGCTGCGTCAGTTCGCAACCGCTGAGCTCGGCCACCCCACGCACGAAGTCACCCAGCAGCGCAGCACCGTCCGCCGCCCGCGACAGGCTGGCGAACTGCGCCAGCAAGGCTTCGGCATAGACCAGCGGTTGCGGCACTTGAGTGAACATCACACCCACCTCAGGCGAACTCGCAGATCACGCTGGCGTCACCGTCGAGCGTGGCATGCACACGCTTGAGGCTTTCACCGGTGGCCATCGCATCGAGCAAGCGGTCGGCCACCAGCGGCAGCACGTGCAGGTCAAGCAAATGGTCGATCAGACGCGCACCGCTGTCGCTTTGCGTGCAGCGCTCGGCCAGGTGATCGACGAGGTTCTGGCAGTAAGTGAAATCCAGCTGACGACGGTTCAGGCGTTCGCCCAGACGGCCGAGTTTGATTTCGATCAACTCGCGCAGCACCGGGCCGCCCACCGGGTAGTAAGGCACCACACGCATGCGTGCCAGCAGCGCCGGTTTGAAGTGTTTGCTGAGGACCGGGCGAATGGTTTCTTCAAGCACTTCGGCGGTCGGCCGCGCGCCGTTTTCGCAGAGCTCGCTGATGCGGTCGCTGCCCAGGTTCGAGGTCATCAGGATCAGCGTGTTGCGGAAATCGATCTCGCGCCCTTCGCCGTCGTTGGCCACGCCTTTGTCGAAGATTTGATAGAACAGATTGAGCACGTCCGGGTCAGCCTTTTCGACTTCATCGAGCAAGACGACGGAGTACGGCTTCTGACGCACGGCTTCGGTGAGCATGCCGCCCTCGCCGTAACCGACGTAGCCCGGTGGCGCACCGATCAGGCGCGAGACGGTGTGCTTCTCCTGGAACTCGGACATGTTGATGGTGGTGATGAAACGATCACCGCCGTACAGCAAATCGGCGAGGGCCAGCGCGGTTTCAGTCTTGCCGACGCCGCTCGGGCCGACCAGCAGGAACACGCCGACCGGCGCGTCCGGTTTGTTCAGGCCCGCTGCCGTGGCGCGCATCGAGCGGTCCAATGCATGAACGGCTTGCTCCTGGCCGCGGATGCGCGTGCGCAGGTCGGTGGCGAAACTGGCGACCTTGGCGTTGTGCTCACGGGCCAGTTGCGCCAGGGGCACACCGGTCCAGGCACTGATCACTTCGGCGACCAGACGCGGGCAGACTTCGAAGCTCACCAGTCGTTCTTTGACTTGCAGTTCGGTCAGGGCTTTGTGCGTGTCGTTGAGTGCGGATTCCAGAGACGCGACGCTTTGCGCCTCGTCCACCGGCAGGGTTTCGATCACGGTGCCTTCGGCGTCTTCTTCAACCGTCACGGTCGGCTCGACGGCGGCGGCTTCACGGGCCTTGGCCAGTTGCTGACGCAGATCCAGCAGGCGCTCGGCCAATTCTTTCTGTTCAGTCCACAGGGTTTCCAGCGCGATCATTTCGCTCTCGGCTTCGTCGAGGCGATCTTCCAACGCGTCCAGCGCTTCGTGATCGATCAGCAAACCGGCTTCGGCATCACGGCGCAGGGCCTGACGCTGACGGCCGCCTTCGGCCAGTTCGCCACGCAGGCGTTCAAGGCTTTCCGGGGCGGCGGCGAGGCTGATGCGAACGCGGGCGCAGGCGGTGTCGAGTACGTCGACGGCTTTGTCCGGCAGTTGGCGACCCGCCAGGTAACGGGCGGACAGTTCGGCAGCGGAGACCACCGCGTCATCGCGCAGGTAGATGCCGTGGCTCTTCTCGTACACCTGAGCCAGGCCACGCAGGATGGTCACCGCTTCGCTGACGGTCGGTTCGTGCAGTTGCACCGGTTGGAAACGACGGGCCAGCGCCGGGTCTTTCTCGAAGTATTTTTTGTACTCGGCCCACGTGGTTGCGGCGATGGTTCGCAACTCGCCACGGGCCAGGGCCGGTTTCAGCAGGTTGGCCGCGTCGGAACCGCCGGCATTACCGCCCGCGCCGATCAGCGTGTGGGCTTCGTCGATGAACAGGATGATCGGTTTCGGCGAGGCTTTGACTTCGTCGATCACGCCTTTGAGGCGACGCTCGAATTCACCTTTGACGCTGGCGCCCGCCTGCAACAGGCCCATGTCCAGCGACAGCAACTCAACGCCTTTGAGCACTTGCGGTACTTCACCGGCGGCGATGCGCGAGGCCAGGCCTTCGACGATGGCGGTTTTACCCACACCAGCCTCACCGACCACAATCGGGTTGTTCTTGCGCCGGCGGGCGAGGATGTCGACCATCTGGCGGATCGCGCCATCGCGGCACAGCACCGGGTCGAGTTTGCCGTCGCGGGCCTGTTGAGTCAGGTTGTGGGTGAAGCGCTCCAGCAACGACTCACCCGGCACGGCGGGTTTTCCGGTGGCCGGTTGTTCTTTCTGCGACAGGGCGAATTCTTTCAGACGCTCAATGTTCAGCTTGGCCAGCAACGGCTGGTAGCGGCTGCCGGCGTAGCGCATCGGGTTGCGCAGCAGCGCGAGAATCAGGGCAGCTTGTTCGACCTGGGTCTGGCCCAGTTCGAGGTTGGCCACCAGCAACGCATCTTGCAGCCACTGCACCAGTTCCGGGGCGAACACCGGATTGCGCGAGGCGCTGTGCTCGACCCGCGACTGCAACGCGGCGTTCAGCTCACCGGCGTCCACTTCGGCATCTTGCAGCGCGCGTGCGAGCAAGCCTTGCGGGCGCTCCAGCAGGCCCAGCAGCAAGTCTTCGACGAGGATTTTGCTGCCGCCACGAGCGACGCAACGCTCGGCCGAACTTTCCAGATCACGACGGGTTTCGGCGTCCAGCGCCTGGATAAGTTGTTGCAGGTCTACGTTGATCATTGGTCATCTGTCCTTAATGAATTTTGCTGCCCAGGGTCACCACGCCGTCCGCTTTTTCGCGGCCCAGCCAACTGGTCCATCCCAGGCGACAGGCGTTCTGCTCACCGATGCGCAGTTCGGGGATTTCTTCCTGGCGCAACACCAGGCGAATGTCGTAGTCGAGCGGGTCACGCAGGGTGAACCGCACCAGCGCGCACAGAGGCTGGTAGCCGAAACCGATCGGCAGGAATTCATGGAATCGCTGCCAGTCGAGTTGGGTGATGTGGATACGGAATTTGCCGCTGCGGTCGCGCACGTGCTCGCCCAGCACCAGGTCTTCGCCCAGCAGGCTGTTGGCTCGGCCCAAACGATTGCGCTGCTCGTCGAGAATTTCCACGCGACGCTCGATGCACTGCTCGATGACCAGGTCTTCGTGCTTGAAGTAGTAACGCAACACCGCTTCGATCAGCGCCGCCGAGTGTGCCCGCAAGCTGAGCAAACCGAGGTACGGCAGCAGGCGTTTCCAGTTCAGTTCCTGGGCCTTGCGGATCTCTTCGCCACCCAGGCCGATCAAGGCAAACAGCTGCGAGGAAAACGGGTCGAGCGCGCCGCTCTGGAAGCTCGCGCGGTAGCGATACTTGCGCCAGATCGGCAGCATCAGCCGTTGCAGGCGATGGTGGAACAGGTCGAGGAAGTTGCGCGTCGGGTTGCCGTCTTCGCTGTCGCCCAAGGCCTGTTCGCCATAGAACGCCGGCAGCGGCGAACCGGAACCGACCAGGCCGATCAGGTTGAACCGCAGGCGCGCGCGCATCTGCCCGTGCTCTTCGAAAAACTCCACGCGATCGACGTCGCTGCCCGGGAAACCCAGGCTCGGGTTGGCCTGGAATTCCAGCTGGTCGTACAGATCGTCTTCGCTCAGGTACGGGTGCGCCGCGCGCAGCCGGTCGATCACCAGCAGCACGGCCTGAAACAGCGAGTACTCGCGTATTACCCGGGTCAGCCCGCTTAAAGCAGGGGCTGCAGGCCCATACGTGGTGTCCATTGGTACACCTCTCCCTGTGTGCTTTTTACCCGCAGCTCGTGGAACGAATTGAGACTGGCGTAAAGCGCGAAAAACTCGTTAAGAACAGAAGCGAACACGAACAGGTCGCCTTCGCCGATATAGCCTTCCGGGTCGATGGTCAGCTCGGTGCGCAACCCGCGCACCGGCAAGCCGCGATGCAAACGGTCGACGTGGTGATGCTTGATCGACTTGAGCCCGCCGAGCAGGCGTTTGCTGACCTTCTCCGCGTGTTGGTCGTAGTAGCGCGGCAGGTCGTAGGTTTCGAGAATCACCTTCAACGCATTGACGTCGGCCAGCGACAGATAGTTAAGCGACATGTTGCTGATCAGCTTCCACAGGAAGTCACGGTTCAGCGGCGGCGCGAAACTGGAAGTGGCCGGGGTGATGTTGCGGAAACTCAGGAACTCCGGCGTCTCTTCGCAGGCCACGCAAATGTCGCCGAGCTTGAGCTTGCGCGGCAGGTTCTGGTTGGTGCACGTCAGCTCGATCGACAGGGTTTCATGGGCTTCGGTGTGGCGGATGCCGAAGCTCAGGTAAGTGTCGAGACCGTCGTGCAGCAAGGACGAACGCTGGCGAATGCTGTAATGCGGACGGCTGGTGGGCACGTCGAAACTCGGGTCGTGCTCGAAGGATTCGAACGGCACGTATTCCTGATAACCGAGGCCGCCGGGCTTCCAGCCGGTGACGGTTTCCACCGAAAACACGCCGCAGTTTTCCAGGTCGTATTCGGCGGGCAGCAGCAGGTATTCGTCCTGCTTGCCGTCGAGGCGAATTGGCAACGCATCGTGCTTGAACAGATTGACGATGGGCGTGCAATAGAGCTTCACGTTGTCCAGCGTCGGACGCATGCGCATGATGCCGCTCTTGCGAATATCGAAGCGCAATTCCAGGCCGCGCATCTGCTTCAGCGTGTCTTCCGGCAGCGCCTTGAGCAGGTCCAGACCATTGACGTCGACGAACAGGAACTTGTCCTGGAAGGCGAAATACTCCTGCAGGTAGCGATAGCCACGGAAGGTGTTCAGCGGATACGGAATCAATGCCTCTTCTTCGGCAAAGCCCACCGGCTGCACACGGTCGCCGGGCAGCTTGAACGCCATCGGTTTACCGCTGACACCGTTGATGGGTTTGCCTGCGCCATCCAGCGGGATCAGTTCGATGCCTTCGAGGTTGCGCAACAGGCTGAGGTACAGCATCTGGCTGATGTAACGCTCGCCAGCGAAGTGCAGGCGCAGACGGTTCAGTTCCAACTCACCCAGATGACCGTCCGCGCTCATCTCCAGCCGCAGGCTCAACAACGAACCGTCGCCCTTCACCGAATAGGTCAGCGCGGCCAGATCCAGCGCCTGGACTTCGGTCGGGTAGCACGTGCGGAAACGGCAGCGCACGTCTTCGATGGGCACGCTTTCAATCGGCGTATCGCGCTCGACTTTCAACGCAGGCCCGGAGCGCTTGAGCGGGTCGAACTGCAAAATGCTGAACGCCGGCAGCGGGCGCATGTAGTTGGGCCACAGCAGCTGCATCAGCGAATGGCTGAGCTCTGGCAATTCGTCGTCGAGCTTCTGACGCAGGCGACCGGTCAGGAACGCAAAACCTTCCAGCAACCGCTCCACGTCCGGATCCCGCCCAGCCTGGCCGAGGAAAGGTGCCAACGCGGGACTACGCTCGGCGAAACGGCGGCCTAACTGGCGCAGTGCGGTGAGTTCGCTTTGGTAGTAGTGGTTAAAGGACACGGGGTACCTGCCTGGTATTGAATCTCATGAATAAAACGTCCTGTAGAGCGCTACCGTCAGACCCGCACAGACGTAGCCGGCGATCAGGAGGTACGGCACGATCAGGATCCAGCCGTAGGCCATGTAAGAGTCACTGAGCTGCCCGGCGACCAGACTGAACAAGCCATAAAGCATCCATGGCACGGCGTAGAACGGAATGAACTTCAACGGCGCCAACCAGACCATCCGCAGCGCTTGTTGCTCGCTACGGTTCTTGGCGGATCGAGAAGTCCACAGCGAAAACATCAACAGACCGGGGATGCCCCACCACAACAGGTACACCCAATGGGTCTCGGATGAGTCGAACGTGGAGTACTCGCCAATCCACAGGCCATAGGAAAAAATCGCCAGCACCGCCAGCAATGGCCACCACAAGGCAACCATGAAGAAACTCAGTTGCGCTCGGCTAAGCATGGTCGGCCCCCGACGCGAGCTTCGAGGCTTTTGCGCCAACTACTTTGCGCTTGTACCAGCCATCCAGCCCGGTGCTGAGAAGGATCCCCGTCAAGGTGAATATTCCTTGGCCGATGCCATAGAGCAGCGCCCGTAGCGGATGATGCGGCAGCATCCACAGGAGAATTAGTCCTACCCAGATCGCCCACAGGATCAACTTCACACGTAGCACAGGAATCAGCGCCAGCACCGCGTTGAAGACAAGGAAAAACTCGTAGAGGAATTTGCTGGTAAGACGAATGTTCACGCCACGGGAGGTCAAGCCGCCGTAGGTCGAGATGTACCAGTCGGCCGCGAAGTTATTCAGAAACGCGTAACCCACACAGAAAACACTGTGGATCAACAGGCAGCAGACGATGCGGGCCAGCATGTTCATGCGGGACGCACCGAGGAGTAACAGCTGCCCACGATTTCGATGGCCACCAATGAAATCAGGACCATGAACGTCAGCGAGCGATGCAGCCATGACTGACGCAGTCGCTTGCTGATCGCCGTGACAATCAGCAGAAAACTCAAGATCGCGATGCCGCCGAACAGATTGCTGTCGGCGATGAACATCAGATACATGCGCATCTCGTCCGATACGTCGATCATGGGCAAAAGGCTCCATCCTCGAGGGTCCAGCTGCGCTGATAACCATCACGTTCACGTTTGACGGATTGCAGGGCGTAGAAATGGAGATGAGGCCCGACCTCTTTTTGCTGTTCTTTTTGCTCGTCCATGATTACCGGTCTCTCGCTTTTTCAGGCGTCATCGCCGTGCTGGTGTGTAGATAAAGTTGTTCGCCGTCAAACCCTGTAATACCGGCAGCGCTCAGAGGAAAACCGTCTTTCGTGCTGTATCGAACCCAGCCTTGCGACCACATATCGCCATTCTCGTGACGAACCTGTACGTAGTAATTTGGTGCTTCGGCCTTGGAGACTTCGATAAATACCCCACCATCTTCGCCACCCACCCAAAGCGCATTGGGATGAGCAATCAAAGTCGGGGCGACGGACCGTTCCATACGCAACAGCACAGCAAACAAAACCAAAATCGCCAGCAGCCCAATGGAGCTCAGGAAAGCGATAAGCAAAGTAATGGACAGGCGCTTTTTATCCGTGCACTGGCACAACTCCCCCTCCCTAGTGAGCCTGGACATCAGATCTCCAGAACCTTGTGTGGGGTGTTGCTGATAAATATGCTCAATACACTTCCCCTCCAATCCGACAGTTTGCTTATTCTTTTCCGTCATCTAACGGCGCGCACGCTGTAATACTCCACCCTTCGTACCCGGTTGAAGTTGGATAAATCGCATGACCATTAACCCATTGCGAGCGCTCATCTGTCGTGAATTCATTCTGCCAAAGCAGCCACTCAGACGACTTCAGCAACTCACCGTCAACGCTATACACTCGAAAAAACGCTTCACTAGTGAAAAGCTTTACAAATTTCCCTGCGACGCCAAAATTAGAATACTTCGGTATATACGAATTAATATAACAAGTTTTAGCTTCATTCCAAGTCGTGGAATAAACTTCCGCCGTAACGGCAGCCCCATGCTTAATGTATAGCCAAACGGAAACAAGCGCGCCTACTACAAGCAATATCAGCACCAACAAATACGACATTTTTTTCATAATCACTTAGACCCAGAGCGAGATAGGTACTCTTCAAAATCGATAGGACCAAGATGAATTATAAAAGACACGTCATACAATTTGACCGTCGTATAAATCATCATATCTCCACCCTTCCCGTTCACTTGCCGATATTTATTAAAGTGCCCATTCGTCACTTTGTGATATTCGACTCCGGCTTTTTCAATCAACGCAGGCTCGGCAAAATAGTCAATCGGACCGGGCCGGGTTACCCCTTCAGGCGCCCAATAGCCCAATAATTGATCGTCCCCGGCATTGAGAAAGTCGTAAGTATCCCGAACGTAAAGGCCAACCTGCTCTATTTCTATTGCGGGAAAGCCATGATCGTTTTGAATAGTGCGAAATTTAGTTGCCGCGACTTTTACGACGAAAGTCCCTAAAGCGCCGTATACATCATCCAACGCATCCGTAGCCTTTTCCCAATCTTTAGCCCCGAACCTAATCAAATTAAATTGGGATATATCCTCCAACTCAATAGCTGTTTTATCACTGTAATCCAGGTATGCGCTTTTTAGCTTCTTTGACTTTGCATCCAGCAAGCCAAGTCGCTGGAGTCGCGTCATCAATACGATCAGCCCTTTAGAAAGCTCGTCGAGCGAACCTTTTACTCTACCGGCACTTCCGTTAAATTCTGATGTTGATGATAGCTCAGCAATATACTCATCAACTTTTGGCTTTACACGCTTCGACCCAGTAAACAACCACTCAAACGGTATATCAGTTATAAGCTTATCCGCACTCAAGGTACTCGCTGCTATGTCACCTTGCTTAACAGATTTTGGCAACTCATAGGGCTCACCAGCGAACCACTTCCGCATGACACGAGCGGCCACCGTCCAACCCAATTTATCCATAACTTTAGGAATTGAAGAAAGCTGAAAAACCTTAGCTTGAACGCTTTGACCTTCTTTATTCTGAGCTGGAGTCAGAGGAGCTTTGATCGGCGCGGGCATGGAATAAACCTCAGCAAATGGCAATAGAGTTTTGAGGTTCTAAAAGCAACGTAACCCCTTCAGCAATTGAGGAGCCAATTACCGAAGTTTTTCCTTCACTATCCGTGACACCTGTTATTTCTTTTCCTGAGTCCGTGCGGATTGTGTATCCGCGATCCGCTATCGGCGCGCCTGTCTCGGGATCAGTCACAACGAAGTGTTCGGTAAACGGCCACTGAATTTCCACCGGCAACGGAGGAACAAACGGCACCGCCGAATGCGAATTCCCGATAATCACTGTCCCGGACCCGGCCGTAACCTTGTTGCCATGAGTCCCGACGGAATCCACCGTCGCAGCCGGTTTGCCGTTAATCAAAACCGTCGTCGCCAACCCGCCCGACATCGCACCACCACACGCCGAGGCATCGCCTTGGCGGGCGGCCGCGAGGCCGTCGAAGAACACGTCGCCGGAACCGGCGGCGATCGGGTTGGTGCCGTGGCCGGGGAGCGGGCAAGCGGTGGGGTCGGATACACGTGCTGCGGGTTTGCCGGACATACGAATCTCCTTAGTTGACCTTCACTTGACCGCTGCCATCCAGGCGCGCGGCGAAACTGACCTGACGCTTGAAACCATCAACTTCCAGCAGCCCTTCGATGCTGAAGGACAGGCGAAGCTGATCGTGGTCACGCGGCAGGGAGATGACACGCACATTGCTCAGGCGTGGCTCGTAGGCTTCGATGAAATTTTCGATGGCCAGACGAGCCTGACTCAGGGAGTCGTGCAGGCTCAGACGCATGTCATTGAGATCGGGTAGCCCGTAATCGGACAGCGTTTGCACGCTGCCCGCACGGGTGCTGAGCATCTTGGCCAGATGGGCAGCCACGGACGCCGTGGCGGATACCTCGCGGCTCCAGCCGACGCGTTTGTCCGCGTCGCCACCCAGGCGTTCGAAAAGGCTGCCGTATCCAGTCATGAGTTAGCTCCGCTTACTCTTTGTCCAGCTTGCCAACCAGCGACAGGGTGAAATCGGCACCCATGTACTTGAAGTGCGGGCGCACGTTCAGGCTGACGCGGTACCAGCCAGGCTCGCCTTCGACATCGCTGACGATGATCTGGGCAGCGCGCAGTGGACGACGGCCACGGACTTCGGCGCTCGGGTTTTCCTGGTCGGCCACGTATTGGCGAATCCACTTGTTGAGTTCCAGCTCGAGGTCGGTACGTTCTTTCCACGAACCGAGTTGCTCGCGCTGCAGCACTTTCAAGTAGTGAGCCAGGCGGTTGACGATCATCATGTACGGCAGTTGGGTGCCGAGCTTGTAGTTCAGCTCTGCCGCCTTGCCTTCTGCGCTGATGCCGAAGAACTTCGGCTTCTGCACCGAGCTTGCGGAGAAGAACGCCGCGTTGTCGGAGCCTTTACGCATGGTCAGGGAGATGAAGCCTTCCTCGGCCAGTTCGTATTCACGACGGTCGCTAACCAGAACCTCGGTAGGAATCTTGGTTTCGATTTCGCCCATGCTTTCGAAGTGGTGCAACGGCAGGTCTTCCACCGCGCCACCGCTTTGCGGGCCGATGATGTTCGGGCACCAGCGGAATTTGGCGAAGCTGTCGGTCAACTTGGTGCCGAACGCGTAGGCGGTGTTGCCCCACAGGTAGTGTTCGTGGCTGTTGGCGACGGTTTCTTTGTAGACGAACGATTTGACCGGGTTGTCTTCCGGGTCGTACGGGTTACGCAGCAGGAAACGCGGCACGGTCAGGCCGACGTAACGGGAGTCTTCCGACTGACGGAAGCTCTGCCATTTGGCGAATTGCGGGCCTTCGAAGTGATCTTTCAGGTCCTTCAGGTCCGGCAGGCCGGTGAAGCTTTCCAGGCCGAAGAATTTCGGCCCGGCCGCGGCAATGAACGGCGCGTGGGACATGCAGGCAACGCTGGACACGTACTGCATCAGTTTCACGTCCGGCGAGCTTGGGGACATGAAGTAGTTGGCGATGATCGCGCCTACAGGCTGACCACCGAACTGGCCGTATTCAGCGGTGTAGATGTGCTTGTACAGGCCCGACTGCATCACTTCCGGCGAATCTTCGAAGTCGTCCAGCAGGTCGTCCTTGGAGACGTTGAGGATTTCGATCTTGATGTTTTCGCGGAAGTTGGTGCGGTCGACCAGCAACTGCAGGCCACGCCACGACGATTCCAGGGACTGGAAGTCCGGGTGGTGCAGGATCTCGTCCATCTGGCGGCTGAGCTTGGCATCGATCTCGGCGATCATGCGGTCAACCATGGCTTTCTTGACCGGCTCGCCGTTGTTCTGCGGCTTGAGCAGCTCTTCGATGAAGGCCGACACACCGCGTTTGGCGATGTCGTAGGCTTCGTCGTCCGGAGTCAGGCGGGTTTCGGCGATGATGCTGTCGAGAATGCTGTATTCGCCGTTCTCGTTGCTCTTTTGCTGTGCTGCGCTAGTGCTCATTGTGTTGGCTTCCTTGGCTGATGGAGACTCAGGCGTCCTGGGCGGCGGCGTTCAGGCCCAGCTCACCGAGTACGCGACCGCGGGATTCGTCGTCGGCGAGCACGCCTTCGATGGCTTTGCGGAACGCAGGTGCGTTACCCAGCGGGCCTTTGAGGGCCACCAGCGCGTCGCGCAGTTCCATCAGTTTTTTCAGCTCGGGCACTTGCTCGACCAGGCTGGCCGGGTTGAAGTCCTTCATCGAGTTGACGCGCAGTTTCACGGCCAGTTCTTCAGTGTCGCTTTCTTCCTGAAGACGGTTCGGTACGCTCAGTGTCAGGCTCAGCTCTTGCTTGGCCAGTACTTCGTCGAAGGTCATCTTGTCGATGCTGATCGGCTTGCGATCTTCGACTTTGCGTTCGTCCTTGCGGTGGGTGTAGTCACCGATTGCCAGTAGTTTCAACGGCAGTTCGATCTCTTCCTGTGCACCACCGGTGGCAGGTTTGAAAGTGACGTTGATGCGTTCCTTGGGGGCTACCGAGCCTTCTTTGGCCATGGCTTTTCTCCTTGCGGTTGTGGCCCTGGGGCCTATTCGAGTACCACTTCGAGATCGAGGTGGCACAGCCTGCGATAAATCTCTTCCTTGCGTTCACGTACGGCATGGTTCTGCGGCAACAACTCGCAGCAGCTATGCAGTAAATGCAGCACTTCCAGCGCAAGATCGGGCTCCCAGGCGTTCAGGCCTGAGTCCTGTAATGTTTGGTCCAGTGTTTCGAGTTGGGTCTTGGCCAGTTCGTATTTCTTGGCCATGAAGCACAACCGCGCGAGGGCGAACTGCCAGAAGAATCGAACGCGCCCGCCCTGAGCGCTTTGCAGGCCTTGCTTGAGGATCTGCACGGCGGCCTTGAGGCCGTCCTTGCGCAGAATCGGCAGGACTTCTTCCAGGGCCAGTTCCCAGGCCGGCTGGGTATCGACGTCGGTTTCGACTTTGCGCGGCGCACTGGCGCTTTGCAGGTGCGGCATGACATTGGCGGCGATCCACGCCCGGGTGGACGGATCGGCAAACGGGGCGCCATCGTGGTAACGCAACTCGACGATGCCAGGCAGGCGCTGAATCAAAAGCGCGAAGTGGATTTCCACTTCGCGCATGGCCATCTCGGCGTTCAGGGCCTGAAGGCATTCCCAGACCATCCGCTGGCCATCGAACCAGAACGGCGCCTTCGCCAGGCTCGCCTCCAGTTCCACCAACAGGTCAGCGTATTTGCCCTGATCGTAGCGGTCCTGATAGACCTTGAGCTTGTCCGCCGGCAAGCCGCGCAGCACGGTGATTTGCTCGGCATTGCGCTCGGGGATGGCATCGATCGGCAACCAAAGCAACGTGCGATTGAGGCGCAAGGCGCGCAAGTCGGTGGCTTTCTGCTTGAGCCACCAGGCACACAACGGCCGCGCGCTCTCTTGCTGAGCGCGCAAGGCCTTGTGGGCTTCTTTTTCGTTATCGATCGGTGCGCCGGGGGTGAACAACTGCGTGGCGGCTTGTTTGACCTGAGCGACTGCGGCGCCGACCACACCGGGTTCCGGCTGATTGTCGGCAGCGCGCTGCACCATGCTTTTCAGGCGACGGGAGATCGGCAGCAACAGCGGCGCATCGTCGCCCAGGTGCTCGGTGCAAGCGGCGTCGAGGCCTTCAAGGTGTTCGACCAGCCGCCGGAACATCGGCAACTGCTCTATGATCGCGACGTTTTCGGTGAGCACCTGCTCCAGACGCGGCACCAGCCAACTGATGGCGGCGGCGCGTGTGCGGGGCTTGTTCGGATGAATCTCGGCCCAGTGATGCTCCGACAGATGGTGCAGCAACCCGAGGCCGGCCAGCAGGCCCTGGAAGGATTCACGCTGGTACAAAGCCCAGGTCAGCCAGGCGCCGACGCGCAAATCCTTGGACTGGCTACGCAGCAGGTTTTCGCTGTTTTCACGGATTTTCAGCCAGTCGATCTGACCGCTTTCGTGCATGGACGAGGCTTTCGCCAGCTCGCTTTCCAACGCCTCATATTCGCTCGAAAAGCGAACATCCTCGCCCGCGAAATTCTCTTTGGAAACAGAGACTTTTGCGAGATCAAGGTAATGCGCCGAAAGTTTGCTTGAGTAGGACATCCATGGCCTTTAATTAGTATTACGGTCGTACGCCCAATGAAAATTTCAGGGGGTATGGACAGTATCAAAGAGCTGCGAGAAGTCTCATCCAATTGAGTTCGTGCTCTTTCAAGTGCGCGCATCGTAATCACTATGATGGCCACTAGCAAGCACCCGATTAAACAACAAGACGAAGCGTTGTTTATTGCCTGTAAGAGATTGCCCTATATGTGCAAGGGGTTTCCCTGATGTCGCCTTAATTCCCCAGCCTTCGGTTGACGCCCCTGAAACCATTGAGTTAGAGCGGCATACTCAACCTGGCTCAGATTGTTGGCTTCAAGCTTTCGCGGAAGGTGTGCAGCATGCCAACAATTAGCAAGGAAGAATGTAGGAAAGCTCTGAAATGTTTCAGAGATGTTAAGAAAAACGAAAGCAGACAATGGAACTGTAAAAAAGTGCCATTGATGTGACATCACTTACAATTTGAATAGTTACTCAAGTTCGGCGATATCCAGTGCGATTGTAAGTACTTCGCTCACAACTGCAATGCAACATCCTGAAATACGGAAGTTTCTGACGGTGCTTCAGGCTGCATCCTACATAACCCCTCTCGATGGCTTGTTAACGTGCAGAACATTGACGCCTGCGCAGACCAATCATGGACTCAGACTGCGCAATTTTTTCTCTTCTGAGCTCAAGGACGGGCTTAAAAAGCAAAAGGACAAGCGCATGCTCGCACCGGCTAATGCTGCCCCTTTCACCCTTGCGATCCCAACGGTTCGCAATGACTTTAAGGTGCTGGCCTTTGAAGGCACCGAAACCATCAGCACCTTGTATTCAGTTAACGTCGATCTGGTCAGCGAGAACCCGGATATCGATCTGGAGAGCTTGCTCAACCAACCTGCATTTTTGCAATTCGGCCTGCATGGCGAAGGTATTCATGGTCATATCGAAAATGTGGTCGCGGGCGAATCTGGAAAACGTCTGACCCACTATCACCTGACACTGGTCCCCGCCCTCCACTATTTGAAACTCAGCCACAACCAACGGATTTTCCAGAATCTGACTGTGCCGCAAATCATCACTCAGGTGCTCCAACAGCATGGCATCCAGACTGATGTGTTTACTTTCCATGTCAGCACCAACGTCGAGCGCGAGTTTTGCACCCAATATGGGGAAAGTGACTTCGAATTCGTCCAGCGTCTGTGCGCCGAAGACGGTATCGCATGGCATCACCAGCATTCGTCTGAAAATCATTTACTGGTCTTCACCGACGACCAGGTCTTTTTACCGACGCTAGGCCCAACCCCCTATCGGCAAGATGCCGGCATGGTCGCGGAGCATCCGGTCGTCAACCGGTTCGCCATGGGGTTCAGCACACGCACCAGCACGGTCACACGCCGCGACTATGACTTGAAACGCCCCAGTTTGCTGCTCGAAAATCGCTACACGGCCGAGTTCAACCCAACGCTTGAAGACTACCGTTATCCGCTACTGATGAAGACCGAGAAACAAGGCAAGCACCTCGTGCGCCTTGCTCTGGAACGACACCGTCGCGACTACCAGGTCGTCGAGGGTGAAAGCAACCAGCCGACGCTGCGCAGCGGTTACTTGTTTGACCTGACCAAACACCCGCGCACAGCCTGCAACGATATGTGGTTACTGGTAAGCCTTCGTCACGAGGGGAAACAACCGCAATCCCTGGAAGAAGCATTCAGCAGCGACGATAAATCCGCCGATGGGTTTACCCAAGGCTACCGAAATAGCTTCAGCGCGATTCCGTCGTACGTGCTCTACCGGCCGCCGCGGCCTCCCCGAAAACCTGTACTTGTTTGCCAGACCGCTCGTGTAACGGGACCGCCCGGCGAGGAGATTTTTTGCGATGAGTACGGCAGGGTTTGCGTCGAATTCCCTTGGGATCGAGCAGAACTCAACAGCGAAAAAAGCAGCTGCTGGCTAAGGGTTGCGTCCAGTTGGGCGGGCGAGGGATTTGGTGCGGTGACGATCCCGCGTGTCGGGATGGAAGTGGTCGTGACTTTTCAGGAAGGCGATCCGGATCAGCCGTTAATCACCGGTTGCGTGACCAACAAGGTGATGTCCGTCGCGCATCAACTGCCCGAGAACAAGACTAAAACGGTGCTGCGCAGCCAAAGCTCGCCGCGCAGTGGCGGCTACAACGAACTGTCGATTGAAGACCGCGCCGGGCGTGAAAAAATCTACCTGCGCGCACAACGCGATATCGAGCAACTGATCCTCAACGACAGCCACAGCCACAGCCTGATCAGCAATGACCGCTTCGAACAGGTGGACAACAACAGCACCAGCCTGATCAAGGGCAAGGAATGGCACACCACCCAAGACGCGCGCAGCACGGTGATCGGCGGTGACGAGCTGATCACCATCAGCGGCAATAGCAGCACGACGTCCGCAGGTTCGCTGGTCATTCAGGCCGGTCAACAGGCTCATGTCACCGCCAGCAACGTGGTGATCGATGCGGGCATGAGCCTGACGCTCACGGCGGGCGGTCATCACATCGTCATCAACACAGGCGGGATCTTCAGCAGCGTGGCCATCGTCGAGGGAGGTGCGCCACTGGCAGGTATTCAGCCGCTGCAGGCTGTGGGCAGCACTCCCAATGCCGTCATCGCCAACCCGTTATCGATTGTTGCCGGCGCCCACCAGCAGGCAGTGGATTACTGCCCGCTTTGCGAGGCGTGTCTCGATGGCCAGTGCGATATTGGAGAAGCCGCATGAATCCACTTGAACAATGGCTGCTCGAACAATCCCGGGCCGGACGGGACCTCTACCTGATGCTCGACAGTTACGGCCAGAACGAAGAACGCATGGCGTTAGCCAAGGAATTGGGAGCCGACCAGTACCGCAGTTTGTATGTGGGTACGGCGGCTAACTCAATGGCGTCATCGGGTCCTTTTCTTTTTCAGATTGATTCCGTTAACCATCCGGTCATCCAGGCACTGCTCAAGACGCCTGAGCGTCACTGGGGTTGGCTGGCGAGCGCCATTTACTTTGAACTAGATGCCTTGGCTGCTCACTGGCGCAACCGGCTGGTAGTCGGTGAGCGACCGAGTCAAGCGGTGTATCGCCTCCACGATAATCGCGTGCTGGGACGCGCCCTGACTCATCTGCAACCTGAGCAACGCGCCGATTTTCTCGGGCCGATCGCCAGCGTCTGTTACTGGCACGCTGAGCAATGGACAGTCACTGACAACCCTGACCCCGGCGAACATCCGCTGCCGCTTGACCCTGCCTGGTTGCACACCCCAACACCGGACATCGTCTACGCGAACATCCAGTTCGATAACACACGCCGCTACCTGATCCGTGAGCACACCGAGGCCCTGGCTCGGCTCGCCGCAGACAGGGACGTGGATGACTGGTTGTGGAGCCTGATTCAACTGGCCCATTTATGGAATTGGCAACAACCCGAGCAGGTGCATTTTTTGTTGACCCAATGCTTGAAGGCGCCGGGATACCTGCCTTCCAAGTCGTGGGAACCGAAGCCCGACGAGGCACCAGCGGCGCATTTTGAGCGGGTGTATCAGCAGATGCGTTATTGACAGGGAGATGCACTCGCATGAAACGGATTTTTCAAAGCCTGACCCTCGGCAGTTGCCTGTCTCTGACATTGGGTTGTGCCGCGCTCGGCAAGTCGGACAGCTTCACTTTCGTTCCCGATTTTCCGCCTGACTTCAAGTACGAACTGACCGCCAACTACGTGCCCGCCCAAGGGCAGACGTGCACCGTGCCGGGTGGGAAAGGTACTCAGCTTGGCTTCAATAAAATCTACATGGAATACGAAGAAACCTCCGCGATCCCGCTTTTCAGAACCGTGAGCGGCTGCCCGCTGGCGCTGAACCGTGTGGAGGTCGAGGTCACGGGAATCTTTGGCCCGGAACGAAGTGATAGAAGCTCTGACTATGCCGTAATTGCGGTGCGCTCAGAGTTGTTGGATCGGAACAAAGGCACTTTCAACGCTGTTGGCGTAGGTGAGTTCTTAGGCGAGTGTCAGTGGTTTTTCCGCACAGTCGGTCCCAAGCGTTACCTCATTAAAATCCTTTACTGCAAAAAAACTGATCCACAGGGGGATATCGCGAAGGGTCGTCCCTTCAAGGCTTACACGCTCGATCAGTTACCAGGGAAAACCGTGAAGTTGAAAATCACGTTAGCCGGTAAGGAGGAGCCTTATATGGGCGACACATGGGTGAAAGTGCCTGACGGCTGGAAGCGTTGCATGGGGAAAGGTTTCGAAGATCAGCATGCGTTTTGTTACGGCAATCACCAAGATTTCAGCACCTTCAGAATGGTGGATGAACGGACTTGCACCATTTACCCAGGCTGTACAGAAACCAAGGACGAAACCCCATGACGTGTCAAAAACCTTGGTATTCGCGGGAAATTGTCCCGCCTAAGAAACGAATCATTCAAGGTCTGACCCTCGGCAGTTGCCTGTCTCTGACATTGGGTTGTGCCGCGCTCGGCAAGTCGGACAGCTTCACTTTTGTTCCCGATTTTCCGCCTGACTTCAAGTACGAACTGACCGCCAACTACGTGCCCGCCCAAGGGCAGACGTGCACCGTGCCGGGAGGGAAAGGTACTCAGCTCGGTTTCAACAAGGTCTACATGGAATACGAAGAGACTTCTGAGATTCCGCTTTACCGAACCGTGAGCGGCTGCCCGCTGGCGTTGAACCGTGTGGAGGTCGAGGTAATGGGCATCTTTGGCCCGGAACGAAGTGATAGAAGCTATGACGATGCCGCTATTGCCGTGCGTCCAGAGTTGTTAGAGCGACAAATGGGCACTTTCAACACTGACGGCGTAGGTGAGTTCTTTGGTGAATGCCAGTGGGCTTTTCGCACAGTCGGCCCCAAGCGCTACCTGATAAAACTGCTTACCTGCAAAAAAATGGATGAACAGGGAAATGTCGCCCGAGGTCGTCCTTTCACGGCCTACACACTGACTCAGCTACCTGGAAAAACAGTAAGACTGAAAATAAAGCTAAGCAATGAAGAGCTGCCAGGTTGGGGCGACACTTGGGTCCAGGTTGCCGGTGGCTGGAAGCGTTGCATGGGTAAAGGCTACGAAGACCAGCGTGGCTATTGCAATGGAAACTACAAGGATTTCAGCACCTTCAAGTTGGTGGATGAACGGACTTGCACCATTTACCCAGGCTGTACAGAAACCAAGGACGAAACCCCATGACGTGTCAAAAACCTTGGTATTCGCGGGAAATTGTCCCGCCTAAGAAACGAATCATTCAAAGTCTGACCCTCGGCAGTTGCCTGTCTCTGACATTGGGGTGTGCCGCGCTCGGCAAGTCGGACAGCTTCACTTTCGTTCCCGACTTTCCGCCTGACTTCAAGTACGAACTGACCGCCAACTACGTGCCCGCCCAAGGGCAGACGTGCACCGTGCCGGGAGGGAAAGGTACTCAGCTCGGTTTCAACAAGGTCTACATGGAATACGAAGAGACTTCTGAGATTCCGCTTTACCGAACCGTGAGCGGCTGCCCGCTGGCGTTGAACCGTGTGGAGGTCGAGGTAATGGGCATCTTTGGCCCGGAACGAAGTGATAGAAGCTATGACGATGCCGCTATTGCCGTGCGTCCAGAGTTGTTAGAGCGACAAATGGGCACTTTCAACACTGACGGCGTAGGTGAGTTCTTTGGTGAATGCCAGTGGGCTTTTCGCACAGTCGGCCCCAAGCGCTACCTGATAAAACTGCTTACCTGCAAAAAAATGGATGAACAGGGAAATGTCGCCCGAGGTCGTCCTTTCACGGCCTACACGCTGGATCAACTACCGGGAAAAACCGTGAGGCTGAAGATCAAGTTGGCCGAGGAAGAACTACCTGCGATCGGTGATACCTGGGTGAAAGTGCCCGGTGGATGGAAACGCTGCATGGGCGACAACTTCGAAGACCAGTACGCGTTTTGCTTCGGTAATCACAAGGATTTCAGCACCTTCAAGTTGGTGGATGAACGGACTTGCACCATTTACCCAGGCTGTACAGAAACCAAGGACGAAACCCCATGACGTGTCAAAAACCTTGCTATTCGCGGGAAATTGTCCCGCCAAAGAAACGAATCATTCAAGGTCTGACCCTCGGCAGTTGCCTGTCTCTGACATTGGGTTGTGCCGCGCTCGGCAAGTCGGACAGCTTCACCTTCGTTCCCGAACTCCCGCCGGACTTCAAGTACGAACTTAAGGCGATCTATCTGCCAGCCAAAGGACAAACGTGCACCCTGGCGGGAGGCAGAAATGCTCAGCTCGGCTTCAACAAACTTGATATGAAATACGAAGCAACTTCTGAGATTGAGCTGTACAGGACAGTTGAAGACTGCCGGGTGGCATTGAATCTAGTGGAAATCAGGGTCACGGGGATCTTTGGCCCGGAACTCAGTGATAGAAGCTCTGACTATGCCGTAATTGCCGTGCGCTCAGAGTTGTCGGATCGGAATAAGCGCACGTTCAACGCTGCTGGCGTAGGTGAGTTTTCTGGCGAATGCCAATGGTCGTTTCGCACGGTCGGCCCCAAGCGCTACCTGATAAAACTGCTTACCTGCAAAAAAATGGATGAACAGGGAAATGTCGCCCGAGGTCGTCCTTTCACGGCCTACACACTGACTCAGCTGCCGGGAAAAACAGTAAGACTGAAAATAAAGCTAAGCAATGAAGAGCTGCCAGGTTGGGGCGACACTTGGGTCCAGGTTGCCGGTGGCTGGAAGCGTTGCATGGGTAAAGGCTACGAAGACCAGCGTGGTTATTGCAATGGAAACTACACGGATTTCAGCACCTTCAGGATGGTGGACGAACGGGTTTGCACCATCTACCCAGGCTGTACCGAAAATAAGGACGAAACCCCATGAGCATTGAAACTTTAGCCGTGAGCGACAGGCCTTTTATGGGGGGCAACATCCACGCCTGCCCGTTACGCGGTCATTCGACGAGCTTTCAGTTAGTAGACGAATTCGGCGACGGCAAACCGTATGCAGGTTTGACCTATGAAGTCATCGATTACGAAGACACTGTCTACACCGGAAAGTTGAACGCTATAGGCGCCGGAAAGGTGGATAACCACTACTGCGGCCCGGTAATGCTCAAAGTCGATCAGCGCTTCCAAGGCGCAGAAGAGCTCTACAAGGATCTAAGGGATAGACCGAACTACCCTCTCCCCATCACCGAACTACAGGTACGCGCTGAAAAAACCCGCTTTTTCGACAAATCAGGCGTACGCACTCTGGCAAATCCCGCGAAGGATCTCGCTGATCCCGATACTTATTACCAGGTTGAAGTAAGCGAACTGGTCAAGCACGTAGCGCATTTGCCGCCCTTGGCCTCACGCAGCGCCCCACCCAACACGGTGTTGCATACGCTGTTCCGCCAGCCGGCAAAAACCAGAGCATTAACGCCCCAGAATAAAGCTGCCTCCGGTGGGGAAATGGGCGCTGTCATGACTCCGGCGGACATTGGCATGTTCGAACTAGGTTTCGCCCCGCCGCCGCCCAAGTCAAAGGGCATTGCCTTATTACCGAACAAACATCATGTGCTGGAAGTGCGGCCGATGAGGGCGCTGCGGCCGATGTTGTCGACCGGCAGCGAGTTTTGCGCACTCAACCTCTATCAACTGGCGCTGATGTCGACGTTGAGTTACACCGACTTTGGTCAAGACCCGAACACCCATCCCGTAGAAACGGACAGCGTGACATTTCCACTGCAGCCCAGCAGTGGTAACTGGTTCGGGCATGCCTTGCCGCAATTTGATGAGCTATGGCAAGTCGATGGTTCACAGACTGCGAAGTTCTACCCCTTGTATGAAGAGGTACCCTACTCCAAACGTCTGGAATTGGTGCCGTTCGACCCTCAGTTGTACCCCGAGGCCAACGATCCGGAACTGGGCGATGCGCAGGAACACCCGGCGAACGTAAACTTCCTCGATGATCGCAACAAAGAAAACAAGACCGACACCCAGGCCTTCATCTGCCATCACGACGAGTTGATATTGATCAGTGTCAGGGGAACCAGTGAGACAGGACCCGATGCCTGGCTTGATGCGGATGCCAACCAGGTGCCTTTCGAACAAGGGGATGGAAAGGTACACAACGGTTTCTATAGAGCTGCCAAAGTGGCCTACACATTTGTCGTGGACTACATGGAAAAATTCTACAGCGGGCAAAAGCTGGTGATTTGCGGACACAGTCTTGGCGGTGCAGTAGCGCTGTTACTGGCTGAGATGCTGCGACGCAATAATCGGTATCAACCGGACATCGTCCTATACACCTACGGCGCCCCCCGCGTCGCCGACACAACCTTTATCGAAGCTGCAAAACCGCTGAACCACCATCGCATCGTTTTCCACAACGACCCCGTACCGAGCGTTCCTTCCACCTGGATGAACACGCCTTCCAACCGCGTTCCGATGTACGCCACCCATGGAGCGGTACTTGCCCTTCACCCGGTGGGTGGCTTGGCGTTTTTTATAGGCGGGATCACTAATTTCCTCGGTGACCCGTATGGGCATCACGGCCAGTTGCGTCACTTCATGCCGGTGGAATTCGGCAAAGGCCACAGGTCGTCCATCCTCTGGGAACCGGGTTGCAGCACGATCAACGATCATGGTTACGCCGAAGCGCTGCGACAGACGGATGGCCTGCCCAAGCGCGACCACTTTCTGCGACAGGTGATAGATAGAGGCCATCACTCGATGATCGGCAGCTACATTCCGGGCTGCTGGGCCAGCCTGCGGCGCTGGCAGGAAGCGCTGGAAAAAAGACGCTCGCTGGTGACGTTGACGGAGCTCCAATGGGTCAGCGACGCCCTGACAAATGTCTCAGGACAACTGAGTACACTCAAAGCGAAAATCGAAAAGCTCTCCCGTGCCCATGCCAATCCCCAGCGAGATACCCAAGCGATAAGGGATCTTGAAAAAGAAGTCGAACAAATAGGCCAAACCAAGGCCCGCTTGCTCGCGCTGCACAAGCGGACGGTCATCGACGCTGATGTTTATGGCAGCTACGCCGATCAGCCCGAGTGGGTGCAGGAGAGCCTGCTTCGGTGGAAGGCTCATCCGGAAAATATCGCCAAGGAGCAACTGGCGATGATTCCCTCACCCCCCGTAGACAATGAAGCCGCGATTGCGGCAATCACCGGAGGGCATGCGGTGGGCACGCCGTTCCATTTGGATATAGATTCGATTGTGTAGCGCTTGCACGAATAAACAAAAGTGTCAGTGTCGCCGCTACTTAAACACCGCCTGATCATTCTTGTTTAAAGGCCTTGCAGGTAACGTCGTGAAAGCTACAACACCTTGCGTCGTTGCCTACGGCTACGCCAGAATCCGCCGGCTTGTGCGCCTTAGGGCCAGTCGGTAACTTGGTTCCTGTCACTGCCCATCAGTGATCGGGTTTAGTAGCCCGTCGTAGTTAAGTCGTACAAGTACTCATTAGTCAGGGCCTCAACCCTGCGCTTGATGGTAGCTGTGCGTAGGGCGCCCTCGGGCGCGCCGATTTCTTAGCTCGTCGGTCTACTAACCTGCGTACAGCTGCCTCCATTACGTTTAGTAGCGGACCGGTCGCAGCCTCATTCAGAGAGAGCTAAGACATGTTGAAGGTCACACCCAACCCACCGGACACCGATCCGGTCTCACCCTACGAAAACCCCGATTCAAAAAAACTCAACGACGCCGCCGAGCGCGCCCTCGACCATCACTTCCCTCCAATCAAGCCGAAACAACCCAAACGCAACGGCCAGCTCTTCAGCGTTTGCCCCGACATCAACACGGATGCACTGCTCGCCAACGCGTCGGAAGACTCTCGATCTATCAGCGCCATCGCCGCCGACCTCGCCGACGATGTGGAGGGCCCACAACGCTCCGTAGCCTTGGCGATCAGCCGCATGGCCGACGGGGTGCATTTGTTGGTAGAACGCGCGCTGGATGACCTCGACGAGCCGGAAATGGCGGCGATTCTCGCCAGGAAGCACAGCCGAACCAGCTGACCCGCCAGCCACAAAAAAAATGGGCACCCAACCTCGTTGGCGTGCCCATTTTTTATCCCGCTCACCCGCTACGCGGGCAGTCGGTGCGTGTTACGGATTAACGCTGTCTTTCAACGATTTGCCTGGCTTGAACGCAACAGTGTTGCTGGCCTTGATTTTGACGGGTTCACCGGTTTGCGGGTTTTTGCCGGTGCGGGCACCGCGGTGGCGTTGCAGGAAGGTACCGAAGCCCACCAGCGTGACGCTGTCCTTGCGATGCAGAGCGCCGGTGATTTCTTCGAGAACGGCGTTGAGAACGCGGTTGGCCTGCTCTTTGGTGAGATCTGCTTTTTCAGCAATTGCTGCGGCGAGTTCTGGTTTACGCATATTAGTGAAGCCCCTTTGACGGTTTTTTGTTGTTATGTCCGTGCTGCTCTCTGCGGAGCAGCGCCCAAAGCGCCGCAGGTGCTCTACTCTGCGGCAGACGGGGTTGAGGATGGCACGCACGGAGGAGCCGCGCCAGTCTCGGCGCGCGGTTTGTAGGGGCAAAACAGGGGTGATTCCGACAGAACGACCGGCATTTACGCCAGCAGTGCCGGAAGCTCTTTGTTGAGGGCCAGTTTTTCCATCACCGCGGCGCCTGTCAGGGCATAACCGAGCAGTTTTCCGCCCGCATCGCGGCATAAGACCTTGATGTCGGCGCCCTGCCCTTCGACCGTCCAGACGCCCTCGGTACCGCGTGGTGGCGGCGAGACCACCAATGGGCACACCGGGGTTTTCACGGTGATTGGCATCGGGCCGTAACTCACCGCCGTAGGGGTTCCGGCCAGAGTCTGGGCCAGCGCTCGGGCGCAGCTCATCAACGGCATGACGTACAGCAAGTTCAGCCCATCAACTTCGGCGCAGTCGCCCAGTGCGTAGATATTGTCATGGGAGGTTTTCAGGTGACGGTCGACCACCACGCCCCGATTGACTTGCACGCCGGCCGCAGCCGCCAGATCGATACGCGGGCGCAGACCGATGGCCGAGACCACGACGTCACAAGGAATCACCTGACCATCGGACAGATGCGCTTCCAGACCGTCAGCCACTCGCTGCAAGCGATTGAGCACCGGCCCGAGGTGGAAGCGTGCGCCAAGGCTTTCCAGACCGGCCTGGACGGCAGCCGCGGCGGCCGGGTGCAGCAGGGTCGGCATCACTTGCTCGCACGGTGCGACCAGTTGCACCTGGTAGCCGCCAAGGCTCAGGTCATTGGCGAACTCGCAACCGATCAGGCCGGCGCCGAGCAGCAACACCCGACGCTTGCCGGCCGCCGCCGCACGAAAGCGGGCGTAATCTTCCAGATCGTTGATCGGGAACACGCAATCCGCTGCGTCGCCGTCAATTGGCACCCGCACAGTTTCGGCACCCCAGGCCAGAATCAGGTCACGGTAGATCACCGCTTCCTCACCGATCCACAAGCGCTTGTGGCCCGGGTCGATGCCACTGATGCGCGTGTGCGTACGCACTTCGGCCTTCAGCGTCTCGGCCATGGTACCGGGTTCGGCCATGCTCAGGCCGTCGGCGTCTTTGTTTTTGCCGAAACCGGTGGAAAGCATCGGCTTGGAGTAGGAACGCCCGTCATCGGCGGTAATCAGGAGCAACGGGGTTTCGCTGTCGAGCTTGCGAAACTCCCGGGCCAGGTTGTACCCGGCCAGCCCGGTACCGACGATCACGACAGGTGCGTTCATTCCTTACTCCTCTAATTGTTTTAAGCAGCGATTTCGATCATTTCGAAATCCATCTTGCCCACGCCGCAGTCCGGGCACAGCCAGTCTTCCGGCACGTCTTGCCACAGCGTGCCCGGCGCAATGCCGTCGTCCGGCCAGCCGTCGGCTTCGTTATAGATAAGGCCACAGACCACACATTGCCATTTTTTCATTTGGTTCATCCTCAGGATTCAGGCGTATTGCCGGCGCGAACGGTCGATGGTTGCAGCGCTGCCGTCCGGCTCAGGGCGTTTTGTACTGATCGGGCCCGTCAGATGCAAGCCTGTTCGGCGCGACGGCGGCCGCGGTCAATCAAAATCGCCGGCTGACATGGTAAGCTCGCCGCCTCATTTGCTGCCAATAATGACTCACTGTGCCGCACTCAAAATCCCCGCTGTGGCTCACCCAAGGCCAACTCACTCCCCGCCCCGACGCCTCTATTCTCGACTGGCTGTTCGACGAAGGCTCCCTGACCCGACGTTTGATCCGTTTGTCGAATGACCGCTTCAGCGTCACGCCGCTGTTCGAAGGCTGGCAACTGCTGCGCACCGACGAATGTGCTGCGCTGGACCTGGCCGAAGGCAGCGAGGGCTGGGTTCGCGAGGTGTATCTGCGCGGTCACGGCGAGGCATGGGTGTTTGCCCGCAGCGTGGCGGCACGCAGCGCGCTGCAGGGCGATGGTTTGCACATGGACGAATTGGGCAGCCGCTCCCTGGGGGAATTGCTGTTTTGCGATCATGCGTTCCTGCGCCGCGCCATCGAGGTTTGTCACTATCCTCAAGCATGGCTGCCGCAGGAATGCCGGGCACCTGAGCTGTGGGGCCGGCGTTCGCGATTCGACCGCGGCGCCTTGAGCGTGTTGGTGGCCGAGATCTTCCTGCCGACCTTATGGAACGCCACCCGCGCCCATCCGGAGAACTGTTGATGTACCAGAGCCTGCTCAAGTCCCTGAACCGCTTGAATCCTCGGGCCTGGGATTTCATTCAACTGACGCGCATGGACAAGCCCATCGGCATTTACCTGCTGCTGTGGCCGACCTTGTGGGCGTTGTGGATTGCCGGTAAAGGTTCGCCCTCCTTGGCCAACGTGGTGATTTTCGTCCTCGGCGTGGTGCTGACCCGCGCCGGTGGTTGTGTGATCAACGACTGGGCGGACCGCAAGGTCGACGGCCACGTGAAACGCACCGCGCAACGGCCACTGGCCAGCGGCAAGATCAGTTCGAAAGAAGCGTTGGTGTTCTTTGCGCTGTTGATGGGCGTGAGTTTCCTGTTGGTGCTGTGCACCAACGCGCCGACGATCTGGTTGTCGCTGGGCGGGCTGGCGCTGGCGTTCACCTATCCGTTCATGAAGCGCTACACCTATTACCCGCAAGTGGTGCTGGGCGCCGCGTTTTCCTGGGGGATGCCGATGGCGTTCACCGCAGAAACCGGGGAACTGCCGGCCGTGGCGTGGCTGTTGTGGATCGCCAACCTGCTGTGGACCGTGGGTTACGACACGTATTACGCAATGACCGACCGCGATGACGACCTGAAGATCGGGGTGAAATCCACAGCGATTCTGTTTGGCGATGCGGACCGGGTGATCATCCTGACGTTGCAAGGGTTGGCGCTGGGTTGCTTGTTGCTGGCCGGGTCGAAGTTCGAGCTCGGGGGCTGGTTCCATCTCGGCTTGCTGGCGGCGGCGGGCTGTTTTGCGTGGGAGTTCTGGTACACCCGCGACCGTGACCGGATGCGTTGTTTCAAGGCGTTCTTGCACAACCATTGGGCCGGATTGGCGATTTTTGTCGGGATTGTGCTGGATTACGCTTTTCGTTGATGGACACGCTTTATGTAGCAGCTGCCGAAGGCTGCGTCCGGCTGCGCAGCAGTCGTAAATCCTGAACCCGCGGTTCATCTGATGCACCGCATGAGCAGACTTTACGACTGCTGCGCAGCCGGACGCAGGCTACGCCAGCTGCTACCGGGCTACGATCCGTTAAGGTTCGCAACTTCCGTTACATATGCTCGCGAACGACGTGCCAGACATCTTTCATCTTGTCACCCTTCATTTCCCCGGCTTTCTCGTCCTTCTTGAAGTAGTACAACGGTTTGCCGCCGTAGGCCCACTGCATTCTGCCATCGTCACGCTTGATGATTGACCATTTGCCTTCAGGCTTGGCGCCCGCCTCTGCAATGAACGGTGGCCAGTACTCCAAACACTCACCGGTGCACGAGGACTTGCCGGCAGTGTCCTTGTCGAACGTGTACAGGGTCATGCCTTTATGGTCGACCATCATGCCGTCTTTCATCATCACAGGATCAGCTGCGAAGGCCATCGTTGGCAAAGCCAGGACCGCACTAAGCATCAGGGCCTTAAAGGAATACGAGTATTGCTTCATGGAAACCTTCCTTTTGTGGTTGTCAGGATTCGGACTTAGAGCTTAGTCCAGGTTCATGACAATCGCCGGGCGTCTAAAATACTGTCACACGACTGCAATAATTCCGTTATCTAATGCGGCGCAAGACAGTTAAATGACAAGAGGATTAAGGCATGGTTGGCAGGAGCATTCTGATCGTCGACGACGAAGCGCCCATTCGCGAAATGATCGCCGTTGCGTTGGAAATGGCCGGCTATGACTGCCTGGAGGCCGAGAACTCTCAGCAGGCCCATGCCATCATCGTCGACCGCAAGCCGGACTTGATCCTGCTCGACTGGATGCTGCCCGGCACCTCCGGTATCGAGTTGGCCCGCCGTCTCAAGCGTGATGAGCTGACCGGGGACATCCCGATCATCATGCTCACCGCCAAGGGCGAAGAGGACAACAAGATCCAGGGCCTGGAAGTCGGCGCTGACGACTACATCACCAAGCCGTTTTCCCCACGCGAACTGGTAGCCCGCCTCAAAGCCGTGCTGCGCCGTGCCGGCCCCACCGATGGCGAGGCGCCGATTGAAGTCGGCGGCTTGCTGCTGGACCCGATCAGCCACCGCGTGACCATCGACGGCAAACCTGCCGAGATGGGCCCGACCGAATACCGCCTGCTGCAGTTTTTCATGACCCACCAGGAACGTGCCTACACTCGTGGGCAATTGCTGGATCAGGTCTGGGGCGGCAATGTCTACGTCGAAGAACGCACCGTCGACGTGCACATCCGTCGTCTGCGCAAAGCCCTCGGCGATGCTTATGAAAATCTGGTACAAACCGTGCGCGGTACAGGCTACCGGTTTTCCACCAAGGCCTGATACTGCCCTTACCCGCCCGACAAGCCGACAAGGACGCATGTTTCCGTGAACCAAAACTGGCATGGCACCCTGATTCGCCACATGCTGTTACTGGTCACCGGTTGCCTGGTGATCGGCCTGATTACCGGCTACTACGGCTGGAGCCTCGCCGCAGGCCTGGGCATTTATCTGGCCTGGACCCTCAAGCAACTGCTGCGCCTGCACGAATGGCTGCGCCTGCACACACCCGATGAAGCACCGCCCGACGGCTATGGCCTGTGGGGCGAGGTATTTGACAGCATTTATCACCTGCAACGCCGCGACCAACGGGTACGCGGGCGTCTGCAAGCGGTGATCGACCGGGTCCAGGAGTCCACCGCCGCGCTCAAAGACGCGGTGATCATGCTCGACAGCGATGGCAACCTGGAATGGTGGAACCGCGCCGCCGAAACCCTGCTCGGCCTCAAGACCCCGCAAGACAGCGGCCAGCCAGTGACCAACCTGGTGCGCCACCCGCGCTTCAAGGAATATTTCGAGCAGAGCAGCTACGCCGAACCGCTGGAAATCCCGTCGCCGACCAATGATCGCGTGCGCATTCAGCTGTACATCACACGCTACGGCAACAACGAACACTTGATGCTGGTGCGCGACGTCACACGCATTCATCAGCTGGAACAAATGCGTAAAGACTTCATCGCCAACGTCTCCCATGAGTTGCGCACGCCGCTGACGGTGATCTGCGGCTATCTGGAAACCCTGCTCGACAACGCCGAGGAAGTGAATCCGCGCTGGACCCGCGCCTTGCAGCAGATGCAGCAACAAGGCGGGCGCATGCAGACATTGCTCAATGACTTGCTGCTGCTGGCCAAACTGGAAGCCACCGATTACCCGTCGGACAACCAACCCGTGGTAATTGACGGCTTGTTGCAGTCCATCAAGAGCGACGCCCAGCAGTTGTCCGCCCAGAAAAACCAGCACATCACGCTTGAAGCCGACCCGAGGATTTTGCTCAAGGGCAGTGAAGCGGAACTGCGCAGTGCGTTTTCCAACCTGGTGTTCAACGCGGTGAAATACACTCCGGCCGAAGGCTCTATCCGCATTCGCTGGTGGGCTGACGAGCAAGGCGCACACCTGAGCGTGCAGGACTCCGGGATCGGCATCGACAGCAAACACCTGCCGCGCCTGACCGAACGTTTCTACCGCGTCGACTCCAGCCGCAATTCCAACACCGGCGGCACCGGCCTGGGCCTGGCCATCGTCAAACACGTGTTGCTGCGCCACCGTGCGCGGATGGAAATCAGCAGTGTGCCGGGGCATGGCAGTACCTTTACCTGCCACTTTGCGCCGGCGCAGGTGGCCAAATTGCAGGTCCTCAAGACCGCCGACTGATACCGGCCAGCACTGGCCACTAGGCAATTACCGAGTCAGCCGCTACATTGGCTGACTTGTGCCTGCCTTTCAGGTGCACTTTTTCCATTCCTCTTGAATACACGGAACCCGCAAAACTCCATCATGGACCCTTCCCCTGGCTTGACCCTCGCAACACTCTTCGCCGATTTCGGCATGATTCTTTTTGCTCTGATCCTGGTTTTGCTCAACGGATTTTTCGTTGCGGCCGAATTTGCCATGGTCAAATTGCGCTCGACCCGGGTCGAGGCCATCGCCGATAAAAACGGCTGGCGCGGGCATATCCTGCGCACCGTTCACAGTCAGCTCGATGCCTACCTGTCGGCGTGCCAATTGGGTATCACCCTCGCCTCCCTCGGCCTTGGCTGGGTCGGTGAACCGGCGTTCGCGCACATTCTGGAACCGCTGCTGAGCGCCGTTGGTGTTGAGTCCGCCGAAGTGGTCAAGGGCGTGTCGTTCTTCACCGCGTTCTTCATCATTTCGTACCTGCACATCGTGGTCGGTGAACTGGCCCCCAAATCCTGGGCCATTCGCAAACCCGAGCTGCTGTCGCTCTGGACCGCGGTGCCGCTGTACCTGTTCTACTGGGCCATGTACCCGGCCATCTACCTGTTGAACGCCAGCGCCAACACGATTCTGCGTATCGCCGGCCAGGGTGAACCCGGCCCGCATCACGAGCACCATTACAGCCGCGAAGAGTTGAAGCTGATCCTGCACTCCAGTCGTGGCCAGGACCCGAGCGACCAAGGCATGCGCGTTTTGGCTTCGGCGGTGGAAATGGGCGAGCTGGAAGTGGTCGACTGGGCCAACTCCCGCGAAGACCTGGTGACGCTGGAGTTCAATGCGCCACTCAAGGAAATCCTGGCGATGTTCCGTCGCCACAAGTTCAGCCGTTACCCGGTGTACGACAGCGATCGTCAGGAGTTCGTCGGTCTGCTGCACATCAAGGACCTGCTGCTGGAACTGGCGGCGCTGGACCATATCCCCGAGTCGTTCAACCTGGCCGAACTGACCCGTCCACTGGAGCGCGTTTCGCGGCACATGCCGCTGTCGCAATTGCTGGAGCAGTTCCGCAAGGGCGGCTCGCACTTCGCGGTGGTTGAGGAGGCCGACGGCAACATCATCGGCTACCTGACCATGGAAGACGTGCTGGAAGTACTGGTCGGCGACATTCAGGACGAACACCGCAAGGCCGAGCGCGGGATCCTCGCCTACCAGCCGGGAAAACTGCTGGTGCGTGGCGATACGCCGCTGTTCAAGGTCGAACGCCTGTTGGGCATCGATCTGGATCACGTCGAAGCTGAAACCCTCGCCGGGCTGGTCTACGAAAGCCTGAAGCGGGTGCCGGAAGAGGAAGAAGTACTGGAAGTCGAAGGCCTGCGGATCATCATCAAGAAGATGAAAGGGCCGAAGATCATTCTGGCCAAGGTGTTGATGCTCGATTAAGCCCAAAACCTGTGGGAGCCGAGCTGGCTCGCGATAGCGGCTTAATATCCAACATCACCGTGTCTGACACACCGCTATCGCGAGCAAGCTCGGCTCCTACAGGGATCGGTGTCGCCTTCACTTCTTGCCCAACGCAAAGTTGGGCAACACCCCGACCGGTTGCTTGAACTGGTACGGAATTGATACCAGCCCCAGCCCGGTATTGCGTTGCACCACAAAGTGCAGGTGCGGCCCGCTGCTGTTGCCGGTATTGCCCGACAGCCCCAACGCACTGCCCACCGTCACTTGTTGCCCCTCGCGAACACAGACCGAGCCTCGCTTGAGGTGCAAATACACGCCCATGGTCCCGTCGTTGTGCAGCACCCGTACGAAATTGCCCGACGGGTCCGTGCCGCGCCCGCTCTGCCCGCTCTCGGTTTTCACCACCACGCCGCCACGCGCCGCGATGATCGGCGTGCCCTCCGGCATGACGATGTCCATGGCGTAGCGATTCTTCGGCCCGAAGTGACTGTATTGGCCATTGGCGCCCTGACTCACGCGAAACGGACCGCCCCGCCAGGGCAGCGGGTAGCGATAGCCCACCATGGCGGCCCCTGAAGGGTCGCCCAGGGAATATTCGAACTTCGGGGTGTACACGAGCGGTCTTCCGGCCTGCGCCGCCGTGAGCACTGCGACACGAATGCTGCTGCGCGCCGGCAACACCTTGCGAATAGGTCGACTCGGGGCGCCGCTGACGTTCTTCAACCCGGTGAAACCCAACCCGACCTCAACCGGCGCATACAGGTTATTGCGCACGTACACACTGTGCACACCGTCCTTCTTCATGAACACGAGGTACACCTGACGTTCAAGGTGCTCTTCCATCCGATCCTGAAAAACGAACACCTTCGAGCCTTTAGTAGGGCGGTCACTGTAGGAGACCACGCCATTGGCATCGGTGGACTTGTAGACCGTCACGGCCATCGCCGAGGTGGCGGCCATAAACAGCCCACAAAAAAACAGCAGTCGCGTGAACATGGGCAGGATTCTGTCGAGTAAGGCATCAAATGGAGCCTAGCAGGTGCAATGGACCCGGCTAGTCGACAGATGTTTCAAATGATCGCTCCCACGCTTCGTGCGGGGATGCAGCGAAGCAGATGCGGAGCGTCCGGGGAGGCCTTCCCACGCAGAGCGTGGGAACGATCATGTAGGAGCGAGCCTGCTCGCGATGGCGCACTGTCAGGCGACGAAGATTACGCGCCCGGTATGAAATGCTTCTGCGCGGTACCACGAGCAATCAGGCGAGAGATGTAATCGAGCTTCTGAGCATCCTGGTCGACGAAGCGGAAGGTCAGTTGCAACCAGTCGCTGTCGGGTTTTGGCTCGTGGGCGACGACCGCGTGCAGGTATCCGTTCAGGCGGGCGATTTCAGCGTTCTCACCCTGCTCCAGGTCGAGTACCGCGCTGTCGAGGATCTGCGGCAGCGTGTCGGTGCGTTTGATCACCAGCAGCGCTTCCTTGATGCTCAAGGCCTTGATCACGCATTGCTGAATGCCGCTGGGCAAACGCAGCTGACCTTGACCGCGACCGCCGGCAGGCGCTGCGGAAGTAGCCGGTGCCTTGACCGGTGGGCTGTTGAGCAGACCTTTAGACGGTGCGGCAGCCGGAGTCGGTGCGACCACGGCAGCCTTGCCACCGGTCAATGCGCTCAGGGAGTCGTTGCCGAAGGCCGAGTTCATCTTGGTCGGCGCGCCACTCATCAAGGCATCAAGTTTGCCGACCTTGTTCAGGGCCTGCTTGACCTTGGTCAACAGTTGCTCGTTAGTGAACGGCTTGCTGACATAGCCGGAAACGCCGGCCTGAATCGCCTGGACCACGTTCTCTTTGTCGCCACGGCTGGTGACCATCACGAAGGGCATGGTCTTGAGATTGTCCTGCTCGCGGCACCAGGTCAGCAGTTCCAGGCCAGACATTTCCGGCATTTCCCAGTCGCACAGGACCAGGTCGAACGCTTCCCTGGCCAACATGGCCTGAGCCTTCTTGCCGTTGATGGCATCTTCGGTGCGAATACCCGGGAAGTAGTTACGCAGGCACTTTTTTACCAGGTCACGAATGAACGCTGCATCGTCCACCACCAATATGCTGATCTTGCTCATCCATCACCCCTCGAAAAAATCCCGGCAAGCATACCGTCTTGCTGATGGCACATTGCCAAAAACCTTCAGTCACGCCGGGACTTTTCGTTCGCGGGTGCTGCTTCTAACGTCGAAAACCACCTGCAAAAACGCCCGGCCAAAGGACCGGGCGTTTTTCTTGGGCAGTCTTACTTATCGTCAGCTTTGCCCGGAACATTAGCGGTTTCACCGCTTGTTCCTTCAACTTCTTCCTTCATGCGCTTGAGACCCAAGTGACGCACGTCGGTGCCGCGTACCAGGTAGATCACCAATTCCGAAATGTTGCGCGCGTGGTCGCCGATCCGCTCCAGCGAACGCAACACCCAAATGATGCTCAAGACCCGCGAGATAGAGCGTGGGTCTTCCATCATGTAGGTCGCCAGCTCACGCAGGGCGGTCTTGTATTCGCGGTCGATGATCTTGTCGTACTGCGCCACCGACAACGCCAGGTCGGCGTCGAAGCGGGCAAACGCGTCCAGTGCGTCGCGAACCATGTTGCGCACCTGGTCGCCGATGTGACGAACCTCGACGTAACCGCGCGGCGCTTCACCTTCTTCGCACAATTGGATGGCACGACGGGCGATTTTGGTCGCTTCGTCGCCGATGCGCTCCAGGTCGATCACCGATTTGGAGATGCTGATGATCAGGCGCAAGTCAGACGCCGCCGGCTGACGACGGGCCAGAATGCGCAGGCATTCTTCGTCGATGTTGCGTTCCATCTGGTTGATCTGGTCGTCGATCTCGCGAACCTGCTGGGCCAGACCGGAGTCGGCTTCGATCAGCGCGGTGACCGCGTCGTTGACCTGCTTTTCCACCAGCCCGCCCATGGCCAGGAGGTGGCTGCGCACTTCCTCAAGCTCGGCGTTGAACTGCGCGGAAATGTGGTGGGTAAGGCCTTCTTTACTAATCATGTTGGCGTCCTTGGAGCGTCCGGTAAGGTGCGGTGGGCCGCAGCGTCAGTTCAGTGAGCAACCACAGGCTTCCTAGCCGTAACGACCGGTGATGTAGTCTTCGGTCTGCTTCTTCGCCGGATTGGTGAACAGAGTATCGGTGTCGCCGAATTCCACCAGTTTGCCCATGTACATGAACGCCGTGTAGTCGGAAACCCGCGCGGCTTGCTGCATGTTGTGGGTCACGATCACGATGGTGAATTTCGATTTCAGTTCGTAGATCAGCTCTTCGACTTTCAGCGTGGAGATCGGGTCGAGTGCCGAGCACGGTTCATCGAGCAGCAGCACTTCCGGTTCCACGGCGATGGTGCGAGCGATGACCAGACGTTGTTGCTGACCACCGGACAGGCCAAGTGCCGACTCGTGCAGACGGTCTTTGACTTCGTCCCACAGGGCAGCGCCTTTCAATGCCCACTCGACGGCTTCGTCGAGTACACGCTTCTTGTTGATGCCTTGGATGCGCAAGCCGTAAACCACGTTTTCGTAGATGGTTTTCGGGAACGGGTTCGGCTTCTGGAACACCATGCCGACACGGCGACGCAGCTCGGCCACGTCTTCGCCTTTACGGTAGATGTTGCTGCCGTAGAGGTTGATCGCGCCTTCGACACGGCAACCGTCAACCAGATCGTTCATGCGGTTGAAGGTACGCAGCAGCGTGGACTTGCCGCAGCCGGACGGACCGATGAAGGCGGTCACGCGCTGTTTCGGGATGTTCATGCTGACGTCGTACAGCGCTTGTTTTTCGCCGTAGAACAGGCTCAGGCCCGGCACTTCGATGGCCACGGTTTCCTGCTCGAGGTTCAGGCTCTGTTTGTCGCGACCCAATGCCGACATGTTAATGCCGTGGGTATGTGCTTCGTGCTGCATGGGAGGCTCCCTGTGCTAACAAATTCGGTTCAGTTGGCCGCTGGCCTCACATAATGGGCCAGCGGTGTTGCCGTCTTGCAGGAGCAAGGCTTGCCCGCGATGGCGTTTTCGAAATCGCCATCGCCAGCAAGCTGTGCTCCTACAGGGAGCGGCGGTATTAGCTATCTAGAGCTTTGTATTTCTCGCGCAGGTGGTTACGGATGTACACCGCCGACAGGTTCAATGTCGCGATCACCAGCACCAGCAGCAGCGCCGTGGCGTACACCAGCGGCCGCGCGGCTTCGACGTTCGGGCTCTGGAAGCCGACGTCATAAATATGGAAGCCCAGGTGCATGATCTTCTGGTCCAGGTGCAGGTACGGATAGTTGCCATCCAGTGGCAGCGACGGTGCCAGTTTCACCACACCGACCAGCATCAGCGGCGCCACTTCACCGGCGGCGCGCGCCACGGCGAGGATCATGCCGGTCATCATCGCCGGGCTGGCCATCGGCAGCACGATCTTCCACAAGGTTTCTGCCTTGGTTGCGCCAAGGGCCAACGAGCCCTCACGCACAGTGCGAGGGATTCGCGCCAGGCCTTCTTCGGTGGCCACGATCACCACTGGCACCGCCAGCAACGCCAGGGTCAGCGAGGCCCACAGCAGGCCCGGCGTACCGAAGGTGGGTGCCGGCAAGGCTTCAGGGAAGAACAGCCGGTCAACCGAGCCACCCAGCACATAGACGAAGAAGCCCAGGCCGAACACACCGTAGACGATCGCCGGTACACCGGCCAGGTTGTTCACAGCGATCCGGATAATCCGGGTCAACGTGTTCTGCTTGGCGTATTCACGCAGGTAAACCGCCGCCAGTACGCCGAACGGTGTCACGATCATCGCCATGATCAACGTCATCATCACGGTGCCGAAAATCGCCGGGAAAATCCCGCCTTCGGTGTTCGCTTCACGTGGGTCGTCGGACAGGAATTCCCAGACTTTGCTGAAGTAGAAGCCAATTTTGGTGGTAGTGCTCATGGCGTTCGGCTGGTAGGCGTGAACCACTTTGCCGATGCTGATTTCGATTTCCTTGCCGTTCGCGTCGCGGGCGGTGAGGCTGTCGCGGTTGAACTGGGCGTGCAAGTCATTCAGACGGGCTTCAATGTCTTGATAACGTGCATTGAGCTCAGCGCGCTCGGCGTCCATGTCGGCTTGCGCAGCGGCGTCCAGCTTGCCGGCCAGTTCCAGTTTGCGACCGTGCAAACGAATGCGTTCCAGACCCGAGTTGATCGCGCCGATGTCGACCTTTTCCAGGGTCTTGAGCTGTGCCGCGAGTTTATTCACGCGATCAACACGCGCTTGCAGCTCAGGCCAGCCCGCTTCGCCTTCAGCGATGACTTTGCCGTCTTGTTTGACGTTGACCAGGTAACCGTAGAAGTTGCCCCACTCGCGACGCTCGATGGTCATCAGCTCAGGCGGCGTCTTCTGATTGGTCAGCCACTCGCCGACGACCCAGGTGAAGTCGTTGCCGTTCAAGTCACGGTTGCCGACCTTGATCAGCTCCCGCGTCATGAACTCCGGGCCCTGATCGGGCACCGGCAGGCCAGCACTTTTCAGGCGCTCGCGTGGGACTTCTTCCTTCTGTACCACTTCACCAATGACCAGGTGATTGGCCTGGCCCGGTACGTCGTAGCTGGCGTGGATCAGGTCCGCCGGCCAGAAGTGCCCCAGACCGCGCACGGCAATCACGGCCAGCAGGCCAATGGTCATGATGACAGCGATGGACACCGCGCCACCGCTGATCCAGACGCCGGGGGCGCCGCTCTTGAACCATCCATTCAGGGAGTTCTGTTTCACAGACTTCTACCTTTGCTTAAAGCGACGAGTATTTCTTGCGCAGACGCTGACGAATCAGTTCTGCGAGGGTGTTCATGACGAAGGTGAACAACAGCAGCACCAGCGCCGAGAGGAACAGCACGCGGTAGTGGCTGCCGCCGACTTCCGACTCCGGCATTTCCACCGCGACGTTGGCGGCCAGTGTGCGCAGACCTTCGAACAGGTTCATTTCCATGACCGGGGTGTTACCGGTGGCCATCAACACGATCATGGTTTCACCGACCGCACGCCCCATGCCGATCATCAGCGCCGAGAAAATACCCGGGCTGGCGGTGAGGATCACCACGCGAGTCATGGTCTGCCACGGCGTAGCACCGAGGGCCAGGGAGCCGAGGGTCAACCCGCGAGGCACGCTGAACACGGCGTCTTCGGCGATGGAGTAGATGTTCGGGATGACCGCGAAGCCCATGGCCAGGCCGACCACCAGTGCGTTGCGCTGGTCGTAGGTGATGCCCAGGTCGTGGGAGATCCACATGCGCATGTCGCCGCCGAAGAACCAGGTTTCCATGTACGGGCTCATGTACAGCGAGAGCCAGCCCACAAACAGGATCACCGGGATCAGAATCGCGCTTTCCCAGCCGTCCGGCACTTTCAGGCGGATCGACTCAGGCAGGCGGCTGAAGACGAAGCCCGCCACCAGAATGCCGATCGGCAGGAGCATCAGCAGGCTGAAGATGCCCGGCAAATGCCCTTCTACATACGGTGCGAGGAACAGGCCGGCGAAGAAACCGAGGATCACCGTCGGCATCGCTTCCATCAGCTCGATCACCGGCTTGACCTTGCGACGCAGGCTTGGTGCCATGAAGTACGCGGTGTAGATCGCAGCGGCGACGGCCAGTGGTGCGGCCAACAGCATCGCGTAAAACGCGGCCTTCAAAGTACCGAAGGTCAACGGAGACAAGCTCATTTTCGGTTCGAAGTCAGTGTTGGCGGCGGTCGATTGCCAGACGTATTTAGGTTCGTCGTAGTTCTCGTACCAGACCTTGCTCCACAGCGCGCTCCACGATACTTCCGGGTGCGGGTTGTCGAGCAACAGCGGCTGAATCTTGCCGCCCTCTTCGACGATGATGCGGTTGGCGCGCGGCGACAGACCGAAAAGGCCTTGGCCTTCCACGACCTGGTCCACCAGCAACGTACGGTGGGCGGTACTGTGGAACACGCCGAGCTTGCCGGAGGCGTCGAGGGCAACGAAGCCTTTGCGACGCTCTTCAGCGCTGATTTCAACGATAGGCGTGGTGCCCATCTGGAAAGTACGGATCTGCTTCAGACGCAGCTCGCCATCGGGGTCGCGCGCCATGAACCACTGGGCCAGACCACCTTTGGAGTCGCCGAGGATCAGCGAAATACCGCCCACCAGTTGAGTACTGGCAGTGATTTGCGCTTCACCGTCTTCAAGCAATTTGTAGCGACCGTTGAGGCTCTTGTCGCGCAGGCTGAACACGTCGGCCTGGGCACGCCCGTTAATCACGTACAGCCACTGCTGGCGCGGGTCGACGAAGATGTTCTTCACCGGCTCGTTCATCTGCGGCAGGTCGATGCGTTTCTGCTCGTTGGTGATTTCGCCGGTCATCATGTTTTCTTCGCTGGTCAGCGACAAAACATTGAGTTGCGAACCGGTTGCGCCCACCAGCATCAGCGTCGAATCGTTGGCGTTGAGGCTGATGTGTTCCAGCGCGCCACCGGCTTCGTTCAGTGCGATCGGCGTCTCGCCGTACGGGTACTCGATGGCCGGCGTAATGGTTTTCTTGCCATCCGGGTAGCTGACTTTATAGGTGTGACGGAACACCAGTGCCTTACCGTCGGACAGGCCCACGGCGACCAGCGGGTGACCTGGCTGGTCTTCACCGATGGACGTTACGCTGACACCGGCCGGGATCGGCAGATCGACGCGCTTGAGTTCAGCGCCATTGTCGATATCAAAGAACAGTGCCTGGCCCTTGTCGGAAACCCGCATGGCGACCTGGTTCTGTTCTTCGAGGGAGATCATCAACGGCTTGCCGGCATCTTGCATCCAGGCAGGCGTGATGGCGTCCTTGGTCGTCAGGTTGGCACCCTGGAACAGGGGCAAGACGACGTAGCCAAGGAAGAAGAAAATCAGCGTGATCGCGCCGAGGACAGCGAGGCCGCCAATCAGGACGTACCAACGTGTCAGGCGATCTTTGAGCGCGCGAATGCGACGCTTGCGTTGCAACTCAGGCGTATTGAAATCAATTCGCTTGGGGGGATTATTAGTCATGGTGGAATTGGCCAGATCATTCATTCGCACACCCTAGCGATCCTGTATGACAGAAAGATGACAGCGCAGTGACGCGACAAATCCGCTGCCTGTGGGAACTGGCAGCAGACCGGGAATTTGGGGGGGGGCCGGGTCACCTGCGTGGTAACCCTGAGCCGTTGTAGGAGCAGAGCTTGCTCGCGATAGCGGTCTTTCCAGTCACATCATTGCTGAATGTGTCGACGCCATCGCGGGCAAGCCTTGCTCCTACAGATCCGGGGCTAGCCCCGGATCAGGGTGTTACTTTTTTGCGACTTCAGCGCCGCCTTCCGACAGACCCAGGTCAGCCAGAGCTTTGGCTGCGACTTTGGCTGGCAGTGGGATGTAACCGTCTTTCACGACAACTTCCTGGCCCTGTTTGGACAGAACCAGTTTCACGAACTCGGCTTCCAGCGGGGCCAGAGGCTTGTTCGGAGCTTTGTTGACGTAAACGTAGAGGAAACGCGACAGCGGGTATTTGCCGTTCAGTGCGTTTTCTTCGGTGTCTTCGATGAAGTCAGTGCTGCCTTTCTTGGCCAGGGCCACAGTCTTCACGGAAGCAGTTTTGTAGCCGATGCCCGAGTAACCGATGCCGTTCAGCGAGGAGCTGATCGACTGTACGACCGAAGCCGAACCTGGTTGTTCGTTCACGTTTGGCTTGTAGTCGCCTTTGCACAGGGCTTCTTCTTTAAAGTAGCCGTAGGTGCCGGATACCGAGTTACGACCGAACAGTTGAACCGGCTTGTTGGCCAGGTCGCCGGTCACACCCAGGTCGCCCCAGGTTTTCACGTCGGTTTTAGCGCCGCACAGACGAGTGGACGAGAAGATCGCGTCGACTTGTTCCATGGTCAGGTGCTGGATCGGGTTGTCCTTGTGCACGAACACCGCCAGGGCGTCCACGGCAACCGGGATAGCGGTTGGCTTGTAGCCGTACTTCTGCTCGAAGGCAGCCAGTTCGGTGTCCTTCATCTTGCGGCTCATCGGGCCCAGGTTAGAGGTGCCTTCGGTCAGCGCAGGTGGCGCGGTGGCGGAGCCAGCGGCCTGAATCTGGATGTTTACGTTCGGGTATTCTTTCTTGTAGTTCTCAGCCCACAGGGTCATGAGGTTGGCCAGGGTATCGGAGCCGACGCTGGACAGGTTGCCCGACACACCAGTGGTCTTGGTGTAGCTCGGGATCGACGGGTCAACAGCGGCGAACGCGTTGGCAGTCGCAACGCCAGCAGCGACAAAAGTCATTGCCGCCATCAAACGCTTCAGTTTCATGCCTTACTCCTAGCAGATAGAGTTGTTAGTCGGGGCCAAGTATCAGCAGGCCGTGTGAACACTCTATGGCTGAAATATGACAATTGGATGAAAGGCCAGCATTCGAGTGCCCGATACATCCAGTCTCGCAGCGCAGGTTGACAAATCATAACCAAGAGATAGCCTTGTCAACCACGAGAGGAACCCATGATTAACGACCGAATCCGCCGCGCTCGCCTACTACGAGGCATGTCTCTAGAGGCTTTAGCGCTCAAGCTTGGCGATATCACCAAGCAAGGCATCAGCAAATACGAGAAAGGGGCAAGCACTCCAAACTCCGCACGCCTGTTACAAATGGCAAAAGTATTGGAGGTCAGTCCAGAGTACTTTTTCCGGGCGGAGGCTGTGCCGCTTGCACCGTTAGAGTTTCGCAAACTGGCGAAAATGCCGAAGTACCGTCAGGTTCAAGTTGAAGAACAGATTCGTGAGCATCTCGAGCGCTACATCGCTCTAGAGGATTGCTTCGACCCGGCGGACATCCAGACTCCGACCACCCCAGCGCAAATGCTACCGGTTTCCTCTATAGAGGAAGCTGAACGCGCGGCCGAGCAACTGCGTGAATTCTGGAAAATCGGCAGTGATCCCATCTCCAATCTTACCGAGCAACTGGAAGAGCACAGCATCAAGGTAGCAATGCTCATGGGGCCAAATGACTTTGATGGGGCCTGCGCCGCAACCGGTGACGGTCGTCATGTCTTGATCGCACTCAACTCGGAGCGCCCCGGCGAACGCATACGCTTCACCGCTGCCCATGAGCTGGGTCATTGGGTCATGCAGTTACCCGAAGAAATGCCCGAAAGAGAAAAGGAAAACTGCTGCCATCGTTTCGCGGGTGCCTTCCTCTATCCGGCCAAAGGTGTCACCAGTGACTTTGGTAATCACCCTCGCTCCAGGGTTCATCCCCGGGAACTGCTAATCGCCAAGCGCCAATACGGAATTTCGATGCACGCAGCGCTGCGGCGCCTCAAGGATTTAAATCTTCTCAGCGACGGCGGTTACAAATCCCTCACCATTCAGTTCAGCTCGAACGGCTGGCGCAAGGCCGAGCCAGAGCCATTGCCGTGTAAACCCCCACAACGTTTTGAGTCGTTGGTGTTTTGGGGATTGGCCGAAGGATTGATCACCAAATCCCGTGCAGCTGAACTTCTACGCAAACCAGTGAGCGCTTTAGATCCCAATTTCCTGGGCTCACTGGAGAGTGCATGACTCTGATCTACATCAGCGATACGAATATCTGGATCGATTTCAGAAATGCAGGGCTGCTGGAACAGATGTTCAGTCTGCCGTTCACGCTTTGCTGCACAGATTTCGTACTGCACGAACTCGAAGATTTTCCGCATGACGAATTGCTTGCCCACGGGTTAATTGTCGAATCATTCGAGGGTCCGGAAGTGGCACGGCTGTTCGGTCTTAAAATCGAACATAGCAACAGTTCTCTGGCAGACGTTTCCTGTTATCTACTTGCTCAGCAAACAGGTCGTCCGTTATTGACGGGGGACGGCAAACTTAGGAAACAGGCACGAAAGGATGGGCTACAGGTACACGGTGCACTTTGGCTGCTGGACCTGATGGTTAACCATCAGGTTGTTGGATTGCAACAGGCTGCGGATGCTTTAGAGGACATGCTCATGGGCGGAGCACGATTACCGTCAGGCGAGTGTGAGGCAAGGCTTTCGCGCTGGCGAAAGCCTTGAGGGAGATGGTTAGCGCCCCCTTTTCCAGAGGTAAGCACCCACCAGAATCCCGACCCCGCAAATGATCGCCACATAATAGGCCGGCCCCATCGGGCTTTCCTTCAGCAGCAGGGTCACCACCATTGGCGTCAGGCCGCCGAAGATGGCATAGGCCAGGTTGTACGAGAACGACAGCCCGCTGAAGCGCACCACCGCCGGGAAGGCTTTGACCATCACATACGGCACCGCGCCGATGGTGCCGACCAGCAGACCCGTCAGGGCATACATCGGGAACAACCAGTCCGGATGATTGAACAGGCTGTGATAGAAGGTCCACGAACTCATCAGCAGCAAGGCGCTGCCAAACACAAACACCCGGCCTGCGCCGAAGCGGTCAGCCAAGGCGCCAGACGCCACACACCCAAGGCTCAGGAACACGATCGCCACGCTATTGGCTTGCAATGCAGTGGTCGGCGCGAAGTGGTAGACGGTCTGCAGCACGGTCGGGGTCATGAGGATGACCACGATGATGCCGGCGGACAGCAGCCAGGTCAGCAGCATGGAGATCAGGATCGCCCCGCGATGGTCGCGCAACACTGCCCGCAGCGGCACTTCTTCGGCGAGCGCCTTGCGCAATTGCAGCTCGGCGAATACCGGGGTCTCGTGCAGCCAGCGGCGCAGGTACACCGAGAACAGGCCAAACACACCGCCCAGCAGGAACGGGATCCGCCAGGCGTAATCGGCCACTTCGCCCGGGGTATAAATGCTGTTGATGGCCGTGGCGACCAGGGAGCCCAGCAAAATGCCCGCCGTCAGGCCGCTGGTCAGGGTGCCGCAGGCGTAACCGATATGGCGCTGCGGTACGTGTTCGGAAACAAATACCCACGCGCCTGGCACTTCACCACCAATCGCCGCGCCCTGAATGACCCGCATCAGCAGCAACAGGATCGGTGCCCACAGACCAATCTGCGCATAAGTCGGCAGCAGCCCCATGATCAGGGTCGGTACCGCCATCATGAAAATGCTCAGGGTGAACATTTTCTTGCGCCCCAGCAGGTCACCGAAATGCGCCATGACAATGCCGCCCAACGGCCGCGCCAGGTAGCCGGCGGCGAAAATGCCGAAGGTCTGCATCAAACGCAGCCACTCGGGCATGTCAGCGGGGAAGAACAGTTTGCCGACCACCGTGGCGAAGAACACAAAGATGATGAAGTCGTAGAACTCCAGCGCACCGCCCAGGGCAGACAGCGATAAAGTCTTGTAATCATTGCGGGTCAACGGTCGTGCGGGTTGAGCTGGCTGCGCGATGCTCGAAGGCGCTGTGGTCATGGCAAGGCTTCTCTTATAGTCGGATCTGCGACCTCAACAACGCTGGCCGAGGCTTGGACAGGTCCGGCACGATAGCAAATTGTTCGAAAAAGCACATAGAGGTGCGGTTTTGACCGCCAAAATGAGAACCGGACGGTCGTCTCGGAGTCTACCGACCGATATACTCGCGATCTGGCAACAATTTGAAAGGGTTGCTGTGCGAAGACGCTGCTGGCTCTACCAGTCGATTTCGCAGAGTTTCCCTTTAGGCGCCTTACGAAAAACGTGACGAACGTAGTATGTTCGGGGCTGAATCGTTTTTCTTGAAAGCGGCTATTCACCTGAAGTACCAATGAAGAGTCACGGGTCAGAGGCACCCCCGGCATGATAGAGCTCGAACAAGAAGATCCAATCCCGCAAGGCGACCTGGCCCTGCAAATCACCGCGCTTCCTCGCGAAACCAACGGCTTCGGCGATATTTTCGGCGGCTGGCTGGTGGCGCAGATGGATTTGGCCGGCACCGCCATGGCCAGCAAGGTTGCTGGTGGACGCGTTGCCACCGTTGCGATTGATCGTATGGCGTTCCTGGTTCCAGTGGCGGTGGGCGCTCAGCTCTCCTTTTATACCCAGGCCCTGGAAATCGGCCGCAGCTCGATCAAGATGATGGTCGAAGTCTGGAGCGACGACCCGCTGTCCAGTGAGTGGCGTAAAGTGACTGAAGCGGTGTTCGTGTTCGTCGCCATCGACGGCAGCGGCCGCACTCGCTCGGTTCCGCCCCGCGCGCGTTAAACGCTGCGGCGGTTTTGCGGTCCATTGCAGTCATTGTTCCCGATCGAGAGTTGTCCCATGAACACGCCCAACGTTGAAGCCGTGAAACTGGATGAACTGAACTGCTGGCGTATCCGCCACGGCCAGGCCGAATTGCTGGTTGCCCAGCAAGGTGCGCACATCCTCAGTTATCAATTGGCCGGCCAACCGCCGCTGATCTGGCTCAACGACGAGGCTGTGTTCAAGACCGGCAAAAGCATCCGCGCCGGCGTGCCGGTGTGCTGGCCGTGGTTCGGTAACCTTGCACGCAACCCGCAGAGCGTCCAGGCGATGCGCGTCAGCAGCGAGCCGCCCGCGGCCCACGGATTTGTCCGGGCGATGGATTGGGAACTGGGCGGCATCGAAACCGAGGGCGAAAGCCTGAAGGTGGAATTCCTGCTGCCCTACCCTGAAGGTGGCTTTGCGGAGTGGCCTCACCAGGTGGACTTGAAGCTGAGCATTCGCCTGGATGAGCAACTGCACATCAACCTGACCAGCCATAACCAGGGCACTGACACCGTCACCCTCAGCCAGGCACTGCACAGCTATTTCGCGGTCAGCGATGTGCGCAACGTGCAGGTCGAAGGCGTGGATGGCCTGAGTTACATCGAAACGCTGGAAGACTGGAAAACCAAGGAACAGCACGGTGATCTGCGCTTTACCGGCGAGACCGATCGCATTTACCTCGACACCCCGCCACTGCTGAGTATCGTCGACCCGGCCTGGGAACGTCGCATCGAGCTGACCAGCCAAAACTCGCGCAACGCAGTGATCTGGAATCCTTGGATTGAACGCGCGGCAGCGTTCAGCGACATGGCCGACGATGGCTGGCAGCGCATGTTGTGCATCGAGACAGCGAATGTGATGGATGATGTGGTGACCTTGGCTGCGGGAGCCACTCACACACTGGGCGTGAGTATCGGCAGCAAACCACTTTAAACGCATCGCGGGCAAGCCTTGCTCCTACAGGATATGAACTGCCCTGTAGGAGCAAGGCTTGCCCGCGATTGGTTTTATCTGATGCTTACAAATCCGACTCTTTGACCACCCGCACTTTCGCCGCATCCAGCGCATACGCCGCGTCGGCCAGGTCGTTGTTGACCGTCTCGATCTTCAGCGTGCCGGTGACCCACAGCGGTGTGTAGATGTCATCCAGCTTCAGCCCCTTCGGATAACGCACCAGCACCAACTGATTGGGTGGCGGTGGCGGCACGTGGATGCACGCGCCCGGGTACGGCACGAGGAAGAACAGCGTGCTGCGACCCTTGGCATCGGACTCCAGCGGCACCGGGTAACCACCGATACGGATGTTCTTGTCATTCATCGACGGCACGGTTTTGGTCGAATACATCACCGCGGGCAAGCCTTTGCTCTGTTTCATGCCACCCTTGGCGGTGAACGTGCCATCGCCTTCAGGGGAGTTGTGGTCGATTTCGGGCATGGCCTCGAGGGCTTTCTGGTCCGACTTGGGCATCAGTTCGAGCCAGTCGGTTTCCGGCAGTTCGCCGGCATGGGCCAAACCACTGCCCAGAAAAAGGAGAGTCAACAGAAGACGGCGCATTGAGGTGCTCGGTAAAGGAAGGGTGATAAGTCGCCGAGCATTCTAGCCCTCTCTGCGTGCGGCGCAGAGGGGGCTTTGTCGCTTTGGATCAGTTCTTTTTGATCAGGCCGTAGATCACCAGCAACACCACGGCGCCGACCAGCGCACCGATGAAGCCCGCGCCTTGGCCGGCCTGATAGATGCCCAGAGCCTGGCCGCCGTAAGTGGCCGCCAGTGAACCGCCGATACCGAGCAGGATGGTCATGATCCAGCCCATGCTGTCATCGCCCGGTTTCAGGAACCGAGCCAGCAGGCCGACAATCAAGCCGATAAAGATGGTTCCGATAATTCCCATGGCATTTCCCTCTGAATGATTTGGATATGCCCAAAGCCTAGTCAGACTTTGGCATCCTGCCATGAGAGAACGGCGGCCCCTGAATGGTTCCGCCGCGGCCACATGAAACTATTCGGCGATGAGCGCTTCGACCTTGAGGATCTGTGCCGCCAGCGTCTCGCGGTCCGCACAGCGCAGGTTGGCGTGACCGACCTTGCGACCGGTCTTGAACGCCTTGCCGTAGTGGTGCAGATGGCAATCGGCAATCGCGATCACCTTCTCAACCGGTGGTACAACGCCGATGAAGTTGAGCATCGCGCTCTCACCGATTTTGGCCGTCGAACCCAGCGGCAGGCCGGCAACGGCCCGCAGATGGTTTTCGAACTGGCTGCACTCGGCGCCTTCAGTGGTCCAGTGCCCGGAGTTGTGTACGCGCGGGGCAATTTCGTTGGCCTTGAGGCCACCGTCGACTTCAAAGAATTCGAACGCCATCACGCCGACATAATCCAACTGTTTGAGCACGCGGCTGGAGTAGTCTTCAGCCAAGGCTTGCAGCGCGTGGTCGGTGCTGGCCACGGACAGTTTGAGGATGCCGCTGTCGTGGGTGTTGTGAACCAGCGGGTAGAACCTGGTTTCACCATCGCGGGCACGCACGGCGATCAGCGAGACTTCGCCGGTGAACGGCACGAAGCCTTCCAGCAGGCAAGCAACGCTGCCAAGTTCCGCGAACGTGCCGACAACGTCTTCAGGTTTGCGCAGGACTTTCTGGCCCTTGCCGTCGTAACCCAGGGTGCGGGTTTTCAGCACGGCAGGCAGGCCGATGGAGGCCACGGCGGCGTCCAGGTCGGCTTGCGACTGAATGTCGGCGAACGCCGGGGTTGGAATCCCCAGGTCCTTGAACATGCTCTTCTCGAACCAGCGATCCCGCGCAATGCGCAGGGCTTCGGCGCTTGGGTAGACCGGGACGAATTGCGACAGGAACGCCACGGTTTCAGCCGGGACGCTTTCGAACTCGAAGGTCACCAGATCGACTTCATCGGCCAGCTGACGCAGGTGGTCCTGGTCGCCGTAATCGGCTCGCAGGTGTTCGCCCAACGCGGCTGCGCAAGCATCCGGCGCGGGGTCCAGGAAAGCGAAATTCATACCCAGCGGGGTGCCCGCCAGCGCCAACATGCGACCCAACTGGCCGCCACCGATTACACCGATCTTCATCGTCAACAACCTCAGGCGATGCGTGGGTCTGGATTGTCCAGGACGCTGTCTGTCTGTTCAGCACGGAACGTTTTCAGCACGTCGTGGAACTGCGGGTGCTTGGCGCCCAGGATGCTCGCCGACAGCAGCGCGGCGTTGATCGCGCCAGCTTTGCCGATGGCCAGGGTCGCCACCGGGATACCCGCTGGCATCTGCACGATGGAGAGCAGCGAATCGACACCCGAAAGCATCGCCGACTGCACCGGCACGCCCAGCACCGGCAGGTGGGTCTTGGCCGCACACATGCCTGGCAAGTGGGCCGCGCCACCGGCACCGGCGATAATCACCTCAATGCCACGGGCCTCGGCCTCTTCGGCGTACTGGAACAGCAGGTCCGGGGTGCGGTGGGCAGAGACCACTTTCACCTCGTAAGGGATGCCGAGCTTTTCCAGCATATCGGCGGTGTGGCTAAGGGTGGACCAATCGGACTTGGAGCCCATGATCACGCCAACCAGTGCACTCATCGTCGTGCCTCTTCTCTCTGGGCGCCCGCAGGCGCGTCAAAAAACAACAAGCCACGCAAAATGCGTGGCTTGATGTACGAATTATGGCCGGGCGAACCGGCCGAAGGCCGCGCAGTATACCGCAATGACGCAGATAAACAGCCCCTGTTACGACCATCTGTCATACGGCGCAAAAGCCCGGTTTTATTGACTTTCAGGTCAGCAGACAGACTTGCCATAAACCCCGCCCCTGTAGGAGCACAGCTTGCTGGCGATGGCGTCCTGTAAGTCGCCATCGCCAGCAAGCTGTGCTCCTACAAAGGCATCGTTAGCTGGTTGTCCCTTGGGCAGCGCCGCCTTCAAGCTTGCGCCACAACAATCGCACGTTGGCCTTGCGCACCAAGGCGCAACGGTACAGGCGAATCTCCAGCGGCACATGCCATTGCGGGCCGCCACAAACCACCAGCTCACCCCGAGCCAGTTCGGCGCGCACGCTGAGTTGCGGCACCCAGGCAATGCCCAGTCCTTCCAGCGCCATGCTTTTCAGGCTGTCGGCCATGGCCGTTTCGTAGATCGTGGTAAACCGCAGCGCCCGCTGGCGTAGCAGCATGTTGACCGAGCGACCGAGAAAGGCGCCGGTGCTGTAGGCCAACAGCGGCACACTGCCCTCGCCTTCCAGGTCGAACAGCGGTTTGCCGTCCGCATCGGCCGCGCACACCGGGAGCATCTCAGTGTGACCCAGGTGCAGGGATGGAAAGATCTCCGGGTCCATCTGCAAGGCAGCGTCGGGGTCATAGAACGCCAGCATCAAATCGCAGCCACCTTCACGCAATGCGTGCACCGCGTCGCCAACGTTGGTCGCCACCAATCGCGTGGCGATATTCAGCCCCTCATTGCGCAATTGCGCGATCCAGCGCGGAAAGAAACCCAGCGCCAGGGAGTGAGCGGCGGCGACCTGCATCACCTCGCCCTGCCCACCTTCCAGGTGATGAAGATGACGCAGCACTTCGCCCAGTTGTTCGACCACAGTCCGCGCGGTCACCAGAAACAATTGCCCCGCTGCCGTCAGCTCGACGGGCGTGCGCGAACGATTGACCAGTTGCAGTCCCAACGCGGCTTCAAGGCTGCGAATTCGCCGGCTGAACGCCGGTTGTGTCACGAAGCGTCTTTCCGCAGCCTGGGAGAAGCTGCGGGTGGCGGCCAGGGCGCTGAAGTCCTCCAGCCATTTACTTTCAAGGTTCATCACGCCCTCCCGGACACGCACCAATTTAGGTCGCACGCTCGCCGCACACGCGGCGTCACACGGGCATTATGCCGAATGTGCATAGGCTAGTGTTTAACAGCATTGGCCCAAAATTCTCCACAAGCCTAGCATTTGCAGTGTTCCGGCACAGACCGGGTCCATATCGAGATGATTTCTATCATGTCCTCCGCTGCATCTTTCCGCACAGAAAAAGACCTGCTTGGCGTACTCGAAGTACCTGCTCAAGCGTATTACGGCATCCAGACCCTGCGAGCGGTGAATAACTTCCGCCTTTCGGGCGTTCCGATTTCGCATTACCCGAAGCTGGTTGTCGGTCTGGCGATGGTCAAACAGGCCGCCGCTGACGCCAACCGCGAACTGGGTCACCTGAGCGAAGCCAAGCACGCTGCCATCAGCGAAGCCTGTGCACGTTTGATCCGCGGCGATTTCCACGAAGAGTTCGTGGTCGACATGATTCAAGGCGGCGCTGGCACTTCAACCAACATGAATGCCAACGAAGTCATCGCCAACATCGCGCTGGAGGCCATGGGTCACCAGAAGGGCGAATACCAATACCTGCACCCGAACAACGACGTGAACATGGCGCAGTCGACCAACGACGCCTACCCGACTGCGATCCGTCTGGGTCTGCTGCTGGGTCACGACGCTCTGCTGGCCAGCCTCGACAGCCTGATCCAGTCGTTCGCCGCCAAAGGTGAAGAATTCAGCCACGTCCTGAAGATGGGTCGTACCCAGCTGCAAGACGCTGTGCCGATGACCCTGGGCCAGGAATTCCGTGCCTTCGCCACGACCCTGGGCGAAGACCTGGCGCGTCTGAAAACGCTGGCGCCTGAACTGCTGACCGAAGTGAACCTGGGCGGTACTGCGATTGGTACCGGCATCAACGCCGACCCGCGTTACCAGCACTTGGCCGTTCAGCGCCTGGCACTGATCAGCGGTCAACCGCTGGTACCGGCCGCCGACCTGATCGAAGCCACGTCCGACATGGGCGCCTTCGTACTGTTCTCCGGCATGCTCAAGCGCACCGCGGTCAAACTGTCGAAGATCTGCAACGACCTGCGTCTGCTGTCCAGCGGCCCACGCACCGGCATCAACGAAATCAACCTGCCGGCGCGTCAGCCAGGCAGCTCGATCATGCCAGGCAAGGTCAACCCGGTTATCCCGGAAGCGGTCAACCAAGTGGCGTTCCAGATCATCGGCAACGACCTGGCCCTGACCATCGCGGCCGAAGGTGGCCAACTGCAACTGAACGTGATGGAGCCGCTGATCGCCTTCAAGATCTTCGACTCGATCCGTCTGCTGCAACGCGCCATGGACATGCTGCGCGAGCACTGCATCACCGGCATCACGGCCAACGAAGAACGTTGCCGCGAACTGGTCGAGCACTCGATCGGCCTGGTGACTGCGCTGAACCCGTACATCGGCTATGAAAACGCCACCCGTATCGCCCGTATCGCCCTCGAAAGCGGCCGTGGCGTACTGGAACTGGTGCGCGAAGAAGGCTTGCTCGACGACGCCATGCTCGCCGACATCCTGCGCCCGGAAAACATGATTGCTCCGCGTCTGGTTCCGCTTAAAGCCTGAACCGACGCGTTACTTGTAGCACCGCTCACCAGGTCGAGGGACTAGACACCTCTCACCTTTTGAGGGCTTGGGGATTTAATCCCCAGGCCCTTTTTTTTGATTTTTTTGCGGACGCGTCACTTCTGTAGGAGCACGGCTTGCCGGCGATGGCGCCCTCACTATCGCCATCGCCGGCAAGCCGTGCTCCGACAGGAAAGCCACCTCGTTTACCGCTTGCACCATAATCGGGCAGACGGACGGCACACTCATCGGTATAGTGCCGCCCCTCTTCGCGTGAGCGGTCGTCGGTAACGAGGCCCAAACCCATGCGAAACCCGAACTAATAACAAACCTGCAATAAAGGACCGGGACGAAAACGCGCCTCATCTGTTGTGCCACGCGCACAGCGATGTAACGCGATGTTGCTTCCTGTCCGGCATTTGCCTACACAAAAAACAGCGAGGAATAATCCATGCTCGAAGTCATTAACGACTTCCTCTCAGGGAAAGTACTGATCGTGCTCATTGTCGGGCTCGGTAGCTACTTCACGATCCGCTCGCGTTTCGTTCAATTGCGTCACTTCTTCCACATGTTCGCGGTGTTCCGCGACAGCCTCAAAAGCAGCGCCGGGCAACTCAGCTCGTTCCAGGCCCTGATGCTCAGCCTCGCCGGCCGCGTCGGCGCAGGCAACATTGCCGGTGTCGGCATTGCCGTGACCCTGGGTGGCCCCGGTGCGGTGTTCTGGATGTGGGTGACCGCGCTGGTCGGCATGTCCAGCAGCTTCTTCGAATGTTCCCTCGGCCAGCTCTACAAGCGCTGCGACTCCGACGGCACCTACCGTGGCGGCCCGTCCTACTACATTCAGCATGGCCTGCAAAAACGCTGGTTGGGCATGATCATGGCGTTCCTGTTGCTGGTGACCTTCGGGTTTGCCTTCAACGGCCTGCAATCCCACGCCGTGACTCATTCGCTGAACAACGCATTCGGCTTCGACACCACTTACACCGGCATTGCGCTGGCCGTTTTGCTGGGGCTGGTGTTCGTCGGCGGGATCAAACGCATCGCCAAGGTCGCCGACTTGCTGGTACCGGTGAAAACCCTGGTCTACATCGGCGTGACTATCTATGTGATCGTGCTGCAATTCGATCAAGTACCCGGCATGTTGATCACCATTGTCAAAAGCGCTTTCGGTCTCGACCAGGCGTTTGGCGGCCTGATCGGCAGCGCCATCGTCATGGGCGTGAAGCGTGGCGTGTTCGCCAACGAAGCGGGCCTGGGCAGTGCGCCGAACGTGGCCGCCGTGGCCTCGGTCGAGCACCCGGTGGCACAAGGCGTGGTCCAGGCGTTCAGCGTGTTCCTCGACACCTTCGTGATCTGCACCTGCACCGCGTTGCTGATCCTGCTCTCGGGTTTCTACACCCCGGGCTTCGAAGGCGATGGCATTGCCCTGACCCAGAACTCGCTGGCCGCCGTCGTCGGTGACTGGGGCCGGATTTTCATCTCCGTGGCCTTGTCGTTGTTCGTGTTCACCTCGATCCTCTACAACTACTACCTGGGCGAGAGCAACCTGCGCTTTTTGATCGGTGAAAACCGCAAGGCACTGATTGGCTATCGTGCATTGGTGTTGGCGTTGATCTTCTGGGGCGCCATCGAAAACCTGGGCACGGTGTTCGCCTTCGCCGACATCACCATGACGATGCTCGCGTTCGTGAACCTGATCGCGTTGTTCCTGCTGTTCAAGGTCGGCATGCGCATCCTGCGTGACTATGACGACCAGCGTGCTGCCGGGATCAAGACGCCAGTGTTCGATTCGAGCAAATTCGCCGACCTGGACCTCGACCTGAAAGCCTGGCCAGCCAACCCGCCAGCGCCAGCGCCGACAGCAACAACCGAGCCGCAAGGCGTACTCGCAGCGCAACGCTGACCGGTAAAAAAACCGGGCGCATCCCCTGCGCCCGACGTGACACAACGTGCGACCGGCGTCATGCTCGGTCGTATGTTGTTTTGGTGCTGAGCCGGCCAGACCGCGTCGCGGCCTTCGCGAGCAGGCTCACTCCCACACCGTTACCGTTTTCGGAGAACCGCCATGAATTCCTCGACCTACCCTGCCGCCCAACACGTCATGGTGCTCTACACCGGTGGCACCATCGGTATGCAAGCCAGCGCCCACGGCCTTGCCCCGGCGTCCGGTTTCGAAGCGCGGATGCGTGAATACCTGCACAGCCAGCCTGAGCTGGTGGTGCCGCAGTGGCGCTTTCGCGAGATGTCGCCGCTGATCGACAGCGCCAACATGACTCCCGCGTATTGGCAGCAGCTGCGCGAAGCCGTGGTGGAGGCAGTGGATGTGCTGGGCTGTGACAGCGTGCTGATCCTGCACGGCACCGACACCCTCGCGTACAGTGCGGCGGCCATGAGTTTTCAGCTGCTCGGCCTGCATGCCCGCGTGTGCTTTACCGGCTCGATGCTGCCAGCCGGTGTGACCGACAGCGATGCCTGGGAAAACCTCAGCGGTGCGCTGGTTGCCCTCGGTCATGGCCTGGCACCGGGCGTTCATCTGTACTTCCATGGCGAACTGCTGGACCCGACCCGATGCGCGAAGGTGCGCAGTTTCGGGCGTCATCCGTTCAAGCGGCTGGCGCGTCAGGGTGGCGGTGAGAAGGCTTCTTCCATACCGGCGCCGCTGACCTACAACCAACCCAAGCAATTGGCGAAAGTCGCTGTGCTGCCGCTGTTCCCCGGCATCGGCGCCGAGATACTGGACGGCCTGCTCGACAGCGGCATTCAAGGCCTGGTGCTGGAGTGCTACGGCAGCGGCACCGGGCCGAGCGACAATCCAGAGTTCCTCGCCAGCCTGGAACGGGCGCGGGACAAGGGTGTTGTGGTTGTAGCCGTCACCCAATGCCATGAAGGTGGCGTCGAGCTGGATGTTTACGAGGCTGGCAGTCGGTTGCGTGGTGTGGGTGTGCTTTCAGGTGGCGGCATGACCCGTGAAGCGGCGTTCGGCAAGTTGCATGGCTTACTGGGTGCCGGGCTCGACACCGCTGAAGTGCGGCGCCTGGTAGAACTCGACCTCTGCGGCGAACTCATCTGACACCACACAACCCCCCTGTAGGAGCCGAGCTTGCTCGCGATAGCGGTATGTCAGTCACCATTGAACTCGACTGAAATACCGCTATCGCGAGCAAGCTCGGCTCCTACAGGTCCTTCGCTCGGCATATAACTTGCTGCGTTCCAGCCATTCCACGGCTGGACGCCCCCCATGCTCCACTCCCACCTCACCACCCTCAACGCTGTCTCTCTGGTGCTCAACACCTTCAAGGCCGAAGGCCTTTCCAGCGAGGCATTACTGGCCGGCAGCGGTATCAGTGCGGCAGACCTGAGTCGGGCGGACACGCGTATCACGACCAACCAAGAGATGCTGGTGTGCGCCAATGCTGTCGCGTTACGCCACGACATTGGCCTGGAGCTGGGCCGGCGAATGCACGTTTCGTCCTACGGCATGCTCGGGTACGCCTTACTCACCAGCGCCACTTTAGGTGACGCCTTGCAACTGGCACTGCACTATCCGGCGCTGCTGGGAACGCTGTTCGAACTGAGCCTGGAAGAAGATAACGAACGCATCTGGCTCACCGCTGGCGACTATCGGGAAAACCCGGCACTGGCACCGTTCAATGTCGAATTTTGCCTGGTGTCGATGAAAGTCACCTGCGAAGACTTGCTCGGCCGACCTTTGCCGCTACTGGGTGCACGCTTCGAGTACTTGGCACCGGACTATCAGGCACGCTACACCGAACGTTTCGACTGCCCCTTGCAGTTCGACGCCGCGTCCAACGCCTTTGCTTTCGACAAAAGCTGGCTGGATCAGCCCCTGCCGCTGGCCGACGCCATTACCCACCAGGCCATGGCCGAACGCTGCCGCAAGCAAAACACCGAATTCACCGGGCGTCAGGCCTGGCTGGGGCGTATCCGCCAACTCCTCGCCACCCAGTTGAGCGCGGCGCCGGGCCTGGACGGTCTGGCCGAACAGTTGAATTGTTCGGCGCGTACTTTGCGACGACATCTCAAGGACCTGGGATGCAGCTATCAGGAACTGCTCGATGAGCTGCGGTTCGAACAGGCCAAGCGAATGCTCTGCGAGGATCAACTGCCGATCTACCGGATTGCCGAGGCATTGGGGTTCAGCGAGACCGCGAGTTTCCGCCATGCGTTTGTGCGCTGGAGCGGCGTGGCGCCGAGTCAGTTCAGGCCACACCGATAACCCCTGTGGGAGCGGGCTTGCCCGCGAAGAGGCCAGTACATTCGACGCATCTCCATTGACTGGACCACCGCTTTCGCGGGCAAGCCCGCTCCCACAGGTTTGGCATTCCAAGTGAATTTAGATAATAAAAACTGTCCTGCGAAGCCCCCGCATACCGCGGTTCGCAGGACGAAAAAACAACGCTGGCAAAACTGTCCCAACCACCCGAAAAGCTATTTGTTCATGAAGCTCTAGGGAATAAAAACTGTCTCGCAGCGCCAACTTATTGAAATCAAAAGATTTTTCATGGCGAATCTCTACTCTTCCTTCCACTCCATCCTATTTGGACTCGCGGTTTCGCGATGGCGCCTTCATCGAGGTTTCCTCGGCTTCGTTGTCTGTTTTAAGGAGCCTACGATTTCGAAAAAAGATTTTGTCATTTCTTCATCTGAAACCTTAGGTACCGGCGGAGGGCGGTTTTGCTTACTAGATCGTGTAACGTCACCTGGTAGCAGCCCAATATGCTTCATTGCCATTCGCTCTTTTTCATTCAGTGCTGAGTCGAAGACCGCTGCGTTCATGCGATTGTCTCGATCCTCACGAGCGAAATTCACGACATTGGAGTTTCTATCAACTGGAAGATCGAATGGACATCGCAGATCCAAATGGGTGCCGGTGATACGAGGCTGCAGCGACTGAAGCTGTAGCTGTTGGACATCCTGCGAATTGCTTGAATACGCACTAGAACGAAATGCCTTACTCACATCGGCGAGGTTTATAGATTTTCTGCCAGCGCTGCGGCACTCTATGTAAGCAAGCTTAAGGAGCTGTACAGCAAGCCGCTTAATCCCAAAAGTAGAACGATAAAGCTCTGTGGTTAGGACATCAATCCCAATCTGAATGTGACCATTGCAGACCCGAAGGCACTCGCTTATATAGTCTTTCCAGTCTTGGCTTTCTGGATGATCAGGCAACATGATCCGAGGCTCCGAGAGGAGCCTCTGTTTATCTTCGCTATTTCGGCGAAGTAGCTTATGCACGAGGCTGTAGTTAGAAACGAATATTACTGGAAGACCGATAGCAGCCATCGTCAACAGAATGTCAGTTACCTTTGAGGCGCCGGATCCGGTTATGTGCTGAGTTTCGTCAAGCATTGCGAGTGAGACGCCATATAGATTTGCTCGCCGCCGGCTTTCAACGAGTAACTTTGCAACGTTCGTTTTTTTCCCCGCCTCTAGATCGCCCAACACAACGTCTAGCAACAGTTGCTTACCGCTAGACTTTCCTCTAGCACTGACATACCAATGAGAAATCAGCTCGATCGAACCTTCGAAATGACTGCAGTTAAAATCCATAGCCGGTGGACAGACTTTTCTCAATGCTGCAATAGTCTGACTCTTGCCGACTCCCGCCAAACCAGTTAAACAGACTGGGAATTTTTCTACTTCGGGCGGGTTGTAAATTCTGGAAACATATACAGTTTCGCTTTTAAACAAATCTGCATTATGGAGAGATGCCCGACCCAACATTTCTCTAATGAAATCCAGAGAAAATTTGTTAGGCACGTAAATATTCTTTAAAGAAGCCTCCATAATTTCTGCAGCGATAAGAGGATCAATACCGCTCAACTCAATGAGTGGTTGAGGCCTAACCGTTACCCGAGTTCGGATTTGGTCCAAGTTCAGACCATCGTCAAAACGAGTTCTTACTTGTACGTTCATTTGGCTTTTCCATGAAATCGCTTAAAGTCTGCCGTATCACGCTCAGCCGCTCCGTTTTTAGGGGGTCTCCCAAGTTTTCGCTCCCCAGCATCCCGTTCTTTTCCGGTCAGGCTTTTGATCTTTTGTCCGTAGAATTGCTGAATTGCTGACTTTTCTTCCCTATGATCCGCATTTGCATTACGTCGTAATTGGTCAATTTCCTGTAGATCCCGCAATGAAATATCCGCCATCCCTGAGTGCGCACTAGCAGGTCGGACAAATTCTAGTTCGTACAAAACCCCATTGAACTCAACCCATATATGCCTAACACACATCGTCAACACAAAGACACTGACATTAATGACGCCGTTCCTTGCTGCCAAATCGAATATTCCACTAGCCTCTAATTCCGGAGATCTGTATTTGCGTCCGTATAAATAGACTGCATCTCTTCTTACACATGCGGGACATGTTTTTAGAAATGATCTTACCGCCGTATCAAACTCCATGCTGATACACGAGTTACGACCAATAACGTCGTAATAGTTGAAAATACCGAGCGGTGTGGGCTTGATACCGGCTCGATACATGTCGTCGTCCATCCGGTGGGATGCATCTGAACTACGATTGTCTTCTATTGCCTGCAAAATCTCCTGCCGAGACATCTCAACGAAATTAAACTTGCTATGCTTATGCGAAGGCTGACCTAATAATTTCTTATCCCTAGGATGAGAAGATTCTACGGTTGCTTTGGATTGTCCAGAATAAACTGGAGTAAGCTCGTGAGCTTTCAGCCAGTTGATATGTGGCTTACTGGGGTAACACGCAGCGGGCCCTCGATCAAATATGATGCCGCCTGAAAGCCCATCACCTGGCCATTCCCACGGCTCTATATCAACCCCGAAGAGCTTACAATATTTAACTTTACCTATGGCCATACAAAACAACGCCATATTGTAAGCATCCATATTCTCTTTAGCCTCGGCAAATCCTACACCCAGTATGGCACCCGACAAACCGCATACAGCACGTACTACACAAAAGCCCTCAATTGCGCTCCCCTCGATAACCCCGCTAAGCTTTTCAGATATGTAATATCCATCAAACTCAACGCGCTGATATATATTAGTAATGCTATCAGCAAAGCTTCCCGCAGATCCCGACATTGATCTTGCTTTGTGTTGGCCTTTTAACTCATTTAGAAGATCTCGCGGACTAAAATACCGTTTAACGTGAGATCTATACTGATTGAACGTGGGAAAAGCCTTGCCCTCAGGGTGCTGAAACTGCATAGAACCATTTGAATAAAATGATTTGCATCCGAATGTTTTGGTAACCACATCACCATAAACTTCGTCCCTTGTCTTAGTAATAGACTTATATTTTATAAATCCTTCTATTATCTTTTCCCTCATTTCGGAGTCAGAATGATACCCATAGCGCTTACCTTTCCGCGAAGGGCTGCCCAGCTTATTTTTTCGTGCCGGATCAAGGCGATTCCAACCGCCAATGCGATGTAATGGAGGCATTAACGCCCACTTGTTATGTCCAAATATAATATACGTGTAGAACCACAATCTCAGTCGCACTGTATTCTGTACCGGATGCGTTGATTTAGCGTGCGCATTAATAAAAGCGTCAGGATCATCACAAGATAGAATTTCATCTGTACGTAAAACAAGATCAGATATGGCTGCAAATCGCTTATTGACCTTTTGGTCATATGTTTCCTTTGCAGAATGTCTTCGACTTTCCAACTGCTGGATAGAAACACCTTGAATTTTCGAAAGCCAAGGAGGAAATTTGTCTACAGCACCGACCTCCAGCAACAATCCTTGCTCGAGCGCATCTTCAAATTCGATCCTAGCTAGGGTAATTAAATTCGCGCCCAACATCTTACCGTCATCACTAAACAGTACTAGCCGAACTCTGTTGATGTTGCCATTACTGTTTAAGAAGTGATATGTAACGTCTTTCGAAAGACATAGAAATCCCTCAGGCGCAATGATTCGAGAGCCCATCCTCATGGCGCCGACTCTTCAAAGAGCGAACCATAGACAGAAAATAGATCCCCGCCGTCGGTGTTAAATGGACGGTCGACATGAATGTTGTCGAAAAAATTTATGGATAGTTTCTGATTCCAAATATCCTGATAGATTCTAGTAAGAAACTGATCACGCTTCCCCCAGCGCTTCCCATATTGTATTGCCACATATGCAACCGGATTTCCCGCTTGAACTGCCTCCCTTACCTCCGCGCTGAACTCATCAAGCAGCGCCTGGTCATGGCTCAGTGGTATGTCGTGCACGACAAAAAGCAGATCCAGATTTGCGATGACCTCAGGCTCTACCCTATCAAGGGAAACCTGCACCGTTCGGACGCCAGCACTGGCGTAGTAGGCTCTCTCCAGCTCTGTCCGCAGTTCACCATGATCACGATCTTTCTTCTGCTGGATTGGTGTTTTGGGTTTCGAATACCTTCTCTCACGAAATGCTTCCTCTCGGTCTTTGACGGTCCAATTAACGGCGTAGGGGATGCCGTCAGGACTCTTCATATATATGAGAAGGTCCCCTTGGTAGGGAAATGGGATCTTCTGGCGTCTACCATCTACGCCTTCGTACACGAACAGGTGGTGCTTGAACCCGATTTCCTCGGCTATCTCTACTGTTCCACGTACAGGCGCAGAAGAGGTTCCTTTCGTCAGAGGGTGACCTCGAAGTGGATGACCCGCGCTGTAAGGCCACAGCATTTTTTGCTCGTGGATATCAAGGAGGTCTGGATGACAAAGCGCAAGTTGCGCGAACACCCGTTCGGGTGTCGACAGAGCATGCAACGCACGGCCCAGCTTTGCACTGTTAAGCCTGCTTATGCGAGAGCCCTTGGGTGCTTCACGTGGGACCGCCAATGTTGACGGAATGTATTCATCTCCCCATTCGAACCGACTCTGACGGCTCATGATCAGGGTAAATTTATCCTGAAATTTCATACGATTAATCCAATGTCTTATAGGAACGTCTACGCCTGGTTAGCTGGGGATAACAGCTATGACGTTGGACGAACCCCTTATCCAGCGGGCAGTCGAGCACACGTGTGTCTGTGGATAACGCGTACCAACTTGTGGACGAACGAAGTCGTGCAAGACTTGACGTCCCACATGTATGGAATAGACAATGGATTTGTCAGGGCGCAATTCTGACTTATCCACAAGGGCCCAAGGTAGCACTTGGGCCTTTGTCTATCTGATTTCTAGCTCTAGAACTAGCTAAGTTTTCATTTGAACTCCAATACCTATTAGCACTTGTCGTGGTACAAGTCATGAAAAGTGCGTAGTACAATTAATAAAAGTCTGTGGTACAAAGGCTGTGGTACAACTACCGTGGTACAATTTTTGACAGGTCAAAGCCAAGTAGAACAACAAATAATATTGGTTACGTCAGCCGAAACCGAGTAACACACTCCGCTTTCGATAAACGAATCATGGTACCGCTTGAAATTATCCTATGACAACCAAAAGCCTCTCCGGCTTCATTTTGGATGCGTGCCTCTGCACTCTCACCGTCGTTACCGAGTTCTTCTATTTAATGTCAAAATAGCGAATCGTACTGAACAGTAAGGACGCTACTGTTTTTAGTGCTAACAGGGCACTTCGCAAGGTATGCTGAGAGGTTTACCATAAGAGCGGTTCGTTAACGGCCATAATCGTGAATCGTTCAACCGTTCAATTGCAGGACGTATTCGTCCGATGGTTCGAGGATGAGACGTTTTACAGTCTTTGCTGCCGACAGCATAAATTTTTGGGGAATTTGAAAACCTCAGACACATTAGATTGGCTGTTCAGCCGTCATTACGACACCATGACGCAGGACTTTCCTCACAATCTTGGCTCCCTCACAACTCAAGCACCGTCAGCCTGGGGTGATCCGACATCGATCATCAGGGAACACACGATTCTTCCACTGTTTTTTCCATTTCAGTCGGATCAGCAGATCCCAGAACTGGCTCAAAGCTCCGAGAGAGCTCTTATTGGGGCGATCAAGCATCGCCTGGGGCTTCTCGCTGGGCGATTCGGTGCAGAGCATCCTTTGAAAGCCTGCACAGCCTGTATGGCTGAGGATCTAGTCATCCAGGGGGTAGCTTTCTGGCACCTATCGCATCAATATCCTGGCGTAGTTCTGTGCCCTATTCACGGGTTGGTGCTAAGAGAAAGCACCGTGAATTGCCAATGGCCTGGACGTCTTCAATTCGAATTACCTTGCGACGATATTCTTGCGCCGCAGACAGTCTCAGTACCTTCTACCGCAGTTCACGAAGCACTTCAGCGATTAGGAAAGGGGGTGTTGGATCTTGCGAGCTACGCGATGTCCAGGTGCTTTAACCCAATGATTGTGAGATCCGTCTATCAGAATGCATTAACCCGACTGTGCATCAACGGCCAAGATAGAACACTGATAGCAACCTCATTTACTGAGTATGCATCACTGCTTCAGACCTACGCTCCCCTCCATACTCTGCCCGCCGCGACGCAGGACCCAGAAGCCTTCCTCAAACAGCTCACCCACAATCCCGGCGGGCATTACCATCCGCTTAAGCACCTGACGCTAATCACTTGGCTTTTTGGTCGACTGGAATCGTTCATCGAGGCTTATGATCGTCTAGAAAGGCTACTCCAGCATCCGGAACGTCCTATCACGCAGTTGGAATACCTCAAGGCTGTGACAGCTGCACCAAAGTCCGGTGAGCTGTTTGCTGTAAAGCCTCTCAATAAACCCGAAAATCTCAAGCCGACGATTCGTGACGCTGCCTTAAAGCGCCTTGGGAATGGTGACTCTGCTGATTCAATCGTTTCCAAGATCGGGCAACCCACTTGCAATGCCAATGGATTGCCCAGCTCGGCCCCAACGGTACTGAAATTGTGGGCTGAGCGGCTCCAGCAGACGGCCCTTCGAGAACATCGATCAAAATGGCATGACACCGTCATGGCCCATTCAGGCACTAACGCAAAAAGAATTCGCCTAGAGATACCAGGCATTTATGCATGGCTATATAGAAATGATCGAGTGTGGCTGCTTGCGCAAACACGCGAACTCCGCTGCGGAAAGTCGCTATCAGTGGGAGCGCCAACGGGAGTCAACACAAATACAGGCGAGCGGACGTAAACACACCGAGTCTTGTAACACCCGCTGTTCAAATGGTTACGGGCACCAAACAACCTCATGTGAACGGAAAACTGTATGACTGTTTTGGCGGCTATTTTCGACGCTTTTGGCACGTTGGTGAAAATCGGCGAAGGCACTCACCCTTACCGAAAAATTCTTAAACTCGGGATTGAGCAAGGACGTCGCCCACAATCCACTGATGCAGAAAGCCTGCTCACCCTGCCATTGGACCTGCGCGAGGCGGCCGGTTTTTTTGGCATTCACGTCGATCCACAGGTGATGGCCGAAATCGAATGCGATCTCGCCGCCGAGCTCGCCGAAATCCAAGCTTTTCCGGACGGCCTATCTGCCGTTCAAATGCTGCAGGACGCCGGCGTAAAAGTGGTGGTGTGTTCAAATTTGGCAAAACCATATGCTGCGGCTATCGAACGTCTATATCCCGGACTGGACGGCTATAGCTACAGTTTTGACGTGGGTGCAGTCAAACCCTCGTTCGAGATCTACCGGCATGCCGTGCAACTGGTGTCGGTTTCGCCCGCTGATGCCTGGATGATTGGCGATTCAGAGCGCTGCGATTGTGAAGGACCTACTGCATTCGGTATGCACGGGTTGTGGCTCGACCGGCAAGGCAATAGTACGTACACATCACTCCATCAGTTTACCAAAGCCATTCTAAGCACCCGGTATTAATTGGCTCATCGGCCTCTCTTGGCCCATGACTATCTATCGCGAAGGTAGCAACAGAGACTTCAGACTAACAATACAAACCTGCGTCGCTGCGCTCCGACTGCCTGTCCAAGTGAGCATGGAACGAGTGTCCAAATGATCGTGGGCTGGGTGTCCAAGTGTCGTGGAATCCGCAAGCAAAGGGTCGGCACTCGTCATAAAGAAGCCAGGGAGGCGTTAAATGATTTCCATAACTGCCGTAGTCGCATGATGGCGCCTGAGATGTTTTGAGCATTTGCGTCTAGCGTTTCCATGGCCGCGATTGCGTTCGCGGCGACGCCCCTCAGTCCATTATCAGAGAGCCACTTTGTCACCTCTTCAATGGCCGCACTGATGGCGTGCTGGTTGTGCAGGAGCAGCGTGAGTGTTGGCGCTGACGCCGAATTTACACAGATGCCGAGATGTCACTGATCCAGTCCGATTCCTCGAAAAACTTACCTGTGCAGGATTTTTGCCGATTTGGAGGTGGGGGAGTCTTGCGTCGGCAAGTGTGTCAAATCGGCATCACCGTCAACATAGTGACGACCTTTTCGTCGATCGCGCCGTCGCGCTTCATCAGGCTGCTACTCACCATATGGCCGACGATCCCGTACCCGTCCCATTCCTACACGCTCGGCTCCGCAGCGTTGCGCGGAATGCGCAGTGTTGTGTTGCCGCTGACCGAAAACTGACCCAGTAAAGGCTGTTCTGCCGACTGAAAACTGACCCAGGTGTTCAACTGCTTCTGCTCACTTTCCGAGCAGGAGAACACAGGGTGATCAGCATGGAAATGTTGGGAAAAATCCGGCGGATGTACTTCCGCGACAAGCTCTCGCTGCACCAGATAGCCAAGCGTACCGGGCTGTCGAGAAACACCATCCGAAAATGGGTCAGAGCGCCCGAAGCCACTCAGCCGGCGTACCAGCGGTGCGCGACCTTCAACAAACTCAGCCCATTCCACGACACGCTGGAACAGGCGCTGAAAGCCGATTCGTTCCGGGCAAAGCACAATCGCAGAAGCGCCAAAGCACTTTTCGAGCAGATCAAGGCCGAGGGTTATGACGGCGGCTACAGCCAGCTCACAGCGTTTGTACGCTCGTGGCGAGGTGAACAAGGCAAGTCTTTACGCGCTTTTGTACCGCTGACGTTTGCGCTCGGTGAAGCTTTTCAATTTGACTGGAGCGAAGAAGGGCTGCTGATCGGAGGCCTGTTCCGACGCATCCAGGTCTCCCACATGAAGCTGTGCGCCAGTCGCGCATTCTGGTTGGTTGCGTACCCTAGCCAAGGTCACGAGATGCTATTCGATGCCCATACCCGTTGAATTACGGGCACGGAATGGCATTGCGATCAATTTAGCGTTGCTGTATTGTTGTAACAACGCTACATACATATAACAACGCTTAATAAGGTAATGCCATGAACAGGATGGAAAATACTATTTTTGAACTGCATTTTGCAGAACTTTACCACACTGGGATGACACTGATTCCGGCATGGAAGGTGCTTCATATGTTCGCCAAAGATCAGGGACGACTGACAAAGGCGTTTTTCCGCGACGAGATTTTTTCGCTATGGAGTGACTACATCAGCGAAATCGACAACATCCACATCACGGTCAACGTCGTGCGCGCTGACCACGGTGTCTTGAAGCCTGCTGCGTACCTGCTGACGCGCGACGATTTCCGCTACACCGTTACCGATGATGAGAGCGACGACTGAAACAGCAGGCGATGGAAAAAGCCCATCAAGCGCATAACGGCGTTTATGTAAAAAAGGCCCCCCCACCTAAGCCCGGTGCGGGGGCCTTTTTGATGGGCCACGGACACCAGCCCCCCACCGACTGGGCTACCATGCCCCCATGGTCTGGTTTTACGCACAGACTGCCATTCACTCGAAAAAGGAAAGCCCTGTGACCGACATGCGTTCTCGCTTGGTCCGTTTCCTCCAACACCCCCCGGTGCAGATCGTCCCCTTGAGCGGTTTCGGGGTCATGTTTATTGCGGACGCACTGCAACGAACCCCCGATGAGATGGGGAGAATGGGAGTCATAAAAGGCTCGCTCACGGTTCACCCAGTAGGCCTCGCGATAGGCGTTGCCCTGCTGGTTGCCGCCCTGTGTGTTTACAAAGCCTGGAACCGCCAAAAATGAAGAGCGGTATTCACGAGGACGCCTTGCACGTGATGCTCGATGTCGATCGGGATCATGCCCTCGGACAGTCGGCGAACGGGAGCGGCTGGAAATGGGAATAAGCATGAACGACTCCTTGGTCGCGTTGAACCTGCCGGCGGCGGTGCGCGCCCAGGCGTTAAAATTGTTGGAGCGCATTCAGCAGGCGCGCACGGCGGACGAGCTGTTCAGCGCCGCTGATCGCGTCTGAAGGTTTTGTCCTGGGTTTGGAAACCGTCAAGGCGCTGAGCGCGGCGAGCCTGGAAGGCTTGTATGTGGCGTTCGACAACGCGGCCACGGCGCGGCGCCTGGAGCATGAGCAGTGATTGGCGAAGGTATTCACGAAGACGCTCTGGTGCACCTGGTGCAACAACACGCGGTGCGTGAATTCCTGGTGACCAAGGTCGTCGGGAGCTCCTGAAGACTAGCTTCAACATAGAAGAACTCCTCTTTCAAACAGACGCGCATCCGTACCGCTAGTAAATGACCTCTATCGGCCGAAAGTGACCTGTTCTGAACGTCCGAATTTGGCCGATTGTTGCCCGCCCCAAAGGGCGACAATCGACCCCGAGCGGACGACTCTACCTATTATTTTTCAAGCTACAGCTAGAACCGTCGACACTTACTGCTTGCCACTTTAGATTTGGCTACCTCGCCCTTGGCTACTGGTATCGGACAAGATTGATCTCAAAACGCTATCATTCAGGCGTAATCCGCTTCTATCCATTTAGCTCGGCTCTTTGGGAATTTAGTGAGAGCAGGGACGTGAACCACGCCAACCGTAGAGCCCCGTTATATGCGCCATGCACGCTCCCTCTTTTTTGCGTTTTTCTTACTACAGCCAGTCAGCGATACGTTTGCCTCGCTGGATCCAATAGCGACTCAGAGAATAGTCGAACAGAGTATTGCCGCTGCCCAACAGGCTGCTTCCCAGTACCGCAAGGCTGCCGAGCATGGTGATGCTGCTGCCGAATTTAACCTCGGAGCCTGCTATGCCAGCGGTCTAGGGGTGTCGCAGGACGCCCAACAGGCTGTTTATTGGTACCGCAAGGCCGCTGAGCAGGGATATTCCGCTGCCCAGAATAACCTAGGCGCCAGCTATGCCAGCGGTCAGGGTGTTGCACAGGACTACCAGCAGGCGGTCTATTGGTACCGCAAGGCTGCGGAGCAGGGTGAGGTCACTGCCCAGACTAGCCTTGGAGTCCGCTATGCCGCCGGCCAAGGGGTCGAGAAGGACTACCAGCAGGCGGTCTATTGGTACCGCAAGGCCGCTGAGCAAGGTCATGCCGCTGCCCAGAACAACCTCGGAGTTCGCTATGCCACCGGCCAAGGGGTGGCGCAGGACTACCAGCAGGCAATTTCCTGGTACCGCAAGGCCGCTGAGCAAGGTTATGCCACTGCCCAGGACAACCTCGGAGTCCGGTACGCCTACGGCGGAGGAGTCACGAAGGACTACGAGCAGGCGGTTTTCTGGTACCGCAAGGCCGCTGAGCAGGGTGATGCCGCTGCCCAGGACCACCTTGGAGTCCGGTACGCCTACGGCGGAGGGGTCGAGAAGGACTACCAGCAGGCGGTTTTCTGGTTCCGCAAGGCAGCTGAGCAAGGTAATGCCGCTGCGCAGGGCGACCTCGGCGTCCGCTACGAGACCGGACAAGGGGTCGTGCAGGACTACGAGCAGGCGGTTTTCTGGTACCGCAAGGCCGCTGAGCAAGGTCATGCCGCTGCCCAGAACAACCTCGGAGCGTGCTATGGCACCGGACAGGGAGTTGCGCAGGACTCCCAGCAGGCAATTTTCTGGTTCCGTAAAGCCGCTGAGCAGGGTGATGTAACGGCCCAGTTCAACCTAGGGGCCCTCTACGGGACCGGCAAAGGGATTGCGCAGGATGACCACCAGGCAATTTTCTGGTTCCACAAGGCCGCTGAGCAGGGGGATGCAGCCGCCCAGTTCAATCTTGGAGTCCTCTACTCCCAGGGCAAGGGAGTGGCTCAGGATAATAGCCAAGCGTATGTTTGGTTTTCTGTTGCGGCTGCTAATGGCCAGTCAAAAGCCACAGATGATCGAAATCATGTAGCTGAAAAACTATCCAAATCCCAACTGGCAGCAGCGCAAAAGTTAGCAGGCCAGTATTGTGAGAAATACCAATCACGTCGTTGATTTCTGGTGTGCATTTTTTATATGAGGGTTGTGCTGCCGGTTGTTCAGCTCCGCCACTGACCGCTCTTGGCCGGGTATCGCCGGTCGCGACAGACGGCAGTCGACCCTTTTCAACCTGGTACGACCGGCAAAAACCGGTCGTTTGCAGCCCTCCACGAAGGACAGCTTAGGGTCGTTCAGCTGCTATAGGCTTTGCATCACTTGGCAGCTGACACCTTTTTAAGCTCTATAATTGAGTCTTGCCTAATTAGGAATGTTGAGCCGTCAGGCCTTTCAAGGCGGTAGGACTGAGGTGTTCTTTTAATGCATTTGACACGGTTTTCATACTCGATTTCATATATTCCTCGCGTATAAACTACATCGTATATTGTTCCGATATCCATTTTTTGAGTACCCGCCTAACTATAAGTAGGTGACATAATTGGCGTGATAATTTGCGCCAGTTGTGTCGCATAACGCTGCTTGCCCATGGCTAGCACCTTGAGCCAACTGAGTCGAACGCTAGAAGCGCGACATGGGCAAAACAGAAAAATCGACAAGACCTGCTTCAAGGTTACGAAGTCGTCGGCTGTGTGTCTATGCCGGTTATTATGGAGGCGCCTCCATCCGCGTATGCCCGCTTCTGGCCGACTTCTGCCGGTCAAGACAGGCAGAAATCGGCCAAAAGTGGACGCTCGATTTTCAAAAAGTGCAATATCAGCGATATGGCGTCGCTAATGGGTTGGGTTCCAGTTGACTGGGGAAAACATCAAATTTTGGTCGATACCCCCTCCGCTTCTCGCTTGCCGCCGGTCACCTGAGCTTGAATTGGTTGTGTCAGCCTGTCCTTCGACTCGCCATCTGAAAATATCTGTCTCTTGGCTCAGACCTTCCTTAGCTTTGCCGTTAATCCGTTTAGTGGAATTTGTGATGTTGGCCGTCTAGGCTGAATTCAAAGTTTGGCAGGAGCGATAACCATGCCATCAGCGGATGACTCTACCCGGCAAGCGCGCAAAGAAACCCGCCTGTTCTTTTTTCTGATTGTCATTTTTTTTCCATTGCTGTCCGTGGCGATAGTGGGTGGTTACGGCTTCTTTGTCTGGTTTCTGCAAATGCTGCTCGGCCCTCCTGGTCCACCTAATTGATCGTTGTCCATCTTTAGCAAAAGACGGGGAGTACGGGTCATGGAAAAGACGCTGCATATTGCCAGTCTGGTGGTGCTTGCCCACCCTGAATTGTTCAAGGCGGTGAAAGCCAACTTGCGCTTGCTCGAAGGCGTTGAACTGCATCAGGAAAGTCCCGCCGGCAAACTGGTGGTGGTGCTGGAGATGGAAAAAGAAAGCGAGATTTCCCAGCGCATAAACCAGATCAACAACTTGCCGGGTGTGCTCAATGCCTCCCTCGTTTATCACGAGATTCTCGATGTGACGGGAGAAAGCACATGCCTATGACGCGGCGAGAATTTGTCAAAGCCCAGGCTGCGGGGATTGCTGCGGCGGCTGCGGGACTTCCGGTATTTACCTCTGCCAGCAATCTCATCACCGAAGAAGATCGGGTGGCCCTGGACTGGAACAAGGCACCCTGCCGTTTTTGCGGTACCGGGTGCAGCGTGATGGTGGCGACCAAGGACAATCGGGTGGTCGCCACTCACGGTGATGTGAAAGCCGAGGTCAATCGCGGGCTGAACTGCGTCAAAGGCTACTTCTTGTCAAAGATCATGTACGGCGTTGATCGCCTGACTCAGCCACTGTTGCGCATGACCAACGGGCAGTATGACAAGCAGGGCGAGTTTCAGCCGGTGTCCTGGGATCAAGCGTTTGATGTGATGGAATTGAAGTTTAAGGAGGCGATAAAAAACAAAGGGGCCGAATCAATCGCCATGTTCGGTTCGGGTCAGTGGACCGTCTGGGAAGGGTATGCGGCCAACAAGTTGATGAAGGCCGGGTTTCGCTCAAATAACATTGATCCCAATGCACGTCATTGCATGGCGTCTGCGGTCATGGGGTTTATGCGTACGTTCGGTATCGATGAGCCGATGGGCTGTTATGACGATATCGAAGTCACCGACGCGTTCGTGTTGTGGGGTTCAAACATGGCGGAGATGCATCCGATTCTTTGGAGTCGGGTGACGGATCGCCGATTGAGCCAGCCCAACGTCAAGGTCGCGGTGCTTTCTACCTTCGAGCATCGCAGTTTTGAGTTGGCCGACATTCCCATGGTGTTCAAGCCACAGACTGACCTGTTTATCCTCAACTACATTGCCAATCACATTATTGAAAGCGGCTCGGTCAATAAGGACTTTGTCAGTAAGCACACTAAGTTCGCCAAAGGTACGGATGACATCGGCTACGGCCTGCGTGCCGATAATCCGCTGGAGATGAAGGCGCGCAATGCCGCCAAGGCGAATACCTGGACCGACATCGATTTTGAGCAATTCGCGGCATTCGTAAAACCTTACACCCTTGAGCGCACCGCCAAGGAAACCGGCGTACCGGCCGAGCAACTCAAGGCCTTGGCTGAGCTGTATGCCGACCCGAAGCGCAAGGTGGTCTCCTTCTGGACCATGGGCTTTAACCAGCACACGCGGGGCGTCTGGGCCAATAACCTGATTTACAACATTCACCTGCTGACCGGAAAGATCAGCGAGCCGGGCAACAGTCCTTTTTCCCTGACGGGCCAGCCCTCGGCCTGCGGCACGGCGCGGGAAGTGGGAACGTTCTCCCATCGCTTGCCCGCTGATCTGGTGGTCACCAATCCAAAGCATCGCGCCACGGCGGAGAAAATCTGGAAATTGCCGCCAGGCACCATCAATGAAAAAGTCGGGTTCCATGCCGTGCAGCAGAGTCGGATGCTCAAGGACGGCGTGCTCAATGTGTATTGGACGATGGCCAGCAACAACATGCAGGCCGGCCCCAACATCATGCAGGAAGTGTTGCCGGGTTGGCGCAACCCCGAGAACTTCGTGATTGTCTCGGATGTGTATCCCACCGTCTCCGCCCAAGCGGCTGATCTGATTCTGCCCACCGCGATGTGGGTCGAGAAAGAGGGCGCTTACGGCAACGCGGAGCGACGTACGCAGTTCTGGCATCAATTGGTTTCGGCCCCGGGTGACGCCAAGTCAGATCTCTGGCAACTGGTCGAGTTTTCCAAGCGCTTTAAAACGGAAGAAGTGTGGTCCGAGGAAATATTGTCGGCCTCACCGCAGTACAAGGGCAAAACCCTGTACGAGGTGTTGTTCAAGAACGGTCAGGTCGATCAGTTCCCGCTTGATCAGATGGCGGCGGGCTACAAAAACGACGAGGCCCGGGATTTTGGTTTTTACCTGCAAAAAGGGCTGTTCGAAGAATATGCCCAATTCGGCCGTGGTCACGGCCATGACCTCGCCCCGTTCGATCTCTATCACACCGAACGAGGGTTGCGATGGCCCGTCGTCGAGGGCAAGGAAACCCGTTGGCGTTTCCGGGAAGGCTATGACCCCTACGTGGAGAAGGGCAGCGGTGTGCAGTTCTATGGCTATCCCGACAAGAAGGCGATTATTTTCGCGCTGCCCTACGAGCCCCCGGCGGAATCCCCCGACGCGGAGTTCCCATTCTGGCTGAGCACCGGACGAGTGCTTGAGCACTGGCACACCGGGTCCATGACGCAGCGTGTCGAGGAACTTCATAAAGCAGTTCCCGACGCATTGGTCTACATGCATCCGGCTGATGCCCAAGCCTTGAATGCCCGTCGAGGCAGCGAAGTGAAGCTGATCAGTCGACGCGGTGAGATGCGTGCGCGCATCGAAACCCGAGGGCGCAACAAGCCACCACAAGGCTTGGTCTTTGTGCCGTTTTTCGATGCCAACAAGCTGATCAACAAGGTCACACTCGATGCGACGGATCCCATCTCCAAGCAGACTGATTATAAAAAATGTGCGATCAGGATTGAGTTGATCAAGACGGCATAAGGAGCGCTCAGATGAAGAGTCATTTGCTGTCTTTGCTTGCTGCTCTGTTGCTGTGGATGCCGCTGGCATTCGCGGCGCAGCCCGATTACCCGCTGGATGCGCCTGCGCCGGATGGCCGGCGACCCGGAGGGACCTTGACCCAGGAATTTGCGGCACCGTTGATGGCTGATGACGAGAACAAGGACCTCAAGCGCGAGCGTAATTATCCTGACCAGCCGCCCACCATCCCCCACAGTATCCGGGGGTATCCGATCGACAAGAACAGCAACAAGTGCCTGTCCTGTCACAGCCGTGCCAATAGCGCCCGCACTCAGGCGCCGATGATCAGTATTACCCACTACATGGACCGTGATGGTCAGGCGCTGGCCGCTGTTTCGCCGCGTCGGTATTTCTGCACGCAGTGTCACGTGCCACAAAAAGACGTCAAGCCTCTGGTGGGCAACAACTTCAAGAACATTGACCAGGTGCTGCAAGACGAAATCAACGGCCAGCAGAAACCTTAAGGAGAGGCCATGAAATCCTTGCGTGCGCTGCTCAAAGACTATTGGGGCATTCTGCGTCGCCCCAGCGTGCATTACAGCCTGGGCTTTCTGACGCTCGGCGGGTTCATCGCCGGAGTGATTTTCTGGGGTGGTTTCAACACTGCGCTGGAAGCCACCAATACCGAGAAGTTCTGCATTTCCTGCCATGAAATGCGCGATAACGTGTTTGTCGAGTTGCAGGACACCATTCACTACACCAATCGTTCTGGCGTACGCGCCACCTGTCCGGACTGTCACGTCCCGCACGAATGGACGCACAAGATTGCCCGCAAGATGCAGGCTTCCAAAGAGGTGTGGGGCAAGGTGTTCGGAACGATCGACACCCGGGAAAAATTTCTCGGTATGCGGCGTGAACTGGCCGAGCACGAGTGGGGGCGGCTCAAGGCAAATGACTCCCGAGAATGCCGCAATTGCCATAACTTTGAATTCATGGACTTTACCCGTCAGGGCAAACGCGCCGCCAATATGCACTCCACGGCACTGGCCAGCGGGCAGGCCACCTGTATCGACTGCCATAAGGGCATCGCCCACAAGTTGCCTGACATGAGCGGTGTCAAAGGCTGGTAGTCGAATCGGTTGGGCTCTCACTTCGTTGTCTCTGATAACCCCCAAACCCAATGTTTCAAGGGGGTTTAGCCTCTGTGCGCAAGTTGGTCTGCGGATTCCACGCGCACTTTGGCGCCATTCTACAAACACTTGGACAGCGATCTCTCATTGATCCGGCCCACGCTCAGGCAGGCAGCAACGCAGGATTACCCACTACCATCGGCCTCTTTTATCGAAGCAAAGAGGTCGTCGTAGAGCGTTTAGCCTTATGCGACACGTCGAATGTGGTGAATTCTCAAGTGTTCCTAAACGCTTAATTGCATCGCACATGGCCACCCATTGCATTGCCACTCACAAGACATTTGCATTCGCGGAGACCGCCGTTTGCATACGGTTGACCAATGCACACACAAGAGTCGACAGGCAGAGAACGGCCAATCTCCACCCTTCGTGAAGGGCAGCTATGGGTCGACTACTGCCCTCCACGAAGGGCAGCTTTGGGTCGATGTTTGAAAAATAAGTGCTTTGTACAATGCTTGGGGTTTGTCTGTGATTTGCCAACGTTCAGGCCAGCTGACTGCGCGGCTGGCCCTTGGAGAGAAAACCGCCCGATGGGCTGACCATCTACTTGCTGCCATAGGTGTTGTCGCCATCCATGACCAGGCGCTCGGCCTAACCGTCGCCACACAAGTCCAGCCTTCGTATGTCAGCAATTGGTACTGGGCAAAGCAGTCGTGCAGCTCGAAGACATCGATGTCTTTCGGACCAATTCCGACCTATTGGTAGGCAATGTCGGCAGCCAGGCGGTGTTAACGCCGACTGAACGCTCACCTAGGAGGCTGTCGCAGATTGGTCCAAGGCGAAAAATCTAATGACCTGCATGACCTAGTTTAAAGATGAAATCTTCTGAAAACCTAGGTCCGTTTTCAATTGGCAGAATCATCGTTATCGGGTCAGTTTTCGGTCGACGACAACACTCGGGGCGTTCCGGGGCCACTTGGCGAGCACCTCCCCAAAACTCAACTATATTGCTCCTAGGGGAGATGCCTGATACGACATCCGAGTGATTGTCTTGATAGATGACAAATGACAAGAAGCTAGGCGACTAGCTGTGCAGTTGCCCTAGCTCGTGTTTGCTTGCACAGCATTTTTCTATTTGGGGACAACGACATGCTCCTATCATTGCACTTCGCCGCCTTGTTTGGCGGCCTAATCCTGAGTGCGTCGGTCCTGGCCGCCGAAGTCGACGCCGCAACATACCACTATCCGTTGACCAACCCGTTTGAAGCTACCATCCTCTCAACACCGCCCGAACTTCGCCCCGAGTTGCCACTCGACGACGACATCAAACAGAGCGACTACTCCCTCAACCTGCTGCCACATCGCGAATTCGAACTGCCTGCCAATTTTTGGGCTGTGAAAAAACTACGCTACCGCATGGCCAAACAGGACCACCCAGCCCCGCTGATCTTTCTGATCGCCGGCACTGGTTCGCCTTACTACAGCAGTGTCAACGAGTTCCTCAAGAAGCTGTACTACAAGGCTGGCTATAATGTAGTGCAGCTATCCTCGCCCACCAGCTACGATTTCATGACCTCAGCCTCACAAGTGGCCACCCCCGGAGTGACCAGAGACGATGCCGAAGACCTGTACCGAGTCATGCAGGCAGTGCATGCTCAACAATTGAACGTACCTGTCACAGAGTACTACCTTACGGGCTATAGCCTTGGGGCACTCGATGCAGCGTTTGTTGCCAACCTTGACGAGTCCAGACACAGCTTCAACTTTAAACGCGTGCTGCTGCTCAACCCTCCAGTCAGCCTCGTCACTTCGATAGCCAACCTGGACAAGCTGGTGCAGGCCAAGGTCAAAGGTATCGACAACAACACGACCTTCTACGAGCTGATGCTTACAAAGCTGACCCGCTATTTCCAGCAAAAGGGTTACATCGACCTCAACGATGCCCTTGTCTATGACTTTCAGAACTCGCACAACCGCCTGTCCAATGAGCAGATGGCCATGCTGATCGGCACGTCTTTCCGCTTCTCGGCAGCTGACATCGCCTTCACCTCCGACCTGATCAACCATCGCGGCCTGATCACCCCGCCCAAATTCCCGATTAACGAAGGTACCGACCTCACGCCGTTCTTCGAGCGAGCCTTAGAGTGCAACTTTGACTGCTATATGGCGGGGCAAGTCATCCCCATGTGGCGCGCCCACACCAACGGCGGTAGCGTGCTGCAACTGAATAACCAGGCCAGCCTCTACGCACTCAAGGATTATTTGAAAACCAGCACCAAAATTGCCGTGATGCATAACGCCGATGACATCATTCTCGGCCCTGGTGATCTCGGCTTCCTGCGCAATACCTTCGGTAACCGTCTGACCGTGTACCCGCACGGTGGGCATTGCGGCAACATCAACTACCGTGTCAACAGCGACGCCATGCTGGAGTTCTTCCATGGCTAGAAAACTTCTCTTCGTTGCAACGCTGTTGAGCGCTGGCATGGTCCAAGCCGAAGGCACCGTACCGCCGGCGCCCAACGTCGTCGAACCCGATGGCTACACCCAGCCGCTCAAGCAACTTGAATTCAACCCTGGCCTGGACCAGCGCGAGTTCGAGCGCTCGACTTTAGACGCCTTGAGCGTCTACGACCCTCTGGGGAGCTGGAACCGCCGGGTCTACCACTTCAACTACCGTTTCGACCAGTGGGTTGCCCTGCCAGTGGTCAACGGCTACCGCTACATTACACCCAGCTTTCTGCGTACCGGGGTGAGTAACTTCTTCAATAATCTGGGCGATGTCTCCAACCTGCTAAACAGCCTGCTGCAGCTCAAAGGCGAGCGCTCGATGGAAATCACCGCACGGCTGCTGCTCAACACCACCGTCGGTATTGCAGGTCTTTGGGACCCAGCTACTAGCATGGGCATTCGAAGACAAAGCGAAGACTTCGGTGAGACCCTGGGTTTCTACGGCGTGCCGAGCGGCGCATACCTAATTCTACCGTTCCTTGGTCCATCCAACCTTCGCGACACCGGCGGACTAGTCTTCGACTGGAGCACCGCCTCGCAAATCAACTACCTCAATGTCGCCGAGGTCAGCAAGAATCACCCGGAAATTTACCTGCTGCGCGCCATCGACAAGCGCTACACCACCAACTTCCGCTATGGCCAGATGAACTCACCGTTCGAATACGAAAAAGTCCGCTATGTGTACACCCAGGCGCGTAAGTTGCAAATTGCTGAATAGCCTCAGCCTGACAGACATCTATGGGTCGAATAGCGACCACGACGCACCGTGACTGAGCCACCCTTGTCCTCCCTCAACCTGGAGGACAAGCCATGAACTCAATTGCTACACATCGCCATCAGCCTTGGAACAAGGGAAAGCTCGTCGGGCAAAAGGCGCCGCTCCGAGTCAGAGATATCTGGGCTATCCGCGTAAGACTTCAGCTTGCTGAGAAGACACGGGATCTGGCGCTCTTCAACTTGGCTATCGACTGCAAATTGCGTGCCTGTGACTTAACCAAGCTGCGAGTCCGAGACATAGCCCATGGGGAACATGTGTCGTCACGAGCCATCGTGATGCAGCAGAAAACCCACCACCCAGTGCAATTTGAAATCACTGAGCAAACCCGAACGGCTCTGGAGGCTTGGATGCATCAAGCCCACCTCCACAGCGAGGACTTCTTGTTCCCGAGCCGTTTGCACGACTCAGACCATCTCTCCACCAGACAGTACGCTCGAATAGTCAAAGCGTGGGTGACCGCCATTGGCCTTGACCCAACCATGTACGGTACTCACACGCTACGGCGAACCAAGGCATCGTTGATCTATCGCAGGACAAAGAATCTGAGAGCAGTTCAACTCCTGCTGGGGCATACGAAGCTTGAAAGCACCGTCAGGTACTTGGGCATCGAGGTCGATGATGCCCTGGAAATGGCAGAGCAGACAGAAGTCTGACCATACATTGCGACGGTCTACCCCAGACCGTCGCTATCCGACCCTAAGCGGTCTTACGACTTTCGCGGAAGCGGACATTCAAAGTAGTAGCGCCTTGCCTAATTATCCAACCAAACTTCAACTACTACACTGAGCCCAGTAATTCATTTTTTTAATCACTTTTTAAACGTCAATCAGGCGAAATGCCTGGCGCGAATCAATTGTTGGAATAAATCCGATGCGTTGGTGCTCTGTGATCCACCTCCGAGTCAGCTCTATATCGAAGTACCAGCCGTGGGTTTTCATCAGCACAAGCGCCGCACCCGTAATTCGACAATGCCCACAGCTCGGACAGGTTCTTTCCTCGTATTCACCATCAGTTTCAACGACCGCCGCAGACTCACCACAAATCAAGCAAGTCATGAACTACTCATTTTGGCTTTACCAAATCCCCCAGCGGGACGATGAATAGCAATCCCAACGCGTAATCGACCCGAATGGCGGCCAGGGCTGGTGAACTTTGCCTAGTTGGCTTCTTTCACCGCACTCAGAAACGCGCACGTGCGTTCCTGCTGCGGGTGTTCGAAGATTTGCGCCGGGGTGCCCTGCTCGTGAATCTGCCCTTTGTAGAAAAAGCACACACGATCAGCGAATTCCCGGGCGAAACCCATTTGATGCGTCACCATCAGCATGGTCAGGTTGTGTTCGGTGCCGAGCTTGCGGATCACGTTGAGCACTTCGCCGCACAGTTCCGGGTCGAGCGCGGAGGTCACTTCGTCGAACAGCATGACTTTCGGGCGCATGGCCAGTGCCCGGGCGATCGCCACCCGTTGTTGCTGACCACCGGACAGCTGCGATGGGTAATGCCCGAGTTTGCTGCCCAGACCCACCAGTTCCAGCAAGTCTGCTGCACGTTCACGGGCCTCGGCCGGTTTCATACCGAGCACCTGCACCGGCGCCTCGATAACGTTTTGTAACGCTGTCATGTGAGGGAACAGGTTAAAACTCTGGAACACCATGCCGATCTTGCCGCGCACTCGGCGGATGTGCCGGTCATTGGCGGGCACCAATACACCGTTGCGATTGGGCATGTGGGTCAGCAAGTCATCCTCAATGCGGATCAGTCCGTCATCGATGCCTTCGAGTGTCATCAGTACCCGCAGCAGTGTGGATTTTCCGGAGCCGCTGGGGCCGATGATCGCGACTTTCTCACCCGGCGTGACGTCCAGGTTCAAATGATCGAGCACGGTAAAGTTGCCGTAGCTCTTGGTAACGTCCTGGAAGCTGACGATCGGCTTTACCGGTTTGGTTTCCTGCATGGCCATGGCCTCCTGCGGATGCAGCGGGGTCGGGTTGCTGTGCCGTGAAAGGTCACCGGGTGTCGACAGTGGAGTAGTCATTAGCGTAGCTCCAGGCGCACTTCAAGGCGCCGTACCAGATAAGCCAAAGCAATGCTTAGGGCGAGGAAAAACAGGCCGACCATGGTGATCGGCTCCAAATAGCGGAAATTCTCGGAGCCGATGTTCTTGGCCTGTTGCATGATTTCCACCACGGTAATCGCCGACAGTACCGGCGTGTCCTTGAGCATCGCCACCAGGTAGTTGCCCAATGGAGGCAGGATCGGCCGCAGGGCCTGGGGCAGTATGATGTTGCGATAAGCGCTGTATGGGGCGATGTTCAACGCCGTGACCGCTTCCCATTGCGCGCGCGGCACCGCATCGAGGCCGCCGCGATACACCTCGGCGATGTAGCAGGCGTAATGCAGGCCTATGCCGAGAATCCCCACTTGCATCGCGGTCATGCTGACACCGTAATTGGGCAGCACGTAGTAAAGGAAATACACCTGGATCAGCAGCGGCGTGCTGCGAATGAACTCGATCACGGCGGTGGTCGGCCACGACAGCCAGACTCTGCGGCTCCTTCGACCGATAGCCAGGAACAGCCCCAGCACAATGGCAATCAGGAAGCCGACCAGGGTAATCCCCACGGTGTTAAGGGAAGCGCGCAGTAAATCGGGGAGGATTTGCCAGGCATAGGTCCAATCGAACAGTGTCATGACAGACCTCCACGCATCCGCCCGCGAGCCAGATGGCGCTCAATGTGACGCATGCCGATGTTGATCGCCTGCGCCAAGACGAAGTACATCACCAGCGCCAGGCTAAAAATTTCCAGAGTCTCGAAAGTTGCCTGATCCAATTGACGAGCCCTGAAGCTCAGGTCTGACAAGGTGATTAACGACACCAGTGAAGTATTTTTCAGCAATTCGATCAGCAGGTTGGTACCCGGCGGAATAGCGGCCAGCAATGCCTGCGGAAGAATGATGCGGCGAAAGCGCTTATAGCCGCTAAAGTTCAGTGCCGTGGACGCTTCGTATTGCCCCTTGGCGACAGAGCTGATCGCACCGCGCATCACCTCGGCGCCGTAAGCACCAATGTGCAAGCCGAGACCGACGATGGCCACGCTGTAGGGACTCAGTTCGAGGTTGAACGGCGGCAGCGGCAGCACGAAAAACAGCCAGAACAATTGCACCAGCAACGACGTGCCTCGAAACACTTCAATGTAAGCAATGGAAAACCAGCGCAATGGCCGCCAAGGCGACATGCGCCCCAGAGCCGCGAGGATTGCCGCGACAATCGCCAGCAGCGAACCGAAGATCGTCACCTGGAGTGTCACCCAGGCGCCTTGTATCAATAGCGGAAGTAATTCACCCATGGTTTAAACCTGTCCATCCGGATTAAGCAGGGAAATAGGCATCGCGCCGTGGCGCCATGCCTGTTTCGACTATTGAGCGCAGAGCTCGGCAGCCGTTTTGCTTGTCACGTTGGATTTGTCAAACCCGAAAGGGGCAACTGCCTTGAGGTGCTCTTCGGAGCCCAACCATTTTTTCAACTCGGCGTTGACCGCATCGCGCAGGTCTTTGTCTTCCGGACGGAAGGCGAGAGCACCGTATCCAATGTGTGACGGGTCATCCTTGAACTCGGTGACTGCTTCAACTTTTTCACCACCCTTGGCGGCCAAACCTTTCATGGTCAGTTGAGTACCCACTGCCGCGTCGGCACGACCGGCGCGCACGGCTTGCAACTGGGCGGTGGTGTCCGGTACTTGGAGGATTTGCTCATCCTTAACACCCGAGTCGCGGGCATAGCCCAGGTTCACCGTGCCGGCCATGATTGCCAGCTTCACCTCGGGATTCTTGGCGATGTCTTCGTAACTGTGCAGCCCCTTCGGGTTGCCTTTGGCCGTAAGCAGCGCGTCCGGCAGTTGATACTGCGGATCGGTAAACAGCACCTGCTTGCAGCGAGCCGGCGTGATGTACATGCCGGCGGCAATCACGTCGAAGCGCCCGGCGCGCAGACCCGGGATCAACGAGCCCCATTCGGTCAACACTCCGTCAACCTGTTTGATGCCCATTTTGGCAAAGATGGCTTTGGCGATTTCCGGTGATTCACCGGTGACCCTGCCGTCGGTTTCGGTAAAGGCGAACGGGGTTTCGTTGGCATAACCGATACGGATGCTGCTGTTCTGTTTGACGGTTTCCAGTGTCGTAGCTGCTTGGGCGCCGGAGACTAGGCCGAACATCGCGCAAGCTACGAACAGGTGACGCAATGCATGGGTGCTGCGGGAAGGGAAATTGCTCATCGATAAAATCTCCTGTTTCTTGTTGACCCGTCGGTGACGGCTCTGTGGTAGGAGGCAGTGTTACAAGAGCAAAGCGTACAAGGACTGATCTCATGGATCTGGGCGCAGTCCGGTACAGGTCGACTGATTTTGTTGTGGGCTTGAAGGTGCCCGGCTGTCGACCTTGAGCCGAGCATACAAAAGCGCTGAGCATCATTGTATTGCACTAGGACAATTGCATTGCATGGATACTAGCGCGATGCTGTCCCGACGAGCACAGACCCGGGTTTTAGCGCTGATGGACAAATGGAAAGCGGCACTGGATATCGTCCGCAGTGGCGAGTCAAAGTACAAGATTCTGGTGCAGGCGATTGCCGATGATATCGAGCAGGGTGTCTTGGCCAATGATCAGCGCCTGCCACCGCAGCGGCATGTTGCCGATACCATGGGTATCAGCGTGCAGACGGTCACCAACGCCTATAAAGAGCTGGAGCGTCAGGGGCTGGTGCGTTGCGAAGTCGGGCGCGGTAGCTTTGTGTCGCGGCGCATGAGCGATCGAGTGGCTACCTATATTCTCGATAGCCCTGAACGGGCCCTGGTGGATTTTTCCATCGCGCGGATCCTGCACACCCGCGAGCACGACCAGTTCTGGCGTGACACCTGCCGCGAGCTCAGCACGGAAGAGGATCAGCCGTGGATTCACGCATTTCGTCCAATTGCCGGTTTCGAGTCGCACCGCGAAGAGGCCATGCGCTGGATCGGACGGCAAGGACTGCGGGTCGAGCGCGATGACATCCTGATTACCAATGGCGCGGCCCACGGTATCTTCCTTGCGCTGGCATCTCTGGCGGGCCCCGATGATGTAGTACTTTGCGAAGGGGTCACCGATCACGGAGTGATCGGCAACTCTCAGGTATTGGGGTTCACCCTCAAAGGCCTGGAGATGGACCGTTATGGCATCGACCCGGAACATTTTGAAGACATGTGCAGCAACGAGCGCATCACCGCGCTGGTGTGCACGCCGAACCTGAACAACCCGACCACCAGCCTGATGCCGGACAGTCGTCGGCGGGAGATTGCCGACATCGCTCGGCGTTTCGGCGTGCACATCATTGAGGACGATGTATACGGGCCGTTGCTGGATGAGCATCGCGCGCCGCCGATCAGCCATTACCTGCCAGAACTGTCGTTCTATTGCACCAGCATGACCAAGTCGGTGCTGACCGGTTTACGCATCGGTTATCTGGTGGTGCCCAAGCGTTTGGCGTTGCGCACCGAGAGCATCTTGCGGGTTAACAGCTGGATGGCCACGCCCATGGTCTCCGAAATCGCCGCGCGCTGGATTCGCGACGGTCGCGCCGACACGCTCGTGCGTTTGCAGCGCAAACTGTTGGCCGGCCGACAGGCGATGGTCAGCGAATACTTGGGCGAGCACCTGCTCAGCCAGCATCCTCATGCATTGAATGCGTGGGTAGGCATTCCCCCGCATTGGGAGGTCGACAGCCTGGTTCGGGCCCTGCGTCACCGGCACATTGCCGTCACGTCGCCTGACCCGTTCACCGTGCGTGGCACGCCTCGGGCTCGAGCGGTAAGGATGTGTGTCGGAGCCGAATGCAGCGACGAAGAAATGCGGGACGCACTGATGAGCATGCGCGAGATATTCGGGCAGTACCCGCAAATCCACGATTTCTGACCGGGAAAAGTTCGCAAAAAAGTTTGTCGACTAAATTGCCCTAGTACATTCATTACGACAATCCAGTCCTCTTAGACTGCGCCCAACACCACAGTCGGGACGCGGTCATGTCAACGTTGCAGCTACATGATGTTTACCTCGCTCGCCAGCGCATCGAATCGCTTGTCCGGCGTACCCCCTTGGAATATTCGCCCAGCCTTTCGCAACGATTGGGCGTGGCGGTGTACCTCAAACTCGAATCCCAGCAAATCACCGGCAGTTTCAAATTGCGCGGCGCGAGCAATGCCGTGGCGCAGCTCAGCGCCGAGGAGAAAGCGCGTGGCGTGGTGGCGGCGTCGACCGGTAATCACGGTCGTGCTCTGGCGTATGCCGCTTCCCGGCAAGGCGTGAAGGCGACGATTTGCCTGTCGCATCTGGTGCCGGCGAACAAGGTTCAAGCCATTCGTGATCTGGGCGCCGAGGTATGCATCGTCGGCCAGTCTCAGGACGACGCCCAGCGTGAAGCCGAACGGATCGCCAACGAGCAAGGCGCGACATTGCTGCCGCCGTTCGATCACCCGGCCATCATCGCCGGGCAGGGCACGCTGGGGCTGGAAATCCTCGAACAGCAACCGGACGTGGCGCAAATCCTCGTGCCGTTGTCCGGCGGCGGTTTGTTTGCCGGTGTGGCGCTGGCGATCAAAAGCGTCAGCGCGAACATCATCACCCACGGCATCAGCATGCAACGCGGTGCGGCCATGCACGCCAGCCTCGCAGCCGGGCATCCGGTGGAAGTCGAAGAGCTGCCGACTCTGGCCGACTCGCTCGGCGGTGGCATCGGCCTGAACAACCGTTACACCTTCAACATGACCCGCGATCTGTGTGACCACGTGCATTTGCTCAGCGAGACTTCCATCGCCACTGCCCTACGCCATGCCTATCGCGAAGAGCGTCTGGTGCTGGAGGGCGCGGCCGTGGTCGGGATTGCCGCGTTGCTTGATGGATTGATTGAGCCGCGCGGGCCGATCGTGGTGGTGGTCAGCGGCCGTAACGTCGACATCGATCAGCACCTGCGAGTCCTCGCGGGCGCAGATGCGTGAACCCCAACAATAACGACTGAATGGAGTGCCGCATTGATGAGTGACATAACCTTATTGAGCGAAGCGGATCTGCGTGCCTGTGTGGCACTAGACTTGCCGAGCATCGAAGCTATCGAACAAGCCTTTGTGCTGCTGGCCACGGCAGCGGTGGCAATGCCGCCGATCCTGCGTCTGGACATCCCCGAGCACAATGGCGAAGTGGACGTGAAGACTGCATACCTGCCGGGCCTGGAGCGTTTTGCGATCAAGGTCAGTCCGGGTTTTTTCGACAATCCGAAACTGGGCCTACCGAGTCTCAACGGCATGATGATGTTGCTTTCGGCGCGCACCGGTTTGCTCGACGCCTTGCTGCTGGACAACGGTTATCTGACCGCCGTACGCACAGCCGCGGCGGGCGCCGTGGCGGCTCGAGCCCTGTCCCGGGTCGACAGTTGCAGCGTAGCGCTGATCGGTGCCGGCGAGCAGGCCGCGTTGCAGCTTCAGGCGTTGCGTTTGGTTCGGCCGATTGAATCCGTTCAAGTCTGGGCACGCGACAGCGCCAAGGCCAAAGACTTCAGCACCGAGCTGGCGCGCGACAGCGGTCTGACGGTCACGCCTTGCGCTAGCATCGACGAGGCCATGACCGGCGTGGACATTGCGATCACCTGCACCCCGAGCCGTGAACCGCTGATCGAAGCGCGCCACTTGCACCCCGGCTTGCACATCACCGCCATGGGTTCGGATGCCGAACACAAAAATGAAATTTCTCCCCAAGCGTTGGCCAAGGTCGACCGCTACGTGGCGGATCGCTTGAGCCAAACACGAATCCTCGGCGAGTTGCATCACGCTCTGGCGGCCGGTGTTATTACCGACGAATCGGGCTTGGCCGAATTGGGGCAAGTGCTCGCGGGCCAGCACCCGGGTCGGACCAGCGATGCGCAAGTCACCTTGTGCGACCTCACCGGAACCGGCGCCCAGGACACCGCCATGGCCAATCTGGCCTTCGAGCGCGCGCGCTCGGCCGGCAAGGGTTTTCAGTTCGGTAGCTAATCCACTTTTTTCATCCGTGCGTCATTTATCAGAGGGCATGTGCATGTCTCAGATAGTCGTCAATCTCCCGTTCGAACGGGAGGAATACGCCCAGCGTCTGGCCAAGGTTCGAGCGGCCATGCAGGTTCAGGGCATCGAGCTGTTGCTGGTCACCGATCCGTCGAACATGGCCTGGTTGACCGGCTATGACGGTTGGTCGTTTTACGTTCACCAATGCGTGTTGTTGGCGCTCGACGGCGAGCCGGTCTGGTTCGGTCGCGGGCAAGACGCCAACGGCGCCAAGCGCACGGTGTTCATGCAGCACGAGAACATCGTCGGTTACCCGGACATCTACGTGCAGTCCCGGGAACGCCATCCGATGGATTACCTTTCGCGGGAAGTCATCAGTGCCCGGGGTTGGGACGCGCTGACCATCGGCGTGGAAATGGATAACTATTATTTCAGCGCCGCCGCGTATTTGTCGCTGCAGAAAAACCTGCCGCAGGCCAAGCTGATCGACGCGGTCGGGTTGGTGAACTGGCAGAGGGCGATCAAGTCGCCCCAGGAAATCGCTTACATGCGCATCGCTGCGCGCATCGTCGAAAACATGCACGGGCGGATCCTCGAACGGATCGAGCCGGGCATGCGCAAAAATGAACTGGTGGCTGAAATCTACAGCAGCGGGATCCTCGGCGCTGACGGTCATGGCGGCGATTACCCGGCCATCGTGCCGCTATTGCCCACGGGTGCCGACGCCAGCGCGCCGCACCTGACCTGGGACGATTCGCCGTTCGAAAAAGGCGCCGGGACCTTCTTTGAAATCGCCGGTTGCTACAAGCGTTATCACTGTCCGCTGTCGCGCACGATCTATTTGGGCAAACCTCCACAGCACTTCCTCGACGGCGAAAAAGCCGTGGTCGAAGGCATCGCCGCAGGACTGGAAGCAGCCAAACCGGGCAATACCACCGGCGACATCGCTGTGGCGTTTTTCAAAGTGTTGGAGAAATTCGGCATCCACAAGGACAGCCGTTGTGGCTACCCGATCGGGATCAGCTATCCGCCAGACTGGGGCGAACGCACCATGAGCCTGCGTCCCGGCGACACCAGCGTGTTGCAGCCGGGCATGACTTTCCACTTCATGCCGGGCCTGTGGATGGACGATTGGGGGCTAGAAATCACCGAAAGCATTCTGATCACCGAAACCGGCGTCGAGACGCTGTGCAACGTGCCACGCCAACTGTTCGTGAAGGATTGAGCCATGAGCGACCTGCCTGACAACCCGATCAGCGCCACGGTGGATTTTGCCCGCGAAGGCGTGCAGCACGGGTTCCTCAAATTGCCGTACTCCCGGGACGACTCGGCCTGGGGCGCGGTGATGATTCCGGTCACGGTGATTCAGCGCGGTCAGGGTCCGACCGCGCTGCTTACCGGCGGTAACCACGGTGACGAATACGAAGGCCCGGTGGCGCTGAGCAAACTGGCCCAGGGCCTGACGGCCGCCGATGTCACGGGGCGGGTGATTATCGTCCCGTTCATGAACACCCCGGCGTTCCATGCCGGTCGGCGCACGTCGCCGATCGACAAGGGCAATCTGAATCGCAGTTTCCCCGGTAAGCCGGACGGCACCGTGACCGAGAAAATCGCCGATTACTTCAACCGGACCTTGTTGCCCTTGGCCGACATCGTGCTGGATATCCATTCCGGTGGCCGCACCCTGGACTTCCTGCCTTTCGCGGCTTGTCATGTGCTGCCCGACAAGAACCAGCAAGAGCAATGTGAAGCCGCTATGCGCGCCTTCAATGCGCCTTACAGCATGCGCATGCTGGAGCTCGATGCCGGGTCGATGTACGACACCGCCGCCGAGCGTCAGGGCAAAGTTTTTGTCACGACCGAACTGGGTGGCGGTGGTTCGTCCACGGCGCGCAGTGTGGCGATTGCCGAGCGCGGGGTGCGCAATCTGCTGGTGCATGCGGGGATTCTCGAAGGTGAGATCCAGACCACGGAGTCAATCATGCTCGACATGCCCGATGCCAATTGCTTCATCGACAGCGAACACGATGGCTTGCTGGAAATGTGCCGCGATCTGGGCGATAACGTGAGAGAAGGAGACGTGATTGCCCGCGTTTACGACGCTACCCGTAGCGGCGTCGCCCCGGTGGAATATCGCGCGGCCCGCAGCGGGCTGCTGGCGGCGCGCCACTTTCCCGGAGTGGTGCAGTGCGGCGATATCATTGCAGTCATCGCCGATGTATTGACCTGATCTAAAAACCTGTGGGAGCGAGCCTGCTCGCGATTGCGGCGTTACATCTCTCATTGATGTGACTGAAATATCGCTATCGCGAGCAGGCTCGCTCCCACAGGTTTGTCCTACTCATTCAGGAGATCCTCGACCCATGCACAAGCTCGATCGCTATGACCTGAAAATCCTGCGAATCCTCGCCGAAGACGGTCGGATCACCAAGTCGAGCTTGGCCGAGGCGATCAATCTCTCGGTGACCCCGGCGTGGGAGCGGGTTCGCAAGTTGGAGTCGCTTGGGCTGATAAAGGGCTACCGGGCACTGATCGACTGGAACGCGGTGTTCAAAAGCCAGCAGGTGCTGGTGGAAATCACCCTAGCCCGACACACCGCCCAGGACATGCGGCGGTTCGAACAACGCATGAACGAGGCCGCCGAAGTGGCATTCTGTTACGCCACCGGTGGCGGTGTTGATTACATGGCGATGATCCAGGCGCCGGACATTGACCATTACCAGCGTTTTATCGACCAGTTGTTGCTCGATGACCTAGGCATCGAGCGCTACTTCACCTATATCGTCACTAAAACCATCAAGACCGCGGGTGCCTTGCCGGCCGAGCTGGCGCAAGAGCCATAAACCGAGGCAAAACCATCACCGCAAAAAGCCTCTGTTTGCCGACGTTCAATCAGAAAAAACCTGTCGTTACACCCCGCCAAACGCCAACTCATCTTGGCTGCGCTGCCCTAGCATGGATTCACGCACACGGTTTGGAGTGAACGCCATGACATACAAACATCCGCTGTTGTTCAAAGCACTTTGCTACGTAGACGGCCATTGGGTCCACAGTGACAGCGGCCATAGCGTCGCCGTGCACAATCCGGCCGATCAGAAGTTAATCGGTCATGTGCCGATGCTCGATCAGCCTCAGATCATCGCCGCCGTAGATGCCGCACACCGGGCGTTTTCAGCCTGGAGTGAACAAAGCCTCGATGACCGCGGAACGATTCTGCGGCGCTGGGCGGCGTTGATCCTTGAGCATCAGGAAGACCTGGCGCGGATTCTCAGCCAGGAACAAGGCAAGCCCCTGGCCGAATCACGCGGCGAAATCGCCTACGCCGCCAGTTTCATTCCATGGTTTGCCGAAGAAGCGCGGCGCCTTTACGGGCAGAACATCCCCAGCCATATCCCCGGCGCGCATCTGGGCACGATCAAGGAACCGGTTGGCGTCTGTGCACTGCTGACGCCGTGGAATTTTCCTTCGGCGATGATCACCCGCAAAGCCGCCGCCGCATTGGCCGCCGGTTGCACTGTGGTCATCAAACCGGCCCACGAAACACCGTATTCGGCATTGGCCCTGGCGCAACTGGCAGAAGAGGCGGGCTTCCCGGCCGGCGTGTTCAACGTGGTGCTGGGCGAACCGCAAATGACCATGCAAACCCTGGTGCAGGACACTCGCGTGCGTTCGGTCAGCTTCACCGGCTCGACCCGGGTCGGCAAGTTGGTGCTGCAAGCGGCGGCCCAGGACGTGAAGACAGTGTCGCTGGAACTGGGCGGAAACGCGCCGTTTATTGTCTGCGCCGATGCCGATCTGGATCTGGCGGTGAAAGTCGCGGTAGAGGCCAAGTTCCAGACCTCGGGCCAGGATTGCTGCGCGGCCAATCGGATTATGGTCGAACGCTCGATTTATCCGGCGTTCCTCAGCCGCTTTGCCTCTGCGGTGCGCGAACTGCGGGTCGGCCCGGCACTGGTGGGTGATCAAGAGCAAAGCGTCGACATCGGCCCGCTGATGCATCAGGCCGCCTTCGATGTGACCGCCGAGCGTGTGGCTGATGCGCTGAAGCTGGGCGCGCAACGTCTGGTGGGCGGCGAAGCGCATGCCCTCGGCGGATTGTTCTATCAGCCGACGGTGCTGGCCGACGTTACGCCGCAGATGCGTATCTACCGCGAAGAGAATTTCGCGCCGATTGCTGGCGTCATGCCTTTCGACACCCTCGAGCAAGCCATCGAAATGGCCAACGACACCGAATACGGTCTGGCTGCCTACATTTGTTCCAACCGCCTGGACCTAATCTACCCCCTGATTCGCCGCCTCGACCACGCCATGGTCGCAGTCAATGGCGTCAAGTTCACCGGCCATCCGATCCCGTTCGGTGGCATGAAAGCCTCGGGGCTGGGCCGCGAGGGCGGTACCGAGGGCTTCGAAGCCTTTGTCGAAACCAAATACTTTTGCCTGCACCATCAAGGCCAGTTCTAAGGAGATCCGCCATGAGCCAAAAACTCGATTCGTTGTTCGAACAAGACCGTGCGCACTTCATGCACCCGTCGACCCATGCCCATGACCACGCCAGCGGCACGCTCAAGGGACGCATCATCAAGAGCGCGTCAGGCATTCGTATCCGCGACCACGAAGGCCGCGAATTCATCGACGCCTTTGCCGGGTTGTACTGCGTGAATATCGGCTACGGCCGCACCGAAGTCGCCGATGCGATCTACAAGCAGGCCAAGGAGCTGGCCTATTACCACACCTATGTCGGGCACTCGACCGAAGCGATCATCGAGCTGTCGAGCCGCATCATCGACTGGGCGCCGGAGGGCATGAAAAAAGTCTACTACGGCCTGTCCGGTTCCGACGCTAACGAAACCCAGATCAAACTGGTGCGTTACTACAACAACGTATTGGGTCGCCCGGAGAAGAAGAAAATCATCTCCCGTGATCGCGGTTATCACGGCTCGGGCATCATGACCGGCAGCCTAACCGGCCTGCCGACGTTCCATCAGCATTTCGACCTGCCGGCGGAGGGCGTCAAACATACCGTTTGTCCGCACTGGTACCGCAAGGCACCGGTGGGTATGGATGAAGCAGCTTTCGTGCGCTATTGCGCCGACGAGTTGGAGAAAATGATCCTGGCCGAAGGGCCGGACACCGTCGCCGCATTTATCGGCGAACCGCTGATGGGCACCGGCGGCATCATCGTTCCGCCGGCTGGCTACTGGGCCGCCATACAAGCGGTGTTGAACAAGTATGACGTGTTGTTGATCGCCGACGAAGTGGTCTGCGCCTTCGGTCGCCTGGGTTCGAAGATGGGCAGCCAGCGCTACGGCATGCGTCCGGACCTGATCACTACGGCCAAAGGCCTGACCAGTGCCTATGCGCCTTTATCTGCAGTGATTGTCGGTGAAAAAGTCTGGGACGTGATCGAAAAAGCCTCCCAATCTCAAGGTGCCATGGGGCATGGCTGGACGTACTCGGGGCATCCGATCTGCGCGGCGGCGGCCTTGGCCAACCTCGACATCCTGGAGCGGGAAAACCTGACAGCCAACGCAGAGAAGGTTGGCAGTTATCTGAATCGTCGGTTGCGGGAAGTATTGGAAGGTCATCCGCTGGTAGGCGAAGTGCGTGGCGACGGCATGCTTGCCGCAGTCGAGTTCATGGCCGATCGTGAGCAACGCACACCATTCGATGCTGCATTGAAGATCGGTCCGAAAGTATCGGCAGCCTGTCTTGAACGCGGAATGATTGCCCGAGCGATGCCCCATGGCGACATTCTCGGCTTTGCACCACCGTTGATCTTGACCGAGGAGGAGGCCGACCTGATAGTCGACATCACCAAAAGTGCGGTCGATCACGTGGCCAGCGAGATACTGGGCTAAGCCTTGCCGCTCATCCCTCCCTCCCCAAAAAACCGTTCGATCCTTCACCGTTCGGGTGGTTTTTTGTATCGCCAGTTTTGGCCTTATCGTGAATAAACTGCGAATAGAAGATTGTGACTACATAAACTCATTTTGGGAGTAAGGAGGCCCGGAGATGAACTGCTGAAGGCCCATCGAATGACTGCTTTTGGCCGATACTGCCCTTGCAACAGACTTCCATCTAAAGTGGATATCCGCATTAAGGTTGTTTAACTGACTGTCGTAGATCTTGTACACGATGCGAAGCAGATCTAATACGAAATGCGTCAGTCAGCAGAGTAATCCCTGATCGAAACCTGCTGACTGAGCTTTAATTGACTGATTTCGTGTTCAACGCTCTGAATACATTGCAGGACTTAGTGCCCCAGTATTTTCGATAGAAAAAGCTTTGCCCGCTCTGACGATGCCCCGTTGAAAAACGCCTCAGACGACGTGTCATCAATGATCACCCCTTCCTCCATGAAAACCACCCGGTCTGCCACACGCCGAGCGAAGCCCATTTCATGAGTGACTACCATCATTGTCATACCGTCCTTCGCTAGCGACACCATCACGTCCAGTACCTCGTTAATCATCTCAGGGTCCAGCGCCGAGGTGGGCTCATCGAAGAGCATGATGACGGGATCCATCGATAACGCCCGGGCGATAGCAACACGCTGCTGCTGACCACCTGAGAGCTGTGCCGGATACTTGTGGGCATGTGCGCTGAGGCCGACACGTTCAAGCAATGCCAGAGCTTTGGTTTTTGCATCGGCTGTCGCACGATTGAGCACCTTGGTTTGTGGCAACGTCAGGTTCTCGATGATGGACATATGGGGGAACAGCTCGAAATGCTGAAACACCATACCGACTTGCTGGCGCAATTTTGGCAGATCCGTTTTTGCACTGCCGATCGACTGCCCATTCACCAGGATCTCGCCTTTCTGAAAAGACTCCAGACCATTGACCGTCTTTATCAATGTCGACTTGCCTGAACCCGACGGCCCGCACACCACGACAATTTCGCCTTTGCTGACTTGGGTCGAGCAGTCTTTGAGTACTTGCAGATTACCGTACCATTTGCTGACGCCCCGCATTCTGATACAGCTGGGCTGAACATCTACAGCGTAGTTTGCGAGCGATGCCACTGCGGCAATAGTCTGAATCATTTGTCGAAATACCCCGCGCGGATAGAGGCGCCGATGAGATTGACAATCAAGCGTCCCGCCGTCACGCATGTCAGGTTGCTTGCGTTGTCCTTGCCTGGCTGTATTTCAACGATATCCATACCGACTACCCGTCCCTTTTTCACCAAACCGTGGATGAGCTTGCGGGCCTGTAAAAAGGTCACCCCACCTGGGGCCGGACCATCTACAGCAGGCATAATGGTCGGATCCAGACCATCGGCATCAATGGTCAAGTAGTAGTTCCCACCATCGGGAATACGCGCAAGCACCGCGTCCATACCGATCTCATGCAATTCGTAGGCACTGATCAACTCCGCACCATACTCGCGCGCCACCTCGAGATCTTCGGGGCGGGCGCTGCCTTGAGCACGCAGTCCGATCTGGAAAATACGGCCGACATGGGCCATTTCGGAGGCGCGACGTATTGGACTGGACAACCCCTCCTTGATCCCGTTTACGTCGTCGCGCCAGTCAAGGTGCGCATCGATATGGATGATAGTGATCGGGTCAAGACTGTCGTAGGCCCGTAAAACCGGTGTGGTAATACCATGATCACCACCAAGAATGACTGGCAACGCTCCGGCTTTGAGCAGCTGGCGTACGGCCTGCTCGGCACGTACATAGTGCTCACCCGGTTTTGCGACATCTGGCAACACGTCACCACAGTCGATGAATCGGATATCGGTATGGCCTTGCAGCAATGGGCCATCGATATCGAAATCGTAATGCCGTGGATCACGCACCATACGGTCAGTGAGCTGACGTATTGCTAACGGTGCATTAGTCTGGTCGTTGGTATATGAGCGCGGGCCGTAAGGCGAACCAAAAGGCATACCAAGCACTGCAATATCGGCCTGTTTAAGGTTTTCGAGATCGGTCATCAGTTCTGAATAGAGCAGGGTCTGATGGCTGGTACGTGGAGCGACGGTCAGGTTATTCATAAAAACTCCAAAATGATGGGATTTTCTAGCGATGTCGCCAGTGTCTTTCACGGGCTTCCAGTGCTTGGCCAAGAGCATCGAGGACAATGCTCGACAGCCAATAAAGCAATGCAGCGGTGCCTAACACTTCGAGATAGGCGAAGGTGTCAGCGGTCATCAGGTTGCTCTGATAGGTCAGCTCAGGAAGACTGGTTACCGAGAAGATCGCGGTGTCCTTGAACATCATGATGATCAGGCTGGTAGTAGGCGGGATCAGGTAGCTGAAGCTTTGCGGTACGACCACGTAGCGCTGAACCTGCCAGACGGAAAACCCCAGCGACCGCGCTGCGCGCGCCTGGCCGGCAGGCACGCTCTTCAAGGCAGCACGCAGAATTTCACTGAAATACCCGGCCGTGTAGAACGCAGTGGCACCAATGGCGATCGCAAACGATGAGGCTTGCACTCCCAGCTGTGGCAGACCGAAAAACAGCAGGTACACCACGATCAGGAATGGAATATTTCGGACAAGTTCGACATAGCAACGAGCAAACAGCCTTGGCAACCAATGCGGGGCATCGGCCATGTAAGCGAACAGAGCACCGATCAACATCCCTAGCGGAATACCTATGGCACTGACCGTTGCGGTGATTTTCAGCCCCTGCAGCAATGCGGGGATTGCGTGGCTGATCACTTCAATATCAATGGGCATTTGGCATTACCTTGGCAATGCGGCGCTCGATGAGTCGCGAGATCGACGAAGCGCACAGCAGAATAAGGAAGTAAACGATCGCTGTTGCGCTGAACACTTGCAGCGGCAGATCGCTTTGCAGCGTCGCGTTACGAGCCACGGTAGCCAGCTCACTGACGGCAATGACCGACAGCAGCGATGAGGCTTTGAGCAGTACGGTGTACTCGTTGGTCAGCGGAGGAACAGAACGATGGAACATCTGCGGCAACAGCACGTAACGCCACTTCTGATGAGCGCGCATCCCCAGTGCCTGGGCTGCAGCCACCTGACCTGCAGGAATCGAAGTCAAAGCTCCCCGCAAGATTTCACTGATGTAAGCCGCCGTGTTCAACGACAGGGCCAGGATCCCCGCCTCCAGTGGTGTCAGTGAAATACCGATCAGGCTCGGCAAAACGAAATACGCGATCAGCAACTGAATCAATAGCGGTGTGCCGCGGATGGCACTGACGTAGACCATTACTGCGAATCGGAAAATCGGTCCTGCTGCGACTCTCAGGAGAAGTAAGAGGACGCCGAACCCCAGCCCGATGAGAAAAGCCAGGCTACTTGCGATAAATGTTGTAGCCGCTCCTTGAAGCAACCCATCGAAAAAGGGTCCCAGCGCGGTGTGTGCACTCAACCAGCTCATCATTTCCAGACCCTCCTATTAGAGGGCCGCTTCAGGCAGATACCCTGAAGTCGGTAATGTCATTGTTTCGCCGAACCATTTTTTCTGCAGCTCGGCCAACTTGCCCGTAGCACGCATCTCATCCAGCGTTTCGTTGATAAAGGTGCGTACTTCAGGATTTTTAGCGTTGACTACCCAGGCCAGCAGCTTGGCATCGCCGACTTCGCCAACCGACTTATAAGTGTCCGGCTGACGACGCATTTGCACCGCCAATACGTTGCTGGGTAGAACACCAACATCGATCGAACCATTGGCAATCGCCAAGCCGACATCGGGATAGCCCTGGAATAGCTTGAGGTCAGCGTAACCCTGCCCTTTGCCGGCCTTAAGTTCTCGCTCGTATTCCTGCAGTGCTTGTTGGGCTGAAGAACCCATCTGGGTCCCCACCACTTTGCCTGCTACATCCTCGGGCTTGCTGATGGTGGTGTTGTCCGCCTTGACGACGAACATTGAGCGGACGATACCGATGGGCTGACTGAATGCGAACCGTTTGGCACGCTCCGGTGTGATCCCGACAGAAGTGGCCACGAAATCAAATTTGTTGCTCATCAATCCGGGAAGCAAACCGTTGAACGGCAAGTTCAACTGCTCCAGTTCGACGCCGAGTTTTGCGGCCATCAGTTCCAGAATATCGTGGCCGTAACCCACCACCTTGCCGTTTTCAACGAACTCATAAGGTTCGTAAGCGGCTTCGGTGCCCACTGTCAGCTTGCCACGCCGCTTGATGTCGGCAAGCGTACCTGCCTGGGCTAATGCGAAGCTTGATGTGCAGATAACCAGCGAGGTCAAGAGCACGGCTTTGACGATGCTTCGGCGACTGAGTGTTGTCATGATGCGGTCCCCCCATTTCGTGGAGTGTTGTATTTGTGAAGGTTGCTGGAACCAAATTAATCAGTGGGAAAGCGCATGTAAAATCACTTTGTTGGCAATATGGTCTTGGAATCTGATACCTTTTCCCCATGAACCGATTTGACCTTACCGAGCGTGACTTACGTTCTCTGCGTATTTTCTGTGCTGCCGCTGAAGCCGGTGGATTTGCTGCGGCTGAACGCCGACTGAATATGACCAAAGCCTCCATCAGTAGGCATATCAAGGAGGTAGAAGAACGCCTGGGTGTTCGTCTGTGCGAGCGAGGTCCGGCCGGTTTCAAGCTGAGCGCGGCCGGGAGGGTGGCGCTGGAGTTGACGACTAATGCACTCAACTCTCTTGAACGAATCAAGCCTGAAATTGATGCGGTACGTGCTGTGATATCCGGCACTGTTTCGATTGGTACTGTCGAGCATATGCTCGCTGATCCGAATTTCCGACTGGCGGAAGCACTTAAAGAACTGAGACGAAGGGCACCTAATGTTCAGGCAGAAGTGGCTGTGATGACCTTTGCCAATTTGAACCAGGCACTGCGCGAGCGCCGGGTGCAGGTGGCTATTCGTGGGATGTACAGAAAAGAACGAGCCTTTCATTACCAAAAGCTGTTCGTCGAAGACCATCGCGTATATGTAGCGAATCAAGCGCCGCGCGAGAGGCAGCTCCGACCTCAACTGGTTTATCGACCGCATCCCTTCGTCGAAGAAACGCTGGCTGCACATGGTTTTGAACGAGGCCCCGAAGCTGCGGGATTGGAAGCGATCGCGATGCTCGTTGAAGGCGGTGGTTATGCGGGGCTACTACCGGAGCACTATGTCGAACTCATTACCCCGCGCTTCGACTTTCGCGAGTTACCGGAAAGCCCCGTGTTCCATAACACCATCTGCGCAATAACCGAGGCTTCTCGCCCTCTGTCACGAAGCGCAGAGCTTTTTCTAGAGATCCTTGACGAATTGCATGCAAGCGACGCCTCCATCTCGAATCGGAATAGCGCCAGATAGAAAACGAATGGTTCCGGCACAATGAATCCTCCCAAGTTTCGTAGATACCCCGGCGAGTCCTGGCTGATCAAAAGACGTAGACGCCGAGTTGACCCGAGTGCTGAAACAAGACTGCCCCCCAACTCGGCCATGTCGTCATTTGGTTTCTCGGTATCACGAGTAGTCGGCGTCGGCCCAAATCTGATGGTGGCAACAGGCAAAAATCGGCCATTTTCTGCTGACAGGCACAAAACGACCCATAGGCGACGTTCATCGGACGGACTCACACGTTTAGCTGCTTTTTGCCGTGGTGTTTATATCCGTGAACTGCCTCCATTTCCGGGAACAGTTGCGACAACGATCTTGACTTTGATGCCTAAGGCCGTGGCCACTTTCAGAACGATAGAAAGGTTCGGATCACCATCCTTAGAAAATGCCCGGTACAGCGTGGCTCTACTAATTCCGGTCTCGCGAGAAAGCCGGCTCATTCCTTTGTCTCGCGCAATTGTGCCCAGTGCAGCAACCAATACGCTCGGATCATTCGCCATCAGACCGCTCTCCAGAAGGGCGGCAAAATCCTTATCACTGATTCGACTGTCCGACTCAACCAAACCTGTGTAATGCATAGCAGCCTCCCCGTGATAAGAGCGTCTCCTAAAGCAATGGCTACGCCAGAGTCGGTGAAGATGCTCATATGAAAATCTAGACCATTCCGGACGCATTAACGCGATGTGCTGGATCTTTCTATCCCGCACTCTGAAATTTAAGTGTTCTGATGTTCCTCGGTCTTAATGACTGATCAGATTCGGAGGGTTGTTACCCGGTTTTGGCCCCATTTCGCTCAGTCGCAAAGGTCAGAAAGCGGTCATGGGCGGCCATTCGGCAGACGCTGGTAGACGGCCTGCTCGGCCCGATGCACCGCCCCGATCATGGCCCGGTAGGCCTCGGCGCCAATCAACCCGGCGGCCTGCAGTCCCAGGGTGAAGCCAAGGGCGTGCGCGATGTGGTGTTGGATAATCGGGACCGCCAGGTGCTCACCGATGCGCTGTAGCTCGGTGTCCCAGGCCTGTTGCAAGGACGGGGTCGGCAGGCGCAGCGGCAGCGGCAGCGGGTCATCCGGCATCGGTTCTTTTGAGCGCGACATGGGGAGGCTCCTGGGCGAATGAGTGGCCGACGGTGCGTCAAACCAGAGGGCCGGGGGTCGGTATACCAGTCTAGGCGGTGGTGATTTCCGCCGCCAATCAAAAAGGCCCCCGCACCGGGCTGAGGTGGGGGCCTGTTTTACATAAGCGGCGTTATGGGTAATCGGCGGTTTTTTTTATGGCGTTCAGCACCATAGGTAAGTGATAGCCCCCGTTTTTGGGGAATTGTCCTAAAGGAAAATTGATGTCTGGTGTAATGACGTGGCGGGTTTATCGCGGTGCCGCGAAGCGTGGCGCTGACGTGGCCTACTGGCGTGGATTTTGCTTCGACGGTTAGAGGCAGCATTCATTGATGCATCAAAGCCGGAGATTAGCGCCTTGTGGAAACATCCTCTACTGCTCGGCATTACCTGTGGATTTGCGATCTTCACATTCGGTTTGGTTGTGAGCTTTAGCGTAATCCTGTGGCAGATGAGATAACCAATCGATTAACGGTAAGCTTTCTTGATAAACAGCCGTACGATGCCCAACTTAAACAGGAAGCGCCCATATGCAGCGCGTAAACGAATTATCCCCCATAGACTCGATCGACCCACTCTCTGTGCGTTTGCCGACGGAATCGCTGCAATGCGCTTGGGAAACGTCGCTGGAAAACATCATTCAGGCCCGCACGGAACTGGCCATTCTAGAGCACGTTTCAATCGCCCGGGGTTTTGCATGGGGTGTCCATGCGGGTGCGCTGGTTGACCATACGGATTTCACTTCGATGGGCGCGAAAATCATCCTGGCTCACCAAGAGGCCTTAGATAAATGCAGGAACACCATCATCGAGAACGGTTGACTGTAGTTCATTAGAATCCATGCATGGTTGTGAATGAGAAGTGAATCATCCCGGATATTCTGGAGCATCCGACGACTGCTTTTGGCCGATTGTGTTGAAAAAGTCGACCCGGCCCAATGGGCAATGCATTGAGCGGTGAAAACGTAATTTTTGTACGCTGCTACGTAAAATCTGAGCCCTGATCCTTCTGCGCGTAGTGCGGATTTCAATCTCAGACGCGTTCTTTCCTGAGCCGAAAACCGCAGCCGACTTTTTCAACAGAATCGGCCGTTTGTTGCCTGTCACGACCGGCAAAAATCGGCCAAAAGTGGCCTTTGAGTTCAACGCGCAATTACAGCCCAAGAGTGGCCACTCGATCTACTTTTCGGGCACCATAAAGCTGGGCAAAAACGAGCTATGAGTATGAAACATGAACTTTGGCTGGAACCCGATGGTTGCCAGACTTTCTGCCTGGTAGGTATTCACGGTGATGACGCGCGCAATCTTCTTTCAGAAAACTCCCAACTGGTCTGGACGGTCGAAGCTGACAGTTACTTCGAGGCGGTGACCAAATACTACTCCTTCATGGCATGGGGTGATTACCAGACAGATTTCCCCGAACAGGACCAAATGTCCTACGCAGAGCTGGGATGGGATGAGTAACGGGTGGCAAGCGAGAGGATAAGCAGCCCCGCCTTTTTGAGCTCTAGACCCACGTCCGTATTGGGTCGATTACAGCCCCCTGGCCTCAGGCAGAAATCGGCCAAAAGCGGGCATCCGAGTAGATAAAATTTGCCCCCCTTTTCGCTCGCTGGTCAGCTAAAAACTACGCTATTGTGCCCGTTAGCTTATCGGCCTGACCGACATTCAAGGCTTCATCGGTTCCGGAACTGGAGTTCTTTACCATGCACGAGCGAGCTTTCGAAATACTTGTTCGAAACTGCTTAGAAGACATTTTCGGGATTGGCTGGTATCTGCTTGCTCAGCAACTTTCGCTGCCCTCTGGACGGTTGGATCTGCTCATCGCGGACGGCCTAGACAATCGCCACCTTCTTGAGCTGAAGAAGGGGCGCGCTACGCCGGCGGCGATCGCTCAAGCGGTCCGATATTCCGAAGAACTTTCTGCGCTGCTGGATGGCGCAACAGTGATGCCATGGGTGATTGCACATGAGATACCGACGCGAGTCGCAGAGCACGCCGTGAGTGCAGGGGTAAAGACGCTAGCAATCTCATTTGCGAGATGTGAGACGTTAATGATGGCGCGCGGTCTTGATGAGAGAGATCTACTTGGCGACCGCAGAATCGCCGGTGTATTGCATGGAGGTTCCGGAAAAGCGGGGCTATGGGAAACTTTCGATAATGAGGAAGCGTTCAGTGGAATGCCAGCCACGATGGCCTCGCTATTGCTCCAGCTCGAAAGAACACCGCATTTCATTGTGCAGTCGGGAAGGATGCAAACTGCTGTGTACTACCGCGGAGTAAAGCTTGGCGGAGTAAATCGAAAGCACCGCCACTGCTACATCTCGGAGGGTGTAGTCCTCCGAAACGAATTTGTAGAGTTTCTATCGCATCATGGGTTTCGGCGGAAATGTAAGACCCAGGCATCAAGTTCCCACGAACATATCTGGTGGGAGGCGCCGTTACAGCACTCTGTGCAATTTGGCTCAGCGTTGCAGCAGGCTCAACTCGTCGTCGATCACTCGCTTCGCGTAATCTAATCCGTTTTAGTTTTCAGCGGATGTCCGTCCTGAAGCGGCCCTGCTTCAGGAGATGCATTCAAATCTAATGTTGTTAGCCTCAAGCCGTTCGCGAACGTCTGTAAAGGGTCGGTTGCAGCCCTTCATGACAGCCTGCAAGCGGCCAACAGTAGCTATTCATCTAACCTTACTGACTCGGTCTAATCGGAGGATGTCGCCCTTGGATACAATCGTCAAAATGCAAGACATCGCTAGCCGTTATCAAAAGGTGAGTGGTCTAAGTGAACGCCGATTTTACAGCATTTTTTTTAGCCGAATTGATCCATCCGAAGCGCTCGTCGTAGGCATTAAACCTGGTGGAAATCCTTCAAAGTGGTCTGAATCCGAACTGGCCTCTCAATCATTTTATGAAAACTGGGAGCATGAGTATGTGGATTGTGACTATCCAATCCAAAGGGCAATGCTGCCGCTTCTCATGGAAGTTTTTGGTATCAGCAAGGAAGAGGTCAGGAAGATACCAAAGTCTAATCTTGCCTTCCGAAGGGCCTCCAGTGTAGAAACCTTTAAGGTTGAACAAGGAATCACATTAGATGAGGCCCAGCGCGAAGCCAAACCATTTTTGGAGGAAATGATCTCGTTCATTTCGCCGAAGATAATCCTCTTGGAGGGGATCACCACGTTTGATTTTTTTCGTGCTAATTACTGCCAAGGCAAAGTTGATCAAAATTTAGGGATTCCAATTTATACACAACATCGAGGCAGGCAGGTTCGAATTTTTTTCGGGGAAAAACTTTTTGTGAACTGTCTAGGACGTGAAATACCAATTATCGCAGTTGGTCATCCTTCGTACTTCGCTAGCAAGCCAGAGTGGGTGAAAGTTATCCGCCGGATAAAAGAGATAGTGGCAAACAGCAGAACTGACAATTGTCAGGAGTCAACACTTGTGACTCTCACGGATGCGCCTGCCGGAAAAACTAGCCTTTCACTCCAGAAGCACGGGAATCTTATCATCCGAGTCATAAATCGAGAGGCAGAGCCCTATCGCCCTAAAACTCAGCGGGCGCTAGCATGGCAAGTCGTATCGTTGATGGATGGCCTAACCGTTTCTCAAGTACACCATATCCTTGAGCTACTAGAACCCAATATTCAGGGAAAAGTAGGTCGACCATTGGGTTGGGTGGTAGATGCCATAGACAGGGGGCTCGTCGAAATACATAGACAGTGATCATGCCAAAGAGAGCCGGAGAATCCAGTGGATGATCCAGCATATGACTCGGCTGGAGTAGGCAATTCGCGAACTGATAAAGTTGATTAATAAACAGCTGAAGCAGAAGAGTTTATTTGCTGATGTCATGCTGGAAGGTGCGGCAGATTGAGTCGTTCCTGGTTTCGTAACGCTTTTGCCGAAATCTGACTTAGGCCGAAGGGCCGTTATCGACCGTTTTCCGTCTCATGCGATAGGCCGCTTTGGGTTGTTTTCAGTCCTTCGCGACACGCAGAATGCGACCAAAAGCGGACGATAAGTGAAGGTCGCTTTAACAAAGAAAAAGCTTACATTGTCGCTCGCCAGCTACTTTAGTTAGACTCAGCCCCTCAGCCCCTCAGCCCCTCAGCCCCTCAGCCATACAGATGGGCCTGTTCCGAGGCTGTATAGCCACAAATACAAATCAACTTAAGAAATTTTATTTTTGATGTGCTGCTAGAGGCAAAAATTGCATTTACTACCTTCAACACTTCCTGACGAATATATCGGGTCAGTAATCCGGCGAAAAAAGGAACTATTCAATCTAGGAAGACTTTCTCGTAAAGAATATAAAATCAAACCGCCATTAAATTACCGTAAGACGTTGACGTGTTTTATTCGTGAAAGTAATCCCACATTTGTAACACTGGCGGATACAGCAACACTACTTCCTTTAGCTAAATCACTTGGGTTAAGCACGAATCCGTTGACAGTAATCACACCGAGTGATTCATGGCGTATTTGTAGACAATGCATCACGACCGACCTAGAAACTATCGGCGTCGGTTACATACGTCGACATCACTTGTTATCTAGCATAAAAGTTTGCGACCTACACGGCCTATTATTAGATGAGATTTGCCCCTCCTGTAACACTCCTATAAAAAAACACTTAAACTCTAGCTTCCACGGATGCGCAAAAGCGTTTAATCTGAATGAAAATGAAAATAAATTCCAAGCCGCTAACATAAAATATGCAAAATTTGTACGCGAACTCCTACACTGCAAAGTGCACAATGCAAATTTTTCGCATGTGCGACATGCGATTTATAAGCAGCTTAGAGAGCTTGGATATGTGTTGGAGGGTGATATCAACTGGAAAAATGTCTGCGTTGATCTGAACAACTATCTGGGCGAATTTACTCATAAAAACAAATTTGATTTCAGCATAAGTCAACTGAACCCAATTACTAGCCTCGGGTCAATAACAAAAATTGCTTTTTTCGCATTTCGAACAACGGACGCTTATTGGCTGTCAATAAGGGAGACTATCGATGACTTCACTCACTTATAATCATCACTCTTATCGTCATCACCTTGGATTTGTCCAACCGGTTCGATTAGGGCTCGACCTTGATTGCGCACATTGCCAAATACACGATCGACGTTGAACCATTCAGAGGCCTCCGATAATTTACCCTGAAATAGCGCCATCTGGTCCGCACGCTCTTGGGGTGTCGTCGAATCCAACCATTCTTGGGCCAGGTTTCCTGTCAGAGCCACTACTGACGATCGTGGATATCAACCAAAGCACTCAATGACTGTCCATTCCAGCCCAATGGGCAATAACGTTTTCCGATGCAGCCTAGTTGCTTAATTTACCATTTTACAAAAAAGAATATAAAGCACAGAGGTTGGAGGCCCAAGAAGGCCCCCAACCTCTGAGACAGCTTTTATTGTTTCGAGACAGTTTTTATTGTCTAAATCCACAAGCCCAATGTTGAAGCGTCATCGCGCCATTAAGGGGCGAATTTCGGTCAAACCTTTTGGCCATATTTATCCCCTTTTGGCCTTTCCTGCCGTTCTCTCAAACCCCGCCTCCCGCAAGACTGTGATCAACCGAATCAGCCTGCGGAGAACAAGAAAATGCTGACGATCTACTCAGACGATCACCACCTTCACCATGGCCGTTGCGAATTGATCGACGGGCAACTCAAGCCGTGCTTCGAGATGCCGTCGCGCGCCGACCATGTGTTGCAACGCGTGCAAAAGCAGAATCTGGGCCCGGTCGAAGCACCGCAAGATTTCGGCCTTGAGCCGATCGCGCGCATTCACAGTCGCGACTACCTCGATTTTTTCAAAGGTGCCTGGGCACGCTGGACCGAATTCAACACCGACGGCGATTTGCTGCCCTACACCTGGCCGGCCCGCACCTTGCGCCGGATCATCCCCACCAGCCTGCACGGCCAGCTCGGCTATTACAGCTTCGACGGCGGCGCACCGATCACGGCCGGTACCTGGCAAGCGGCGTACAGCGCAGCGCAAGTGGCGTTGACCGCTCAAGCCGAAATCCAGCGTGGAGCGCGCAGTGCCTTCGCGCTGTGCCGCCCACCGGGACATCACGCTGCCAGCGATTTGATGGGTGGTTATTGCTACCTCAACAACGCCGCCATCGCCGCTCAAGCGTTCCTCGATCAGGGCCACAAGAAGGTCGCGATCCTCGACGTCGATTACCATCACGGCAACGGTACCCAATCGATTTTCTACGGGCGCAGCGACGTGCTGTTCGCCTCGATTCACGGCCACCCGGAAGCAGAATTTCCATTCTTCCTCGGCTATGAAGACGAATTCGGCGAAGGCCCGGGGGAAGGCTTCAACTTCAACTACCCGTTGCCCGCCGGCAGCGGCTGGGACACCTGGAGCGCAGCCCTGGATCAGGCCTGCCAAGAGATCGAAAAGTACGGCGCTGACATTGTCGTGGTTTCCCTGGGCGTCGATACGTTCAAGGACGACCCCATCTCCCAATTCAAACTCGACAGCCCGGATTACCTGGCCATGGGCGAGCGCATCGCGCGCCTCGGCAAGCCGACGCTGTTCGTGATGGAAGGCGGTTACGCGGTAGAAGAAATCGGCATCAATGCCGTCAACGTTCTCGAAGGTTTTGAAAGCGCCCACTGAGGAATTAGAACAATGAACAGACTCAAGCGTTTTATCATCCCCACCCTGTGCGCCACGGTGCTCAGCGGTGCGGTTCATGCTGAAGAACGAACGTTGCGCGTCTACAACTGGTTCGACTACATCACCCCCAAGGCGCTGGAAGACTTCAAGGCACAGAACACCCAGACCAAACTGGTCTACGACATTTTCGACACCAACGAAGCACTGGAGGCCAAGCTGCTGACCGGCAACTCCGGCTATGACGTCGTGGTGCCGTCCAACGTGTTCCTCGCCAAGCAGATCGAAGCCGGTGTGTTCCAGCCAGTGGATCGCAGCAAGTTGCCGAACTGGAACCACCTCGATCCGAAGCTGATGAAGCTGATTGAGGCCAACGATCCGGGCAACAAGTTCGCCGTGCCGTACATGTACGGCACCATCCTGATCGGTTTCAACCCGGACAAGGTCAAGGCTGCACTGGGCGCCGACGCGCCGGTGGACAGCTGGGATCTGATCTTCAAGGAAGAGAACATCAGCAAGCTCAAGCAATGCGGCGTCGCCCTGCTCGACTCACCGTCGGAGATCCTGCCGCTGGCCCTGCAACACCTCGGCCTGGACCCCAACAGCAAAAAGCCTGCGGACTACGACAAGGCTGAAGCGCTGCTGATGAAGATCCGCCCGTACGTCACTTACTTCCACTCGTCCAAGTACATGGCCGACATTGCCAACGGCGACATCTGCGTCGCGGTCGGTTATTCCGGCAGCTTCTCCCAGGCCGCCAACCGCGCCAAGGAAGCCAAGAACGGTGTGATCGTTGACATGCGCTTGCCCAAGGAAGGTGCGCCGATCTGGTTCGACATGCTCGCCATCCCCAAAGGTGCGAAGAATCCGGAAGACGCCTACACCTTCATCAACTACTTGCTGCAGCCGCAAGTGATTGCGCCGGTCAGCGACTTCGTCGGCTACCCGAACCCGAACAAGGACGCCACGGAATTGGTCGACCCGGCGATTCGCAACAATCCGAACCTGTACCCGACCGAAACGGCGATGAGCACGCTGTACACCCTGCAACCCCTGCCGCGCGATGCCGAACGTGCGCGGACACGGGCCTGGACCAAGATCAAGTCAGGCACCTGACACATTGATGAAATGGAAGACCCGCCAATAAGCGGGTCTTTTTTTGCCTGCAATAACTATCTACCACCTTTCACCTTCGACAGCCCTCTACCTTGCCCCGATACAACGCGGCCCAGTGGCCCGCGTCCTCATCGGTACAAAGGAAATGGCCATGCCCGACACCTCATCCACCCGCCCCGAAGATGTATTGACCCAACTGGTCACTGGCCCCTCGCTCAGGGAAGTGGCGTCGAACGCACTGCGCACCGTGCTCGACGCCGCGTACCCAAGCCTTGATATCGACCCGGTCCAGGCCATGGTCGTGACGCCAACCTGGACGGTCAGCGGCGACCAGGTCACGCCCGGCCCACATCGATACGAGTCACTGACCGACGCGCTGGTGCGGCTCACGCTGTCGGCGCAGACCGCGACCTACCTCGACGGGGAACACTTCCTGACCCTGCAACCAGGGGTGGAATCGGCGATCCAGTTGCCCGTCAAGATCGACGACATTGGCCGGTTGATCAACCAATTGATCCCGCTACTGTTCGTGTCCTATCAAGAGCAGCAGCTTGATTACTGGAACCAGCCAACAGAAGACGAAACACCACGCTGGCATCAACTTTCAGGCTCACTGCGCAACCTCTGGAACATCGAGCAGGTTTCAGACTGGGATGAGGATGAAAAGGCCATGGCGCTCGCCTTGTTCAACAACCCGGATAAAACCAGCCGAAACCGCAACGACGCCTATACATCGAGGGCCTGCCTGATCGACATCGATGAGCCGGAAAAACATCTGTGGGTACTGGATGTGGCCGTGCTGGTGGGTACGCTGGGTACGCGCACGCTGGTGATCAGCCACTCGATCACCGAGGGCTTCAAGCGTTACGACTCACTGCAAGCATTCAGTGAAACGTTGTCCGCACGCGTTGCATCCACATCGGGTTCGCGTACTTTTCAATGGCGTTTGTATGAACCCGCTGGCCACTTTTTCGACCATCAAGCCTGTGCGCTGATTGCTCTCGAAGTCGCTGCTATCGGCCAGCTTCAAGGCACCATCACCAACGGTGACCTTGCGCATCAAGCCATGACGGCTGCCAGAAACCGCAAAAACGTTGACGAAGGGCGCTTCAGCCGGATCGAGCGCTTGCTGCCTGAGTGGCTGCTCAGTGCTCAACCGGCGGACCTGACCTGCTATAGCCGACACTTGATGGACCTGGCTCAACTTCGGGAGCAACACAGCGGCAAATCCTTTCTGGATGACATTCCACCGCTCCCGGTATTTACGCTGCAAGCACTGAAAGACCAGGTGCTGAAAGATCACCCGGAGGCGACGGACGCCAGGCTCGAAACGATCGAACTCAGCATTACCAGCCAAGTGATCCTGGGCGCCATCGCGGTACCGGGAAAAACCGAAACCGTCACCCTGTCGCTGATCGATCTGGCCCTGCAGAACCTGATTACCGTGCCGTTGGGCAACAAGACCGTGCGCCGTACCGATGGCAGCGCCGTTGAGTCCTGGATGACACCGGACTACCTGGAAAAGCTGGTCACCGAGGTCGACATCGGTGAAACCTATCCCACGCTGATCAAGCAAAAACTACTCGGTGACGCGAAGGAAACACAACGTCGGCAAAACCTGTTCGCCAGCCACCTGCGTATCCAGCTGCCGCTCCAGGCGTTGCAGTACAAAATTCGTGGCGAGGCAGGCATCGATGATCAGGGCTACCGATTCGTGGTCGCGGCGATGCAGGAAAAGCCCGGCGACCGCTTTGTGGACGGCCAGGAAATCATCATTCGTCCGCTGGCGTTCATTCCGGGGGGGCGCACGGGCAACAAGGCTGACGAGGTTGCCAACATGTTCGTCATCGGCCCACGTCTCGCCGACAAGGGGCCCTGCCTGCTCTTTCGTCCGCTGCTTGATCCCCCGCTGTTGCAATATCCCCGCGAAACCAACCTGCTGTATGCAATCAAACATAACCAGACGCTTCGCCAATCCGTGCTGGCCTGGTTGCCGGACGATGTGCGCTTCAACTACTCACAGTACGTATTTACCGGCCAGTTGCCTTCCGTCTGGACACTGTCGCAATGGCTGGTTGATCCAGCATCGGTCCTCGGCATGATGGGGGCCGTCAGGCTGGCGGCAGTGCCACTGGCGCCACTCTCCCTGTCAGCCGTGTTCACCGCCAATGCCAACGCGATGATCACCCTGGCAGACCGGCAGTCAGTCTCCAATGCACAAAGTCGTTGGCAGACCCTCAAGCAAGGGGCGTGGGTGCTGTTCAACATTGCACTGCCATTTCTGGGCAAAACGGCTGCCAGTGCGGCCTGGATCTGGCAAATCATGAGCGACCTGGATCAAGCGAATGAAGCCAGCCAGAAAGGTGACAGTGGCGATGCATGGACGGCATTGACCGACCTGTTCCTGTCATTGGGTATGGTCCTGGCCCATTACGCCGCGACGCGCCACACGACAAGTCGCGCCATTGAAAAGCAGGCTTTGACGCTGAAGCAACAGCCCATACCGAGGCCGACAATCACCGTGATCCGGCTACCCGATATCACCGCTCAACGGCTGCCAGCGAATCACAAGTCCAGCGTTTACACCCAAGGCGCCCTGGCGCGAACGAGCCTGGTGACCCTGCTGGACGGGCTGTCCATTGCAAAACCTGAAGGCCTTTCAGCCCCCTCGACCCAAATCGGCCCCCATCGTTTTTTGAGCCCGCTCAACCAAAAATGGTACGCACAGGTTGGCCAGCGCTGGTTCGAAGTCATGGTCGACGACAACGAATTCGTGCAAATCATCGATACCCGTCAGTCCCCATCAGGGACTGGCCCCCTGCTGACCCGTACCGCGACGGGACAGTGGGTCGTCGACACACGTCTGAGGTTGCGCGGCGGAGGCCGTAGCCGAAAAGCGCTGATGCAGGAAAATACCCGGCGAAAAAACGAATTGCGAAATCAGCTGGAAACCTTCGATTCGAACAAAGCGGTATTGAAGACTGCACTCGAAACCGCAGAGAAAGCGGCTGTCTCTCTCCCTGCGGGAATCGATGATCCCAATGGACGCAGACTGATAGAAACACTGGAAAAACAGATCGCCGTCTACGGCGTCTACATTGAACAGCTCAGGGCATTCAACGCACTGGAGTCCATCATCAACTACCGCGCGGTCCTGGTCAGTTGCCTGGATCAACAGTTGTTGCTGACACAGATGTGGTTCCATCGACAAAACACGGTGTTTGGCACCTGCATGCGTCGCTCATTGGCCCTGCTTGACGCAGAGCCAATGAACGAATCCACCCTGACACGACACCAGACTCATCAACAGACCAGCGACCTGACCCAGAGGTTTATCGACAAAATCGAATTTGCCCAGGCCCGGATCGACGAGTTGAAACGGCTGGGCAGAGAAGCCACCGAAACCGCCAGGGAATACACGCGACGACTACCCAGCTTCGACCTGCACGACCTGAAGCTGTTTCAGGTCAGCCTCGCTCAAGAGCTCTGTCTTAATGACACCGGCACAGTCACCACCGAACCTGCCCGTCGGGCACTGGCAAGCCTTGTCGAAGACGCGGGCCTCACCATCCAGTCGTCGCTGGACCTCGCCCAGGAAAATCCCCTGTCGCTACCCGAACGGATTGAGGGCTTCAGCGATCTGGTGGAGCAGTTCGCAACCATCGACCAACGTATTCTCGACTTGCCCGACGAGTACCCCGGGCAATTGCTGCAACCGTCAGTGGACCTGATGCGTCAGCGTATCGAAGCGTTCAATGAACGCGCCGTGAATCACCTGTCGGGGTTGCTGCTTGAACGCAAGACCCTCGAACCGGTGCCTGGCCCATCGCGACCGGCAATGGCCCCGCATCGCCTCATCAAAACGCGTTTCAAAGGCGCCGTCGTCGGCAAGTCCCGAACGCGCGCAAACTCTACCGACACCGATCTGGTCGACGTGACCTCCCCACTCACCGGGAAAGTGATCGCTACATTCCATGAGAAAACGCCCGGTGTCTGGGTCGAGCATGAGTCGGTCAAAACGGCCGTACCCCCCGTCATACCTCCAACGCTGACGGTCAGCGTGCAAAACGGTGAATCGTTACTGACGCAGCTGGAACCTTTCATCCGACGTACCGAGGCCCACTCAAAAGCCGATCGACGTATTCCGCTGGAAATCGAGGAGATGTTTCATCAGCAGGCCCGCCGAATGGATGCGGCAGCGGACACCATCGAAAATGCCCTGACCGATAGCAACTCCACCGAAGGCGGCCCGGGATCGGCGGTCACCGTGGCCAAAAGGCTAAACGATGAGGCGGTCGCGCTTTACAAAAAAGGCACCGATGTCCGTATCAGCATGACCAAGCGACAGCCGCCCACCGCGGGCCGCGTTGAATGGCTGCACAGCAGGGGCCAGGTGACCATCCACAGGATCGGTAAACCACTGCCGGAACATCAACGTTTGAAAGGACCACGCAAAGACTATCTGGACGAGTATGAGATTCGCGATCACGAAACCCGCAAAGTCCTTTGGTACGCGCACTTTCACTACCCGGCGTCTGACAGCCCACGAGCTGCCTTCTCTGCTGCACACTTGAAGACCGTCGAACAACGCGGTTTAGGGGGATCGCACGAAAAGCGTGATGAGTTGAACGCTCATCAGTCCATTGCCATCTATCGCTCTGAAATCAACCAACGACTGGCTGCTGCATTGTTCTTCAAGTAAACCCGGGAACCCAGGCACTGCTTATGGACGCCAGATCGCTTCCAAACGCCCGAGTGCAGCGCTGATCGCCGATTCCGGCACTGCCGCAAACCCCAGGACCAGCCCTGCGCGCTGGTCCACCGGTGTTTGCGAATCCGGCAGCCAGTAATTGCTTAATGCGTTGATCTCGACATCCGCGCTGGCCGCTTTTTCCACCAGTTCTTGCTCCCGGGCTTGAGAGTCGACCGCCACCGTCAAATGCAGCCCTGCCGCGACGCTCGGCAGGCTGCCAATCCCGGGAATGTTCTGCGGCCAACCGGCCAGCAACGTATTACGCCGGCTCAGGGCGGCACGGCGCATGCGGCGGATATGACGCTGAAAGTGCCCGGCAGCCATGAATTCGGCCATCACCGCTTGAGTGCTCACTTCGGAATGCCGCACGTCCACAGCGCGCCGTTGAGAGAATGCCTGCACCAGGGTCGGCGGCAACACCAGATAACCCAGACGCAGTGCCGGGAAAGCGACTTTGCCAAACGTCCCGACGTACAAAACCCGTCCCTGCCGATCGAGTGCCGCCAGCGGCGCCAGCGGCGCACCGCTGTATCGGTACTCACCATCGTAATCGTCCTCGACGATCCAGCCTTGGGTGCGTTCGGCCCATGCCAATAATTCCAGGCGCCGTGCCAGGCTCATCACCACACCGGTCGGGTATTGATGCGACGGCGTGACATAAGCGAGGCGACAATCCTTGAGCCCTGCCAATTCGCGACAATCGATACCCTCGCTGTCCACCGCCACACCGTGCAATCGCGCACCGGCCACGGCGAACGCATGGCCCGCTGCCCGATACCCCGGATTCTCGATCGCCACCCCATCACCCGGCTCCACCAGCAGCTGTGCACAAAGGCTAATTCCCTGTTGCGCGCCACTGGTGATCACTATTTGCTCAGCCGAACACTGCATGCCCCGCGAGCTGCGCAAATACGCAGCAATCAGACCGCGCAAACGCGCATCGCCCGCCGGATCGCCGTAACACAACTGCTGTAAATCCGGTTTGCGCCAGAAAGCCGCGTTCAGCTTGGCCCAGACTTCGAAAGGAAACAGATCAAATGCCGGAACACCGACCCGGAAGGCACGCGGCGGTCCACTCGGCGGCAGGGCTAAATGGTTCTTTTCAACGCGACCCAATGCGCCGCTGTGGATAACTTTACTGGATGGAATCACAGGTAAATCCAGCCAATTTGTGGATAAGGCTGTGGGTAACCCTGTTGAAAACCCTGTGGATACTTTTGTGGATAATTTTTTCGACGGTAACGCGGCCTCGGGCAGTTGCGCGACGTAAGTCCCGTCGCCCACTCGGCCTTCGATAAAGCCTTCGGCATAGAGTTGATCGTAAGCGCGGACCACACTGTTTCGGGATATAGCCAGCGCCGCCGCCAGATCCCGACTGGCCGGAAGTCGCGTGCCGCTGGCCAGTCGCCCGTCGAGCACTCGCACCCGTAACGCCTGATACAGCTGGCGACTGAGGCCCTGGCGACGATCGAGTTCGATGCCTGCCGGGTTGAATGAGAGGGAAAGCGGCGCGTCCGTCATGGTAATGGACCTATGAAATTGGTCGGTAATGGCTCTTACAACAGACCAATAGCCTGCCTAGGATGGAGGCATTCGCCAAGGGATATTTCCATGTACAACCCCAGCAGCTTTGCCATCAAAGATTTGGATGAACTGCGCCAGCAGATCCTCGGCACCCGCCTCGCCATGGTGGTTACCCACGGCGAGCAAGGCCTGCAAGCCAGTCATCTGCCGCTGTTGTTCAAACCTGACGAAGGTCCGAATGGCACCCTCTACGGCCACTTTGCCCGGGCCAATCCACAGTGGAAGGCATTGCAGGACGGCGCTGAAGCCCTGGTGATTTTTGCCGGTGCCGATGCGTATGTCAGCCCCGGGTTTTATCCAGCCAAAGCCGAACACGGCAAAGTCGTGCCGACCTGGAACTACGTCGCGGTACACGCCTACGGTACCGCCGAAGTGTTCAGCGATACGGATCGCCTGCTCGACCTGGTCAGCGCGCTGACCGATCGCCACGAAGCCAGCCGCGCGCACCCCTGGAAAGTCGCCGACGCCCCCGCTGATTACATCGACGGCATGCTCAAAGCCATTGTCGGGTTTGCCCTGCCGATCCAGCGCCTGGAAGGCAAACGCAAACTCAGCCAGAACCGCAGCCCTGAAGACATTGCCGGCGTGCGCGAGGGGCTCACCGCCAGCCCTGATGTGCACGACCAGGCCCTCGCCCACTTGATGCGTTAAGGAATGAACATGAGTCAGATTGAAATCCGCCAGGTCAGCGCCGACGATCACGCCGCCTGGCTGCCGCTGTGGCAAGCCTACCTGCGTTTCTATAACACCGAGTTACCCGCGGCGGTCACTGACAGCACTTGGCAGCGCTTGCTTGACCCGAGCGAACCGACCCACGCCGCACTGGCCTGGGCCGATGGCAAAGCCGTCGGCATGGTGCATTTCATCTACCATCGCTCGAACTGGAGCATCGAAAACTCCTGCTACCTGCAAGACTTGATGGTGTCGCCTGAAACCCGTGGCACCGGGGTCGGCCGCCAGCTCATTGAATTCGTCTACGCCACTGCCAAAGTGGACGGTTGCTGCAAAGTCCACTGGCTGACACACGAAACCAACGCCACCGCGATCCAGCTCTACGAGCGCATCGCCGAGCGCCCCGGTTTCATTCAGTTTCGCAAAGCCCTTTAAGGTTCAAGGAGAACACCATGTCGACTTTACTCGCAGACTGGAAAGGCGTCCCGGCGCCCACCGTTAAAGCTCTCGAAGGGCGCTTCATTCGCTTGGAAAAACTCGACCCGGCGCGTCATGCCGAGGGTTTGTTCAAGGCCTTGCAAGGCCCCGGTGCCGACCCGAAGCTCTGGGACTATTTGCCCTACGGACCGTTCCCGGAACGGAGCGTGTTTAACGATTGGTTGAACAACCATGCAGCCAATAGCGATCCGTATTTCTTCAGCGTGATCGACCGTGCCAGCGGTGAGGTGCAGGGCATTCTCAGCCTGATGTCGATCGTCCCGGCGCAAGGACGCATCGAAATCGGCCACGTGACCTTCGGCGCTCCCATGCAGCGCTCGCCGAAAAGTACCGAGGCGATTTACCTGCTGGCCAAGGAGTCGTTTGCACTGGGATACCGACGCCTGGAGTGGAAATGCAACAACGGCAATGCCCGCTCGAAGTACGCCGCCGAGCGACTGGGGTTCAGTTTTGAGGGGGTCTTCCGCCAGCACATGGTGGTGAAAGGACAGAACCGGGATACCGCCTGGTACTCGATTCTGGACTCGGAATGGCCAGCGATTGGCGCCGGGTTCGAGCGGTGGTTGAGCGATGAAAACCAGACGGATTCGGGACAGCTGAAAACGTTGGTGGAGTGCCGCGCGTAATCCTCGTGTCTGCCAGCACGCCTTCGCGGGCACGCTAGCCCGCGAAGCTTTTGATGTGCGTTAGTTTCAGCTCAAATCGCGCCGAATCCGCACGACGCCCATCTTCAGCCCAAATGGTCGAAACACTGCATTCAGCGATTTCAGCGTTTGATTCCCTTCCCCATGTTCGATATGCACCAGCGTGCGCACTGAGATTTTGCACATTTTTGCAAATTGAGTCTGGTGCAGGCCTGTGACTTCTACCCGTAATCGACGAACCGCCTCGCCTATTTCAAGAGCGCCTTGAGCCAACCCTTCTTGAATACTTTCGAGGAGCACGGTGCGCTCTGCAACGGTCATGCTCATGTCAGGTCCCACTCTTTCAAACGCTGCTCCAGATTTTTCAAGGCAATCGCCGGGTGATTCATTGTCGCGTCGGGCAAGCCACTGGCAGTCAAAATATCGGGGAGTGCCGCCAGGTGTTTGGCATCCTCGCGCAATCGCACAAAGGGTTCCGACAGGTCACTCAATGCGGCCAGCGGATCATTCGGATCGGCGATGTCAGCCAGTGCTCGACATACTCCTCGCCAATCAACATCACCCGCTCTCTCCAACTCTTTTGGCCACTTGGTGGTTCGTGTGACACCCTCGTCGTCCATTGCCATCGGTGCCAGGTCATAGATAGGTGCCAAGCGGAACGAGGCGGTGTCGCGAATGATTGCGGTGTTGCGCCCGTGGTTATCTGAGTTACCAAGGATTTTATTGAGCAGATCACGTCGCAGATAGTCAGCCACGAGATTCGGGATTTGGTCCATCTGCCCAGCATCACGCCAGAGTCCGGCACGCATCCGGATGACGTCCATGTGGTCCATCAGGCTACCGGGCGTGGTTATTTGTGCCAGAGAGTAGATCGACTCAACTGCAAAGTGCATTCAACTTCTCAAAAGCACTTTGTAAAATGCATTAAATTGCGCATAAAGGACGGCGGATGGTTAAAAACCGCAGAATAATGCAGATTTCAACTGCATACATCATTCTGTAAAAACCCTCCGGCATGCCATCCGAAGCACGCAACCTCAATGACCAAAATGCGCCAGGCCGACTCTGGCTGTAAGCCATCGGCGGCTATGGCAAGCCGTAATCATGGGCTGATAGGACCGTGGCGGATAAGTTTCTACATTGCGAAAGCCAGCCACGTCTCGATTAGCTGTAAGAAAGGTCTTCATTTCAAACGGCTAAAAATTGCCGAATTCCAACGGTGGGTAATTTTCTACTTATCTATCTGACACCGCCTGCATACCCGCCGGAAGCGGCTGACATCGGTATCCAGGCGCTCTCCATAGAGTTTGGTCTTCTTTTCATGAAGGCTAAATTCAATGTCTGTTCAGCACAAATACCGACCCCATCACTTGGCGCTGGCCATCGCACTTGCGCTGGGTTGCACTGAAGTTTTTGCCCAACAAAGTCCTGTCGAAAACACGGCCCCTGCGCTTGAAACGCCGGATCAGTTCTTGGCAGCGCTTGATGTGTTCATCAGTGCCCCTGACACCAATAAGGTCATCATCGGCAAAACAGTGGACGGTGTTAACCGAGTCTTCAGTGACGACAATGATCTGGTCACCGTATCCCGCCACGGGAGCATCACCGGATTGATTGACGGTGGTGGCGGCACCAATATTCTGCAACTGGATACGGCGAGCGCTGGCACGTTAGGCGACAGTCGAAATTTCGAAGGACTGGAACTCAAACGTGGCACCTGGACCTTGAATGGTGCCGAGGGTGACTTCAACTCAGGCGCCTTGGTGCGCCCCAAAACGAAGCTAGTCAATAACAGTAACGTCCTGGGAGATGCATTGACCCAAGGCACGCTCGTCAACAACGGCAGGATTGGCGGCGGAGTCACCGTGCAATCAGGTGGCATCCTGAATAACCCGGGTACGATCGAAGGCGACGTCTTTATTCACGAAAAAGGGGTATTTGCGGGCGGTGGTCGCACGGGTTCGCTGGAGGTAAACGGAAAATTTTTGGTGGATAAGGTGCACGGCGCCCCAAAAGTTAAGGGTGACCTGAAGCTTTCCAACACTGCCGAACTGGTCTACGAGGTCCACCCTGAACGCAAAAGTGAAACGATAGTAGTCGATGGCACCGCCACGCTCGGTGGCGCCACACTGAACATCGCTGCCGCACCCGGTGACTACCCGACAATCAGCGCAAACAGCATTCTTGTGGCCGATAAAATCGAGGGCCGATTTGGCAATGTGATCAACAACCTTGTCTTTTTGACGCCTGTTGTCCTATACGACGATCCTAAGAAAGTCGACTTGGTCTTGACCCGAAACGATGTACCTATCGAAAGCATCGCGACTTCGAAGAACGGACAGGAATTAGGAGCAAGTATTGAGGAGCCGAGAGGGCAGACGCCATCTGAAAACACCTCCCCCGTTACTGCCAATGAATCATCTTCGACCCCAACGCCATCCAGCCCCAAAAACGCCGCAGTCGTGGCCCTGCTGGCCAGCGACAAGACAACCGCATCCCATGCCATCGAGCAACTGGCCGGCGGCACCACCGCCAATCTCGCCAAGGCAACGCTCTCCAGCGCCAACCCGGTGAGCACAACCATGCTCTCGGCCATGCGCCAACTGGACAGCGCCAGCAACTACAACTCCGGCAGAAACCGCAACAACGCTCCACGGTTGGCCGCGGGCAGCGAAGACAACGGCAGGGTCTGGCTTCAAGCGTTAGGTCATGGCGGAACACTGGATCGTGAAGTTGACCCCTTGAAACACGCCACCCAAGGCCTGGTGCTGGGCGCCGATTGGGGCATCGATGATGAATGGCGTATCGGGATGATGGGTGGCAAATCCGAAACACGCCTCGATAGCCGCGACCTCGATGGCGATCTCGACAGCTGGTATCTGGGCGCCTATGCCTTGCGCCAGAACGGCCCCATGTCGCTGCGATTGGGCGCCACTTATGGCAATCACGACGGCAACACCAAACGCCGGGTGGCCTTCAAAGGTTTCAGCGACCGCCCGGAAGGCCGTTACGACGCCAACACCCAGCAGGCTTTCGCTGAAGTGGGTTTCAACCTGGGGCGTGCCAACGTCAGCATCGAACCGTTCGCCAGCCTTGGCTACGAACGCTATCAGCGTGACAGCTACACGGAAAAAGGTGGCGCAGCGGCGCTGAAAGTTCAGGGCCAGACCCAGAACAATGTGAGCAGCACGTTCGGCCTGCGCCTGGCGAAACTCAATGTGCTGAATAACGGCATGCAACTGACGCCGCGATTCAGTGCCAGCTGGAAACACACCTACGGTGATGTCGCCAGCGATTCCCGTCAACGACTGGTAACGGGCGGTAGAAACTACACCGTTTCCGGTGCGCCGCTGGACCGTAACAACCTGGCAGTCGATGCAGGACTGGACCTTGGATTATCAGCAAGACATACGCTGGGTGTCGGCGTTAACGGCGAGATGGGCACCGACAGTCGAAGCCATGGTGTCACCGGCCAATGGCGGATGAATTTCTGACCACCACAAATTAGCGGCGAAAAAAAAGGGGAGCACATGCCCCCCCGAGGTTTAAAGCGGTCAATCGAGGCTGTTAAATCAGCCTTCGATTTCGATCAGGATTTCGCCCGGATTGACCCGGTCGCCCTTGGCCACGTGAATGGCGGTGACTTTGCCGGCGATGGCCGATTGGACTTCGGTTTCCATCTTCATCGCTTCGGTGATCAGCACGGCCTGGCCGGCTTTCACGGTATCGCCTTCCTTGACCAGCACATCGACGATGTTGCCCGGCATGGTGGTGCTGACGTGGCCCGGCGCAGTGGCTTGCTTGCGCTTGCTGCTGCCGCCGCCGACGAATTCGTTGAGCGGCTCGAACACCACTTCTTCCGGCATGCCGTCGATGGAAAGGTAGAAGTGACGCTTGCCCTCAGCCTTGACGCCGACACCGGTGATGTCGACGCGGTAGGTCTCGCCGTGAACGTCGATGACGAACTCGGTCGGCACGCCTTCGCCACCGGCCGAGGTCACGCGACCGGCTTCAGGAATCGGTAGCAGCACTTCAGGGGTCAGGGTGCCGGCAGCGCGTTCTTCGAGGAACTTGCGACCGATGTCCGGGAACATGGCGTAGGTCAGCACGTCTTCTTCGGACTTGGCCACGGTGCCAATTTCAGCACGCAGTTTGGCCATTTCCGGCTTGAGCAGATCGGCTGGACGAACGTCGATCACTTCTTCGCTACCGATTGCCTGGCGACGCAGTTGTTCGTTAACAGTGCCCGGCGCCTTGCCGTAGCCGCCTTGCAAGTAGAGCTTCACTTCGTTGGTGATGGTTTTGTAGCGCTCGCCAGCCAGCACGTTGAAGAACGCCTGGGTGCCGACGATTTGCGAGGTCGGCGTTACCAGCGGCGGGAAGCCGAGGTCTTCGCGAACGCGCGGGATTTCAGCCAGCACTTCGCTCATGCGGTTCAGCGCGCCCTGCTCTTTCAACTGGTTGGCCAGGTTGGAAATCATCCCGCCCGGTACCTGGTTGACTTGAACTCGGGTGTCGACGGCGGTGAACTCACTTTCGAACTGGTGGTACTTCTTGCGCACGGCGTAGAAGTACAGACCGATCTCTTGCAGCAGCTCCAGGTTCAGGCCGGTATCGAACTCGCTTCCTTTAAGGGCGGCGACCATCGATTCGGTGCCAGGGTGGCTGGTGCCCCAGGCGAAGCTGGAGATCGCGGTGTCGATGTGGTCGGCACCGTTTTCGATGGCCTTCATTTGGCACATCGCGGCCAGACCGGCCGTGTCGTGCGAGTGGATGAACACTGGCAGCGACTGCTCGGATTTCAATGCCTTGACCAGCTCACCGGTCGCGTACGGTGTCAGCAGGCCGGCCATGTCCTTGATCGCCACCGAGTCGCAACCCATGGCTTCCATTTGTTTGGCTTGCGCCACGAACGCCTCAATGGTGTGCACTGGGCTGGTGGTGTAAGCGATGGTGCCTTGAGCGTGTTTGCCCGACGCTTTCACCGCTTCGATGGCCACGCGCAGGTTACGCACGTCGTTCATTGCATCGAAGATACGGAACACGTCGATACCGTTGACCGCGGCTTTCGCGACGAAGGCTTTGACCACGTCGTCGCTGTAGTGGCGGTAGCCCAGCAGGTTCTGGCCACGCAGGAGCATTTGCAGACGTGTGTTAGGCAGTGCCGCGCGCAGCTGGCGCAGACGCTCCCACGGGTCTTCTTTCAGAAAGCGTACGCAGGCGTCAAAGGTTGCGCCGCCCCAGCATTCCAGCGACCAGTAGCCGACTTTGTCGAGCTTGTCGCAGATCGGCAGCATGTCTTCGGTGCGCATGCGGGTGGCGAGCAGCGATTGGTGGGCGTCGCGCAGGATGGTGTCGGTTACGTGAATCTTCTTAGTCATTGTTATATTCCTCACAGGCCTGCGTGGGCGGCGATGGCGGCGGCGATGGCCAGGGCCAGCTCTTCGGGTTTGCGCTTGATCGAGTAGTTGGTCAGTTCAGGATGGCTTTCAACGAAGCTGGTATTGAACTGGCCGCTACGGAATTCCGGGTTACGCAGGATTTCCTGGTAGTACGCGGCGGTGGTCTTGACCCCTTGCAGACGCATGTCGTCCAAGGCACGCAAGCCACGGTCCATCGCTTCTTCCCAGGTCAACGCCCACACCACCAGTTTCAGGCACATGGAGTCGTAGAACGGCGGAATGGTGTAACCGGTGTAGATCGCCGTGTCGGTACGCACACCGGGGCCGCCGGGTGCGTAGTAACGGGTGATCTTGCCGAAGCTCGGCAGGAAGTTGTTTTTCGGGTCTTCGGCGTTGATCCGGAACTGCAGCGCGAAACCGCGGTGCTGGATGTCTTCCTGTTTCACCGAAAGCGGCAGGCCCGATGCGATGCGGATCTGCTCACGCACGATATCGATGCCGGTGATTTCTTCGGTGATGGTGTGTTCCACCTGCACCCGGGTGTTCATTTCCATGAAGTACACCTCGCCCTCGGCGAGCAAGAACTCCACGGTGCCGGCGTTCTCGTAACCCACGGCCTTGGCTGCACGCACCGACAGGTCGCCGATGTAGGCGCGCTGTTCAGGGGTCAGCTGCGGGCTCGGGGCGATCTCGATCAGTTTCTGGTTGCGACGCTGGATCGAGCAATCACGCTCGAACAGGTGCACCACGTTGCCAAAGCTGTCGCCGAGAATCTGCGCTTCGATGTGCTTTGGATTGACGATGCATTTTTCCAGAAACACTTCCGCCGAACCGAAGGCCTTGGTGGCTTCAGAGATCACGCGCGGGAAGGCTTGTTCAAGTTCTTCGCGGCTGTCGCAGCGACGGATACCACGACCACCACCACCGGAGGTTGCCTTGAGCATCACCGGGTAACCAATACGGTCGCCTTCGACCAAAGCTTCGGCGATGTCCGCGACGTTGCCTTCGGTGCCAGGCGTAACCGGCACGCCGGCCTTGATCATGCTGCGGCGGGCTTCTGTCTTGTCGCCCATACGGCGTATGACTTCAGCCGATGGACCAATGAACTTGATGCCGCGCTCTGCGCAGATATCGGCCAGTTCAGCGTTTTCCGAGAGGAAGCCGTAACCGGGATGCAACGCATCACAACCGGTTTCCACGGCCAGGTTCACCAATTTTCGCGCATTCAGGTAGCCGGCCAATGGCTCGGCACCAATGCTGTGGGCCTCATCCGCACGCTTCACATGCAAGGCATGACGGTCGGCGTCTGAATAGATCGCGACCGAGCGAATGCCCATCTCGGCGCAGGCACGTACGATTCGTACGGCAATCTCACCACGGTTGGCGATCAGGATCTTTTTTATCACTTTTGGAGGTTCCCTTGAGCCTGTGGTACCCACGACCTGCTAGACCAGGTCGACGCGTGACCAAATGTTTCAATTCAGTCGCGGCCCCACACTAGCCCCCACAAGGGATTAACAAAAATGATTAATAATTGGGTTAGGCATAAGTAAAGACTTATAGTTAAGGCATCAGCCTTTGGCGAGAGTCCTTAGATATGCGTAAGTCCTTGATGCGTATGACATTGCGTCAGTTGCAGATTTTCAATGAAGTCTGCGACCTGAGGTCCTACAGCCGAGCAGCCGACGAAATGTCACTCACACAACCGGCCGTCAGCCTACAGATTCGGCAACTTGAGGAGCTGATTGGTCAGCCCTTGTTCGATTATGTCGGCAAAAAACTCTACATGACCGAGGCCGCCGAAGCACTCCAACGTGCCAGCCGGGACATTTTCGGGCGCCTGGAAAACCTCGACATGCAACTCTCGGACATGCAGGGATCTCTTCAAGGGCAGTTGAAGCTGGCGGTGGAATCCAGCGCAAAGTATTTCGTCCCGCACCTGTTTGCCGCGTTCAAGCGCCAGCATCCAGAAGTGAATCTGCAACTGACAGTTGTCAACCGAGGACAGGTGATTCGTCGACTGTCCGATAACCGCGACGACCTGGTGATCATGTCCATGGTGCCCCAGGACATGGGGCTGGAGTTTCTGCCCTTCCTCAACAATCCGATCGTGGCCGTGGCGCCACCGGATCATCCGCTCAGCCACATGGGGCCTCTACGCCTGCAGGACCTTGAGCCTTACACCCTCTTGCTGCGCGAACCCGGTTCCGGAACGCGACTGGCGTGCGAAGAGTATTTCAAGGAAAAGCGCGTGCACTTCAACCAGACCCAGGAAGTCTCGTCAGCCGAAGCCCAGCGTGAATGTGTGTTGGCGGGTCTGGGCGTAGCGCTGTTGACGCGTCACGCCCTGAACCTTGAGTTGGCGACCGGCGGACTGATTGAGTTGCCGGTCGAAGAGCTGCCGCTGTACCGCAGTTGGTGCCTGGTGCAGGCCAAGGCCAAACGGCTGTCACCGGTGGCGCACGCATTCCTTGCGTTTATCCGCAGCGAGCGGATACAGATCAGCGCCCTGGTTGAGCGTTTCGACGGGAAGCTGTCGGCGCGGCCTGCCAGTAGTTGAGCTCCAGCTCAGGAAAATCACCAATCTCGGCCAGCAACTGGCGGCGCTCGCAGCGATCTTCGATCGCGCGGCGAAATTCCATGCGGCGCTGATCTTCTTGCTGACGGCGAGTTTTGGCAGCGCTGTTGCGTTCTTCGTAGGGCTGGGCCATTTCGAGTCTCCCAAGGCGATTACGGGAGTTTCAAGATAGGCGCGGGGGATGACGGTTTGGCGGCGGGTGGGTTACAGGCAGATGAAAGTTGTCATGTTTGAGGGCGCCTTCGCGAGCAGGCTCGCACACAGGAGAACGCGATCAAATGTGCGACCCTGGTCCGGGCGGCGTTCCGACGATTAAGGTCGGTACGACCTTACGACGACGTCAGTCGTCCAGCGCTTTCACCGACTTGGGTGACAGCCGCAAGCTGCGAAGGCTGCGCTTGACGCTCTTGAGGTGATTGACCAGGCTCGGCCCGCGCGCCATGGCCACGCCCATCGCCAACACATCGATCACCACCAGGTGAGCGATACGCGAGGTCAGCGGCGTATAGATTTCGGTGTCTTCGTGCACATCGATCGCCAGGTTGACGGTCGACAGCTCAGCCAACGGTGTCTGGCTCGGGCACAAGGTGATGAGCGAGGCGCCACTTTCACGCACGATGTTGGCCGTGATCAGCAGGTCTTTGGAGCGCCCCGACTGGGAAATACAGATCGCCACGTCCGAGGGCTTCAACGTCACTGCCGACATCGCCTGCATATGCGGGTCGGAATACGCCGCCGCTGTCAGCAGCAAACGGAAGAACTTGTGCTGGGCATCCGCCGCCACTGCACCCGATGCGCCAAAGCCATAGAACTCGACACGCTGGGCCTGGGACATGAGCGTGACCGCACGCTGCAACTCCACCGGATCGAGTTTCTCGCGAACCTCCATCAAGGTGTGCAGGGTGGTGTCGAAAATTTTCAGGCTGTAGTCAGCGACGGAGTCGTCTTCATGGATCGCGAACTGGCCGAAGCTCGCACCGGCCGCCAGACTCTGCGCCAGCTTCAGTTTCAAGTCCTGGAACCCGGAGCAACCGATGGCGCGGCAAAAGCGCACGATGGTCGGCTCGCTGATGCCAACGCTGTGGGCCAGGTCGGCCATGGAACTGTGCATCACCGCCGCAGGATCAAGCAGCACGTGGTCTGCGACCTTGAGCTCCGACTTGCGTAAGAGGTGGCGTGACTGGGCGATGTGTTGCAGCAGATTCAAAGGGCTGGACTCTTTGTTATTGGCAGGTGCCGGGGATGTAGCAAGCTTGTAGTTATACTACAAGAATTGGCTTTTTGCCTGCTCAATGCGTAACTCGATGCCCCCATTCCACGCGACATGCGTTCCATGTAGCACTGTGGCCCGAGTTTCGGAGCTGCTACTGGGAATTTGTGTCGTTGCGTAAAAGCGTAGCCAGGTCGTCGGCCTCGACCGGACGACTGATCAGATAACCTTGCACTTCATCGCAGCGCTCGACCTTCAAAAACTCCAGCTGCTCCTGCCGCTCCACGCCTTCGGCCACCACTTTGAGCGACAAACCGTGCGCCATCGCAATGATCGCCCTGGTAATCGCCGCATCCTCGCTGCCCTCCCCCAGGCCGCGGATAAACGCCTGATCGATCTTCACGTAGTCCACCGGAATGCGTTTGAGGTAGCTCAGGGACGAATACCCGGTGCCGAAATCATCAATCGCCAGCTTCACGCCCAGATTTCGCAGTTGCTGGAAGGTCGCGATGATGTGCTCGACGCTGTCCAGCAACTGGCTTTCAGTAAGTTCGAGTTCCAGGTAGTGCGGCGCCAGGCCGGTTTCTTCCAACACTTGACGCACCAGGCTGACCAGCTTGCCCTGGCGCAATTGATGCACGGACAGATTGACTGACACGCGAATCGGGTCCAGCCCCTGCCGCTGCCACTCGCAGGCTTGCCAACAGGCCTGACGCAAGACGAATTCGCCGATCGGGCCGATCAGGCCGGTTTCCTCGGCCAGGCCGATAAAGTCTCCCGGCGGTACCCGGCCCATGGTCGGGTGATCCCATCGAACCAGCGCTTCAGCGGCATTCAAGCGACCCGTGGCGAGGCAGAGTTTGGGTTGGTAAAAGACCTTCAGCTGCTTTTCGTCGATGGCTTTGCGCAGCTGGTTTTCAAGCTGCAAGCGCTCAAGGGTGCTGGCTTGCAGGCTTTCGGTATAGAACTGGAAGTTGTCTCCGCCCAAGTGCTTGGCGTGCTGCATGGCCATGTTCGACTGACTGACCAACGCGGATATTTCCCGTGCGTTGTCCGGCAGCATGCTAATGCCCATGGACGCACTCACCACCAACTCGTGGCCATCAATGGTGACGGGCAACCGCAGTTTGGTCGACAAACGCGTCGCCACTCGCGCCAGGCTGGACAAGTTGCCGTAAGCATCGAACAGCACCGCAAATTCGTCGCCGGAAAGCCTGGCGATCGTGTCAGCCTCTGGCAACGCGTTGACCAGGCGCCGGGACATTTTCTGCAGCAATTGGTCGGCGACGTCATGCCCCAGGCTGTCATTGAGTAGTTTGAAGCGATCCAGATTGATGTGCAGCAATGCCAGGCTACGTCCGCCCTGACGCACCCGTTGATGGGCTTCGTGCAGCCGTTCCCGGAACAGCGAGCGGTTCGCCAGGCCCGTCAATTCGTCGTAGTGAGTCAGATAGCGCATGCGTTCTTCGGATTCGCGGCGGGCCGACAGATCGGCGAAGAAGCCGACGATATGACTCACATTTCCCCGCGAATCGCGCACTGCGTTCAGTTGCAGCCACTGCGGATAGAGTTCGCCGTTTTTCCGGGTCTCCACCAGCTCGCCTTGCCACGTCCCGTGCTGCTCCAGCGCCTGATGAATCGCGCCGTAGTGCCGGCGAGCATCGCGACTGCACGGGAGTTCGACAACATTGCGCCCCAGCATGTCGTCGATGTCATAACCGGTGAGGCGGCTGAACGCCTGATTCACAGCGATCAAGGCGTAATTCGGATCGAAAATCATGATGCCTTCGCTGGCGGCTTCGAACACCGTCGCCGCCAGTTGGCGCTGCTCTTCCTGACCTTTGGTTGCGCTGATGTCGCGACGGGTGCCGACCATGCGGATCACCCGGCCGCTTTTACTGCGCTCGACGGCCCGGCCACGGTCTTCGATCCATACCCAATGACCGTCGCCATGCCGCACGCGGTACTCGATCTGGTAATCCTCGGTGCGGCCTTTCAAATGCTCGACCAGTGTGTGCTTCAACACCGGCAGGTCTTCCGGGTGCAGGCGCGGCTTGAGATGGCGCAGCATGGCCGTTACATACTCCGGCGCCAGGCCGAACAATTCCTGAATCTGCGTGTGATGGACTTCGTCGGTTTGCAGATTCCAGTCCCACAGACCGAGCTCGCTGGCCTTCAGCGCCAACGCCAGGCGCGCTTCACTCTTGCTCAGGGCCTGGTTCGCGGCGTCCAGCTCCAGGCTACGCTGGGCCACACGGTTTTCCAGCTCGACCTGGGCTTCACGCAATCGGTCTTCGGCGCAGCGGCGCTGGTCGATTTCCTTGGCCAGTTCGTGATTGAGTTGGTCGCTGCGGCTTTGCGCTTGCTGCAAGTGCTCGATCAACGCCTGATTCTGGAAGCGGCGCAGCAACCCGCTGTCGATCAGCCGATTGACCTGCCAGGCGATCACGCTCAACGCACCCAATAAAATCAACCCGAACCAACCCCAGCCCTGATCCTGTTTATCACCGCCCCAAAATAGATAGGCGATGGCCGGCAACAGGCAGGGCAAGGTAAAGGACAGGAATGCTGGCAGGCTGACGGCGTACGCAACGCTGGCGGAAAGGGCGGCGGCACCGATCAGGCCAAACACCCACGCTTGCTGCATGAAGTTGTCGGCGGGCACCAACGCAATCCCGGCCCCGGCCAGGGTCAGGCCGGTGAGGCCAGAGCCCAGCAAAAACATACGCCACCAAATCGGATGTGCCTGCCGGTCAGGAATCGCCGAATCGAAGGCTGCCACTTGAATTACCCGCAACGCCACCAGCGACAACAGCCACACCAGCCAGATGCTGACCAGGAAATAGCGCTGCGGGCTCCAGAGCAAACCGGCACAGACCAGACCATTGATTAACATGAACAACGTGGGCAGCAGCGACCCCTGGTAAAGCAGTCGCGTGCGTTCGACCGCCATTTCCATTGCGTACTGCTTGCGGATAACCCGAGGCTCCACTGTGGGGCCCGACAGGTCGGTGCTGAGGGTCATAGGCAATGTTCTTGTTCTTATAATGATGAGCATGGGCCCGAAACGTCGACGGAGCATACACAAGCCGATGCACTTGCCAAACTGCTCCAGATCATAAATTCGACAATATTTACGCACCCCGCCACCCCTCCAAAACCCTTGGAGCGCGGCCCGCCAACGCCTGCAGCCAGTGACTGACCGGTCGTCCTTCGTGCATCTTTCATCGGCTAATGCAAAGCTCGGTTTGCCCGGTGTGACGGCGCACCCTAGAATGCCCCGATGCGCGATGATCTCTCCCTTCTGCTGAACTCCCTCAACGATGCCCAACGCCAGGCCGTAGCTGCCTCCGTGGGTCGTCAGTTGGTCCTGGCCGGTGCTGGCTCCGGTAAAACCCGAGTGCTGGTGCACCGTATCGCCTGGTTGATCCAGGTCGAAAACGCCTCGCCCCACTCAATCCTGTCGGTGACCTTCACCAACAAGGCCGCGGCCGAGATGCGTCATCGCATCGAGCAGCTGATGGGTATCAACCCGGCCGGCATGTGGGTAGGTACCTTCCACGGCCTGGCGCACCGCTTGCTGCGGGCGCATTGGCAGGAGGCCGGGCTGAGCCAGACGTTCCAGATTCTCGACAGCGACGATCAGCAACGACTGGTCAAGCGCGTGATCCGCGAGCTGGGGCTGGACGAACAACGCTGGCCGGCCCGGCAGGCCCAGTGGTTCATCAACGGGCAGAAAGACGAAGGTCTGCGTCCGCAACACATTCAAGCCAGCGGCGACCTGTTTCTGGCGACCATGCGCAGCATTTATGAGGCCTATGAGGCCGCGTGCCTGCGCGCTGGCGTGATCGATTTCTCGGAACTGCTGCTGCGTGCACTCGACCTGTGGCGCGACCATCCGGGCTTGCTGGCTCACTATCAGAAGCGTTTCCGCCACATTCTGGTGGACGAGTTCCAGGACACCAACGCCGTGCAGTACGCCTGGTTGCGTTTGCTGGCCAAGGGCGGCGACAGCCTGATGGTGGTGGGCGACGACGATCAGTCGATCTACGGCTGGCGTGGCGCGAAAATCGAGAACATTTATCAGTATTCCGATGACTTTCCGGATGCCCAAACCATTCGTCTGGAGCAGAACTACCGCTCCACCGCAGGCATTCTCAAAGCCGCCAACGCCCTGATCGCCAACAACACCGGGCGCATGGGCAAAGAGCTGTGGACCGATGGCGGCGAAGGTGAAGCAATCAATCTGTACGCGGCGTTCAACGAACACGACGAAGCACGCTACGTGGTGGAAACCATCGAAAGTGCGCTGAAAACCGGCTTGGCCCGCAGCGATATCGCGATTTTATACCGCTCTAACGCCCAATCGCGCGTTTTGGAAGAAGCCTTGTTGCGCGAGCGCATTCCGTACCGCATCTATGGCGGTCAGCGCTTCTTCGAACGGGCAGAAATCAAGAACGCCATGGCCTACCTGCGTTTGCTGGAAGGCCGGGGTAACGATGCGGCGCTGGAACGGGTGATCAACGTGCCGGCCCGAGGCATCGGCGAGAAAACGGTCGAAGCGATCCGCGACCATGCGCGGCACAGCGATGTGTCGATGTGGGAAGCCATGCGCCTCCTGGTGGCGAACAAGGGCCTGACCGGTCGTGCCGCTGGCGCACTCGGCGCCTTTATCGAGCTGATCGAAAACCTCGCTGCCAAGTGCATGGAAATGCCCCTGCACCTGATGACTCAGACGGTCATTGAGCAATCGGGACTGATTGCTTATCACCAGGCGGAAAAAGGCGAAAAGGGCCAGGCTCGGGTAGAAAACCTTGAGGAACTGGTCAGCGCCGCGCGCAACTTCGAAAACGCTGAAGAAGATGAAGAGCTCACGCCTCTGGCGGCGTTCCTCGGCCATGCGTCGCTGGAAGCCGGGGATACTCAGGCCGACGAGCACGAAGACAGTATTCAGTTGATGACGCTGCACAGCGCCAAGGGCCTGGAATTCCCTTACGTGTTCCTGGTGGGCATGGAAGAAGGCCTGTTCCCACACAAGATGAGCCTGGAAGAGCCTGGCCGTCTCGAGGAAGAACGTCGCCTGGCTTACGTGGGCATCACCCGTGCGATGCAAAACCTGGTGATGACCTACGCTGAAACCCGACGCCTGTACGGCAGCGAGACTTACAACAAGGTCTCGCGTTTCGTACGGGAAGTACCGAAAGGCCTGATCCAGGAAGTGCGGCTGTCCAACAGTGTCAGCCGTCCGTTCGGTGGCAATCAATCGATGAGTGGCAGCAACCTGTTCAGCGGCAGCGAGATTCCGGAAACCGGCTTCAGCCTGGGTCAGACTGTAAGGCACTCGATCTTTGGTGACGGCGTGATCCTCAACTTCGAGGGTTCCGGCGCGCAGGCACGGGTGCAGGTGAACTTCAGCGAAGGCAGCAAGTGGCTGATGCTGGGTTACGCGAAGCTGGAAGCTATCTAATAGCTTTTCTGTGGGAGCGAGCTTGCTCGCGATTGAGATCGCTGCGGTGTATCTGTTAAATCGCGGTGTGGCTATCGCGAGCAAGCTCGCTCCCACAGGGTTTTGTGTTGAGCCTGCCTCAACGGGTTGATCTGACATAAGGCGTAAATCATGGGCTCAGGCTTTTTTTCTTCCTGGACATTCTGGGCCCTGATGTCGGCGGCGTTTGCAGCCATGACCGCGATCTTCGCCAAAATCGGCATCGAAAACGTCAATTCCGACTTCGCCACCCTGCTACGCACCGTAGTGGTATTGGTCAGCCTGGCCTTGATTTTGTACGCCACGGGCCAATATCAGTCATTAGGATCAATCTCTGCCAGGAGCTATCTGTTCCTGTTGCTCTCGGGACTGGCGACGGGCGCCTCCTGGATCTGCTACTTCCGCGCGCTGAAATTGGGGCCGGCCTCGTTGGTCGCTCCGGTGGACAAGCTCAGCGTGGTGCTGGTGGCAGTGCTGGGCGTGATCCTGCTGGACGAAAAACTCGACCTGCGCCAATGGAGCGGGATCGGCCTGATCACGGCCGGTGTGGTCATGCTGGCGCTACGACGCTAGGCAAATCTCCAACAGACCCTATCCACTCGTCCGACGGACCGACATCAAAAGGCCTTATTGCGCTGACCGAAGCTGAACGCAACCTGTCAGGCAAAAGCCCGAAACACTCTGCCGCTAGCCAGTAACACTTCAGCTGTGCAACATGGCGCGCGTGCCATCCACAAATGGGATTACCCTTTATGAAACGTTTTCTTAGCATCGCCATGGCGTTGTGCATCGGCCTGACGATGAGCCTCGACGCCAACGCCAAGCGCTTTGGTGGCGGCAAAAGCGTCGGCGCTGCGCCGACCCACCAAACCAGCCAAATGGCGCCTTCTTCTCCAGGCATGGGCGGCGCTGCGGCGACCGCTGGTGCTGCCGGCGCCGCGGGCGCAGCTGCCAAGGCTGGCGGTGCTTCGCGCTGGCTCGGCCCTCTGGCCGGCATCGCCGCCGGTGGCCTGCTGGCCTCCATGTTCATGGGCGGCGGCTTCCAGGGCATGCAGATCTTCGACATCCTGATCATGGCGGTCATCGCCTTCCTGGTCTTCCGCTTCATCGCCGCTCGTCGTCGCAAGCAGCAGGAGCACATGGCGCCGGCTGGCCACGCGCCGATGCAGCGTGAAGTATTCGAGAACAAGCCTGCGGGCGGTTCGATCTTCGGTGGCTCGGCAGCACCTGCCGCCGCTCGTCCAGTGATCAACGCGCCGGCCTGGTTCAATGAAAAGAACTTCATTGAAGCGGCACGCAACCACTTCCAGTCCCTGCAGCAGCACTGGGACGCCAACGAAATGGACAAGATCGCCGAGTTCGTGACCCCGCAAATGCTCGAGTTCCTCAAGCGCGAACGTGCGGACCTGGGCGACGGTTTCCAGTCCACTTACATTGATAACCTCAATGTTCAGCTGGACGGCGTGGATGATCGTGCCGACAAGACCATCGCCACCCTGACCTTCAGTGGTGTGTCGAAGACCTCGCGTTTCGACCAGGGTGAAGTGTTCAGCGAAAGCTGGAACATGGAGCGTCCACAGGGCGAAAACCAGCCTTGGCTGGTGGCCGGTATCCGCCAGAACGGCTGATCTCCGCTGCGTTAAGCATGCGGCATAAAAAAACCCCAGCTTCGGCTGGGGTTTTCTATTTCGCGGTTGCATCTATAGCGAGCTACTGTATAAACCGCCCCAACTAAACCGCGCCATCAAGCAAGAGGATCCCGGACGTGGAAGAAATCATCGAACAACTGCGTGAAGCCAACGAACCGGTACCGGTCCCCTTGGAGCTGCCTGACGAAGACCTGCTGGTTGAAATCGAAGAACAGCTGTTCATCGACATTCCTTTCGTCTTCAGAGAATTTTTGCTGACCGTCAGCGACGTCGTCTATGGCAGCCTGGAGCCGGTGACCGTCACCGACCCACAATCCCACACCTATCTGCCGGACGTTGCCGCCAACGCCTGGGACGCTGGCGTTGACCGCAGCATGATCCCGATCTGCCAGGACGGTGATGACTATTACCTCGTCGAAGAAGACGGCACCGTGGTGCTGTGGCAAGCCGAAGAAGAACTGATTGCCGAAGAGACTTGGGAATCGGTATGGCACTGGGCGCGGGACGTCTGGCTGGAAAGCTGATTTAGCCTATCCCGACTTTGTAGCAGCTGGCGTAGCCTGCGTTCGGCTGCGCAGCGGCCGCAATATCAGACAACGAGGTGCTGCAGGAAAACCGAGTCATCCGGGTTTACGACTGCTTCGCAGCCGGACGCAGGCTGCTACAGGTCAAATGTCAGTGGCCAGATGCATCGCTGTGGTTGTCCAGGGTTTCAAGCAAGGCCACTTGCATGCGCGTGTGGACGCGGATGAACCAGCGCCAAAGCAGTGCAGCTACGGCGGCAGCCACCACGATGATCAATACCAGCAACTTGTTGGTCGGCAAAATGCTGGCCGACAAGGCTGCCAGTAGCAGGAAAATCACCAGCAGCGAGAGGATCGGAATCACTTCGGCGATCACCCGACGCACTCGCTGTGTGTGGCGGCCGGCCATCTCCGGTTTCACTCCCATCTCTGCCAATAGCATCGACAGCGCCTTGAGCTTGCGATAGGCGGCAATCAGAAACGGCAGCGACAACAGCAGCGCTCCACCCCAGATCAATGCTTTTTGCCAACTCGGGTCGATGATCCAGTCTTGCAGCCAGGTGGACATGTGCCCGGCGAAATACGCGCCAGAGAAGAAGATCGCAACCACCAGCGCCAGATTGACTCCCACCTGCAACAAAATCCGCCGAATCATCGACGCCAGCAATGCACCCTCTCCTTGCGGCTGGATGCTGCGCAGCCATTCGCCGTACATCCCCATCACTCTGCCCAGCCGTTGTGGCATTACGGCAGCCAACTTGAGCGACAGCGGATCGGCCGCGCGAATCAGATACGGTGTCAGCAGTGTGGTAATCACCGAAACAGCCACAGCGACCGGATAGAGAAAGTTGCTGGTGACCTGCAGCGTCATCCCCAGCGCGGCGATGATGAAAGAAAATTCGCCAATCTGCGAAAGTCCCATCCCCACGCGCAGTGAGGTGCGTCCGTCATTCCCGGCGATAAAAGCACCGAGGCCGCAGGACAGCATCTTGCCGAGGACCACCGCCACGGTAATCACGGCGATCGGCCAGGCGTATTGCAGGAGGATCATCGGATCAAGCATCAGGCCGATGGCGACAAAAAAGATCGCACTGAACAAGTCGCGAACCGGCTCGATCAAGCGCTCTATTTTCAGCAATTGCCGAGATTCGGCCATGATCGCGCCAATCAAAAATGCACCCAGCACCATGCTGTATTCCAGCTTCACTACCAGCAGACAGAACCCGAAACACAGCCCCAACACGGTGATCAGCAGCATCTCGTTGCTTTCAAACCTGGCCACGTAAGCCAGCAGCCGCGGCACTAGCAGAATCCCGATGACCAGGGCGACAATCATGAACAGCGAGAGCTTGCCGACCGTGGAAAACACTTCACCGGAGCTGACTGTGCCACTGACCGCGATGCTCGACAGCAACGCAATGATGCCAATACCCAGGATGTCTTCGACAATCAGCACACCGAAAATAAGCTGGGCGAAACGCTCGTTTTTCATCTTCAGGTCGTTGAGCGCCTTGACGATGATGGTGGTCGAGGAAATCGCCAGGATCGCGCCGAGAAACAACGAATCCATGGTGTTCCAGTCAAACCATCGGCCGATCTCGTAGCCGATCCAGATCATCAGCACGATCTCCAGGAACGCCGCGATGAATGCAGTGGCGCCCACTTTGAACAGCTTGCGCAGGCTGAACTCCAGGCCGAGGCAGAACATCAGGAAAATCACCCCCAGCTCCGCCAGGGTCTTGATGGTTTCTTCATCGTGGATCAGGCCGAAGGGCGGTGTGTGCGGACCGATGATGAAGCCGGCGACGATATAGCCCAGCACTACCGGTTGCTTGAGCCGATGGAACAGCACGGTCACCACGCCCGCGATCAGCATGATCACTGCCAGATCCTGAATGAAACTGATGGCATGCATGGGTAGGCCTCCTTGAGCTGGGCTTTTTGGAGGTTAACACCACGACTTGCGCTGCAAAGGCGGTGCAATATATGGAAACAGATGGATGCGGGCGTGACGGCAGCCGCTTGCCCGGCGTCCCGATAACTGTTGGTTTGAAAAAGCTGACAAGGCACCCGCAGAGGTGCGCCCCTGAAATTCTGCCTTGAACCGTGAGAGCGCTATGGAACCCGGAAACGCACAACTGTCGATGACGGTATTGATGACCCCCGACATGGCCAACTTCTCTGGCAATGTCCACGGAGGCACCCTGCTCAAATACCTCGACGAAGTGGCCTACGCGTGCGCCAGCCGTTATGCCGGCCGGTACGTGGTGACCCTGTCGGTGGACCAGGTGATTTTCCGCGAGCCGATTCATGTCGGCGAACTGGTGACCTTTCTGGCTTCGGTCAACTACACCGGCAACACGTCCATGGAGGTGGGCATCAAGGTGGTGACCGAGAACATTCGCGAGCGCTCGGTGCGCCACACCAATAGCTGCTTTTTCACCATGGTCGCGGTGGATGACAACCGCAAGCCCGCAGCCGTCCCGCCGCTGCAACCGCACAACAGCGAAGAAAAACGCCGCTACATCCAGGCGCAGCAGCGTCGGCAGATTCGTCAGGAGCTGGAAAAGCGGTATCAGGAAATCAAGGGTGATGCCTGAGGTCTGTGACCTGCTTTAGATAGCCATCGCGAGCACGCTCCCACATTTGATCTGTGTCGTTCACACATTCAATCTGGGAGTGAGCCTGCTCGCGATGAGGTCAACGCGGAATCAGAGGCTGATCGCCGTCGCTTCGAAACGCACTCGCGGATGCGCAATCCGGTCCTGCGCCCGCACCAGTTCCAGTTCATAGCTGGCACAGGCCTGAGTCTCCAGCAGCACTTCATGCACCGCCGCCGCTGTGAATTCGAAGGCGGCAACCAGACTGTCGCCCAACAACACACGCGCCAGGAACAACCCGGAAGTCAGGTCGCCCACACCCACCGGCTGGCGCGGAAACGCCAACAATGGACGGCGCAGGTGCCAACTGCCCTCGTTTGTCACCAGCAACATCTCGAAGCCATCTGCCGGTTTGCCGGGATAGTCCAGATGCTTGACCAGTATCGCCTTCGGCCCACGCGCCAACAACGCTCGCGCCATGGCCAGGCAATCGAACAACGATTGCGGTTTGCGCCCCGAAAAGCTGTCCAGCTCCAACTGGTTCGGGCACATGAAGTCAGCCACCGAGGCCGCCTCTTCCAGTAGAAAATCGCTCACTTCCGCCGGTACGCTGCAGCCTTTCTCGGGATGCCCCATCACGGGATCGCACAAATACAGCGCTTTGGGATTCATCGACTTGATGCGCGCCACGCCGGTCAGGATCGCCCGCCCCTGAGCCGCACTGCCGAGGTAGCCGGACAGCACGGCATCGCAATTACCCAATTCGCCAATCGCGGCAATGCCTTCTACCAGATCGGGAATCTGGTGCGGTGCCAACACTTCGCCAGCCCACTGACCGTACTGGGTGTGGTTGGAGAACTGCACGGTGTTGAGCGGCCAGACATTCACCCCGACCCGCTGCATCGGGAAAACCGCGGCGCTGTTGCCAGCGTGGCCGAACACCACGTGGGACTGAATGGCGAGCAGATGGGGCGTACGTTTCATGCGGTGAGTTTTCCGTAAAACGATTGAAATTCGAGCCGCGCAGTATGCGACGAAACACAGCCTGTACGACAGACCGGCGACGCAGTTAAGCTGGCACTCTCAAGTTGGAGCAACCTGTTGATGCTGACCCTCGGAAATATCTTCGTGCTTATGTTGCTCGCCACCGGTGGCGCGTGGCTGTGGCACAACCACGGCTTGCGCGAGCGTGCGCTGGAGCGGGTCAAACAGCATTGTGCCAAGCTCGGCATCGAGTTGCTGGACGGCAACGTGGCCTTGAAAAAGATTGCGTTCATCAAAGACGCCAATGGCCGTCGGCGCCTGGCCCGGGTGTATAACTTCGAATTTACCGTGACCGGCGAAACCCGTCACAACGGCACCATCACTCAATTCGGCGCCCATAGCGCGCAGATCGAACTGGCGCCCTATCCGATGCCGTTCGATGACACGCCTGTCGTAGTCGATGTAGCGAAGCCGCGCGCAGAAGTCATCGAGTTGAGCCAATGGCGGCAGGAACACACCAAGTGGCGTCCTTGAATCAAAGGCCTTAACGCACCCGGCAGTCATTCAGGTTTTTTTGCAGCACTTCAACATCTTGCTGCTCACTGAAAATCAGCTCGATCCGCGAATCACCGCGCCATTCGCTGGGCTGCCATTGCAGCGCCGAGTTATCCAAGGCGTTCGCCGATACCCACCCGTCGATGCTGTGGATAACCAGCTTCGCCCGCCGCCAGGCGAGACGTTCAAGCCACTGGCCAATGAGTGCCTTATCAAACGTCTGGCCAGGATGCCAACGCCAACCAATACTCCACCCCCCAGCCTGTTCCTGACTCAAACAAATCGGTAGCGCAGGATCAGTCCAGATAGCCGGCAACTGCGCCAATCCCTTGGGTAAAACGAAGTTATCCACACCCTCTACAGCCTGGGCCTTGAGACCGGGCAATTGGCTCAACGGCAATTGCGCCTGCTGCGTCCAGTACAGAGGAAGGGAAGGCAACTGCGCTGTGATTCGCTGGCGATCATTGTCGTCGAGACCTTCCGCCTTGTTCAGCAACAGCAAACCGGCGCTGTTTAACGCCTCCTGTTGCGCCGCAGGCAGCGGTTTACCGGCGGCGAGCGATTGGGCATCCAGCACCAGTACGCAACGCTGTACCGACAGTACACCGGTCCACGGAGCCTCACTCAACTGCTCAAGCAACCGGGCCGGATGTCCCAGGCCAGAGGGTTCTATGAACAACCGATCCGGCTTCGCCTTGCGCAACAACCGTCCGAGTCCGATCTGAAACGGTGCACCATTGACGCAGCACAAACAGCCGCCGGCCACTTCACCCAGTGCGATACCATCGGCATCCGAGGTCAGTAGCGCAGCATCCAGGCCAATCTGGCCGAACTCGTTAATCAACACCGCCCAACGCTCATTGAGCGGCCGCTGCATCAGCAGGTGCTTGATCAGACTGGTTTTGCCGGCACCCAAAGGGCCTGCAATGACATGAGTGGGAATGTTCTGCAACATGGTCGACGTTTTCTGAAGAGGAGGTAAATGATGCGTTTGATGGGATTGTCGTTGCTGCTGGCGCTCAGTTCAGGTGAAGCATTGGCTCAAGCCTGCGTAGTACATAGCACAGGTGAGAGACTCGACGTAAAAGTGTGCCAGCAAAACCGCACCATCCCGGAAAAACTCTTCGCTGACGGTTTCTGCCAGCCCAACCTTCCGGGCCAGAAGGTCGACGTGCAGTACGTAGACCAATGCCCCAGTGGCAGTTTCGGCGTATGCAGCAACGCCCAAGTCGCCAATATGCCTTACCGTCAGGATATTCACTATTACGGCGTGGCCACCGATGCGGCGTATCTGAAGCCTTTTTGCGAAACACAGAGCCAGGGAAACTGGCTCAAGCCGTGAGGCATCAGCTCAGCCAGTCAAGGGTCAGGATCAAACGACGCTCGCCCAATGCGGGTTGCGGCGAGCGGTGAATCAGGCCGAAACCTTCGTTGCCGTGCCACTTCTCGCCCTTAAACAGCGCCACATGCGCGCTGGCGATTTGCTCGATCAGCGAATCCTGTACAGGCTCAGCCTGAGGTTGGCTCAATTGGCGACGATCCATAACACCCTCTCGCAGCCACTGACTGCCGATGCCGGAATACGTAGTGATTAACCGCACCGGCACATGATCGACGTGGAAACGCGGGCACATGGCCTTGTCCAGTGCCCGTAAACGCAGGCCGATGCGCTTGGCGCCCAACAAACAGGCAAACGCGCTGACCAGCCAGGACACGTCGGCGACGAACGCTCCATACCCTTCCAGATCGCTGAAGCCCGAAGCTAATCCTCGCAGATCGGGTTCAGTCTCATCGTCGAGTAATTCCAGAACCCGTGATTCGGCCAGCGGCTGATTCTGCGACAGCAGCAAGTGGCCGAAATCGGCGATATGTACCGGTAATTGACGCTGCCAAGTGGCTAGATTGACCCCGTCATCAAGAATTCGGGTTAGCGTTTTCGGCGTTTCACCCTGGACTTGTTGAACGACAGAACGCCGCTTCAGAGTCGGCGCCAGCATCAGGCAGCCGCCTCGTCATGCCATGGACCAAACGGATCGTGCAGCGCTCGCCAACCCTCGGCTCCCAAAGCCATCTCCGCGTCGGTCAGCAGGCAATCGTCTAGTTCAGCGGTGAGTTGTGCGAAGTCGATGTTTTGGCCGATGAACACCAGTTCCTGGCGGCAATCGCCGGTGGCGGCGCTCCAGTTTTCCATGATTCCAGCGGTGCTTTCTTCATCTTGCGGCCACTGGGTTTTCGGCACAAACCGCCACCAGCGCCCGGCGAAACCGTGACGCATCAAGCCGCCGGCCTGAGACCAACTGCCGGCGTCCAAAGGTTTGCTGGCCAGCCAGAAAAAACCCTTGGAGCGCAGCAGCTTTCCATTCGTCCATGGACGGTCGATGAAGCTGAAAAAACGCTGCGGGTGAAAGGGGCGGCGGGCTCGATAAGCGGTCGAAGCGATCCCGTATTCCTCGGTTTCCGGCACGTGCTCGCCACGTAGCTCCTGCAACCAGCCTGGCGCCTGAGCCGCTTTTTCGAAATCGAAGCGACCGGTGTTGAGGATGCTCTGCAGTGGAACTTCACCCATGACCATCGGGATGATCTGCGCCTGTGCATTGAGGCGCTGAAGAATCTCGATCAGCTCCTGGCGCTCACGACTGCTGATCAAATCGATTTTGCTGATCAGGATGACGTCAGCGAACTCGACCTGCTCGATCAACAGGTCGGTGATCGAGCGCTCGTCCTCCTCACCCAGGGTTTCTCCACGGGTGGCGAGGCTTTCGGCGGCTTGATAGTCGAGCAAGAAATTCATGCCATCGACCACGGTGACCATGGTGTCGAGCCGCGCGATGTCGGCCAGGCTTTGCCCTTGTTCATCACGAAAGGTGAACGTTTCGGCCACGGGCAGCGGTTCGGAAATGCCGGTGGATTCGATCAGCAGATAGTCAAATCGCCCGTCCTTGGCGAGCTTGCTGACCTCTTCGAGCAAGTCTTCGCGCAAGGTGCAGCAAATGCAGCCGTTGCTCATTTCAATGAGCTTCTCTTGCGCACGATTCAGGCTGACATCACGCTGGACTTCGCTGCCATCGATATTGATTTCACTCATATCGTTGACGATGACGGCGACTCGCAGGTTGTCGCGATTACGCAGCACGTAGTTGAGCAGCGTACTTTTTCCGGCACCGAGAAAGCCCGACAGGACGGTCACGGGAAGTCGATTGGGCATCAGGGTTTCCTCACAGGGATGCCCGGTCGCAGTGTCGGGCTTAATTTAATGTTATAGTATAACAATGCAATCAAGCCACCCTCCTATTGCTCGTGACGACAAAGCGTCCGAAGCTGAACCCCATTCAATCCCCGAGAAATCCTATGCGTATCGCCCTGAGATTGGCGCTGATGTGCGCTTCGCTGATGGCTGCTACACAAGTCCTGGCGCAGATTCCGAGCCTGGCTAAATGCACACGCAGCGCCAATCTGCTCGCCTGCGTGGATGCCGATGGCAATGCGTACAGCGTCAACACCGTCGGTAGCACGATCTATCTGCGCGGCTTCGAAATGGCGGGCAACCGCTACTGGGCGCAGACCAACAGTCGCTATGGGCAGCTGACGTTCTTCACCGGTATCGCTTCCGACGGCGAAGCCTGGGTTGGCTACAACCGTCGGGTTGGCTGGACAACGATCAACCGCTTTTCCAGTTCTGGAGGCAGTAGCGCCACATTCACCTGTAGCAGGATGACCGGTTGCTAGGCCTGAAGTGACCAAGCGTCGTGAAAAAGGCGTAGTCGAATTTTATGTAATAACATAACATATAAAATCGATTCCCCTCGACGGACCTGCTCATGAATGCGCTGACCTTGCCCGATATCGCCGCGCAAGCTTCTCGCCAAGCCCTGCCACTCGACTGGGTAGGCATGTGCGGCATTGCTCTTCCTGTTGTATTCGATGGCCAACGCATAAGCGCGAAAGTGGACGCGGGCGTGAGCCTCGATGATGGCGCAGCTCGCGGGATTCATATGTCGCGGTTGTATCTGGCACTGGAGATGCTCGAGCAGCAAGACCTGAGCCCCGCACTGTTGCGACGAGTCTTGCAGTGCTTTCTCGACACTCACCAAGGACTGTCTACTTGCGCGTACTTAAGAATTCATGGCGATCTACTGCTAAAAAGGCCGGCGTTGATCAGCCCATTGGCCGGCTGGAAAACGTATCCAGTGAGCATCGAAGCGCGGCTGAAAAACGCGATGTTCCACGTGGAACTAAAAATCGACGTTGCTTATTCCTCCACCTGCCCCTGTTCAGCCGCACTTTCCCGGCAGTTGATTCAGCAACAATTCGTCGATGATTTCGCCAACAAGTCGCTGCAACACGCCGAAGTATTGGCATGGCTCGGTTCCACAAAAGGCATCGTTGCGACGCCCCATAGCCAACGCAGCAACGCGGAGTTACGCCTGCGTCTCGACGATTATCTGGATGACCTGCCGCTGATCGCTCTCATCAATGACGCCGAAGCAGCCCTCGGCACTGCCGTACAAACCGCGGTAAAGCGCGCCGATGAACAAGCCTTCGCCTTGGCCAATGGTCAGAACCTGATGTTCTGTGAGGACGCTGCACGACGTTTGAACCTTGCCCTGAAACGCTCCCCGGGCATTCACGCATTTCACATTCGCGTGGTCCATGCCGAAAGCCTTCATGCCCACGATGCCGTCGCTGAAAGCCGATGGAACTGGGAGGCGGCATGATTCGCTGTCAGGCATTGCGTTGGGGCGCACCCGGACAACCGCTCACACCTGCGCTGGATGTCTATTTGCCGAAGGGAAGCCTGACCGCCGTCATCGGCGCCAACGGCTCGGGTAAAAGCAGCCTGCTGAAAGTCATCGCCGGACTGCAAAGACCTCTGGCAGGCAACGTCATCCTCAATGTTCCACGTAAGGGCGCCCTCTCCTTCCTCCCCCAGCAACAACACTTAGACCGGCAATTTCCCATCAGCCTCCAGGAGTTGGTGGCTGCCGGTTTTTGGGGCATCAAGCTATCGCCTGAATTACGCCGCCAACGCCTCAATACCGTGCTGGAGAATTGGTGCCTGAGCGGTCTGGAACAACGCCCGTTAATGGCATTGTCGGGCGGGGAACTGCAACGTGCCCTGCTCGCCCGACTAAGCCTTGCACAAACGCCACTGGTGTTGCTGGATGAGCCGCACGCAGCACTCGATGAACTCGGTCAGTCGCTGCTCTGGAAACACATCCACGAATGGCACGCCCAAGGTCGAACCCTGGTTGTGGTGTGCCATGACCTGGCCGCCGTTCGCCAACACATTCCACAGACACTGCTGATCAAAAACACTGGCTGCGTGCTTGGATCGAGCACCGAGTTGATCCGCCAACAACCTCAAACGCAGGTGGCCTGATGCTCGCCACCGCTCAACTTTGGCAACCGTTCCACGAGTTTGTGTTCATGCGCCGGGCCCTGCTCGGCGGGCTCTTGCTGGCGGGCAGCACGGCACCGCTGGGGGTGTTTCTGATCTTGCGACGCATGAGCCTGATCGGCGATGCAGTCGCCCACGGCATCTTGCCCGGTGCCGCACTCGGCTTCTGGTTCGCCGGGTTGAGCCTGCCGGCACTGACTATCGGCGGGTTAGGCGCAGGGTTGTCCATGGCCGGGCTGGCAGCATGGATCACCCGTCGCACCGGCCTGCGAGAAGACGCCAGCCTTGCCGCGATCTATCCGATCTCGTTGGCCAGTGGTGTGTTGATTCTTGGCATCGCCGGAAAACGCCTGGACCTGTTGCACCTGCTATTTGGCTCCGCGCTAGCCGTCGATGGTCCGACGCTGACCGGCATGTTGTGGGTCTCGGGCTTCAGCCTGTTCGCCATGGCCCTCATCTACAAACCACTGTTGCTGGACACCCTCGATCCGCTCTTTCTGCAAACCGTCAGCCGACTCGGACCGCTGGCCCATGGCGTGTTCCTGATGCTCGTGGTGTTGAATCTGGTGATCGGTTTCCAGGCCATCGGCGCGCTGATGGTGGTCGGTTTGATGATGTTGCCTGCCGCCGCGTCGCGCTTCTGGAGCCGTCGCTTGCCGGTCTTGATGGGTATCGCCGCGTTGCTGGGTTGTCTCTCGGTATGGCTTGGATTGCTGCTGTCGTTCTACTACTCGCTACCCAGCGGCCCGGCCATCGTATTGGTCGCGGGTGGTCTGTATCTGCTGTCCGTGGTGTTCGGACCGGTGCATGGCCTGCTGCGCCGCCCTCCTTTACTCACATCCCAATGAGGTGTTTTCCGATGCGCGCTCTACTCGTGCTGTTCAGTTTGATGCTATCGATGTCACTGTCTGCTGCGGAAAAACTTCAGGTAGTCACCAGCTTCAGCATCCTCGCCGACATGACCCATCAGGTCGGCGGCGACCATATCCAGATCACCAACATGGTCGGCCCCGACGCCGATGCCCACACTTACGAGCCGACGCCGGACGATGCCAAAGCGTTGCTCCGTGCCCAGTTGATCATCAAAAACGGGCTGGGTTTCGAACCTTGGCTGGACCGCCTGGTGACCAGCACCGAGACCAAGGCGCCGATCATTAGCGCAAGTCACGGCGTCATCCCGCGCTCCCTGGATGAAGACGGCGAAACCGTTCCCGACCCTCACGCTTGGCACAACCTGGCGAACACCGAACTGTACATCGCCAACATCACCAAAGCGCTGATCGCTGCGGACCCGGTGAACAAGGCTGACTACCAACGTAACAGCCAGGCGTACCTGAAACAGATCTACGCGCTGCTTGCCGAAGCCAAGGCCAAGCTCGGTTCACTACCGCCAGGCAATCGCAAAATCGTGACCTCCCATGACGCCTTCGGGTATCTCGGTCAGGCCTACGGAATCGACTTCATGGCACCTCAGGGCCTGTCCACCGAACGCGAACCTTCGGCTGCCGAAGTGGCTGCACTGATCACTCAGATTCGTCAGGCCAAGGTCAAAGCGGTGTTCATGGAAAACATTAAGGACGCCCGCCTGCTGAAGCAGATTGCCGATGAAAGCGGCGCGCACATCGGCGGCACGTTGTACTCCGATGCCCTCGCCGCCACCGGGCCGGCCAGCACCTTTGCCGGGCTGTTCGAGTACAACCTCAATACTCTGTACGAGACGTTGAGCAAGCCATGATCCGCAAGAACCCTTCAGGTGATTTACCGCTGATTGCGCAGTCCGCCTATGTGGACAAGACCGCAATCATCTGCGGCAAAGTGGTGATCGGCGAGAACGTTTTCGTCGGCCCTTACGCGGTGATTCGCGCCGACGAAGTAGACGCCGACGGCGAAATGGAACCGATCACCATCGGCGCCAACTCGAACATTCAGGACGGCGTGGTGATTCACTCCAAGTCCGGCGCGGCAGTCACTATCGGCGAGTTCAGTTCGATCGCCCACCGCTCCATTGTCCACGGCCCCTGCACGGTCGGTGATCGAGTGTTCGTCGGTTTCAACAGTGTGCTGTTCAACTGCGTGGTCGGCGATGGCTGCGTGGTGCGGCATAACTCGGTGGTCGACGGACGCGATTTGCCCGAAGGGTTCTACGTGCCCTCCACTACCCGTATCGGACCGAACACGGACCTGTCGCAATTCCCGCCGGTCAGCGTCAGTGCCTCGGAGTTTTCCGAGGACGTGGCCCGGACCAATGTCGATCTGGTGCGCGGTTACAAAGCGCTGCAAAACGAGTTCTGACGATGAGCAGCGTGCTGATTCGCACTATCCACCTTGTTGGAATTAATGGCAGACGAAGTCCTGCCGATAACCACCCCTCATAGCGAAGACCCGTCAGCGCAGTTCTCTACGGTTAATGCGCTAGCGCGAATAATAGAAGCACTCGAGAGCATCACCCATGATTCAAATCCGCCTGCCTGATGGTTCACTGCGTGAATACAACCAACCGCTGTCCGTGTCCGAACTCGCTGCCAGTATCAGCCCCGGGTTGGCGAAAGCGGCGGTGGCCGGTCGGGTGGAGGGTGTGTTGGTGGATTGTGAATACATGATCAGGAGCGATGCGCGGGTCAGCATCGTCACACCTCAGGAACCCGATGGCCTGGAAATCCTTCGGCGGTCCTGCGCGTTGATCCTGGCAATGGCGGTCAAGCAGCTTCATCCCAATGTGCAGTTGCAGTCTGGATCGGCGTTGGGTGACGGATTCTTTTACGGTTTTACCCTCGAGCAATCGTTAACCCGCGACGACCTGCCACTGATCGAAGCTCGCATGCAGATACTCGCGGCGACCAACCACTCGATCCGTCGACGAACAATGAAGTCGACAGAGCAACTGTCGTTATACCGCCTGGGGGACTTCGAACAGTTGACGACTGGCCCGCACGTTCCGGCCACGAAGGTGTTGCAGGCTTTCTCCCTCGACTCCATTAGCGGAACGTCTGAGCAACGAATCTACGGCACGTGTTGGTCTTGCCAACAGGAACTGGACAACTGGCGAGCCCCTCCGCTTGTCATCATTGTCAGCATGGCTGAACGCCAAGCGAGTTATGCCCAGTCGGTGACCGAGACATTGCGTCGTAGCGGTGTGCATGCTCATGCGGATCTGCGGCATGAAAAGGTCCGCCACAAGATTCGCGAACACAGTCAAAGAGTGCCGTACCTGATGGTCGTGGGCGAGAAAGAACAGGAAGGGGAATTCGTCAGTGTGCGCAGCGGTGCCGGTGAGGACCTGGGCAGGATGGATGTTGAGGCTGCGTGTCAGTGGCTGAATCGGGTCCGCCCCCACACGATCATGTAGGGAGCGGCTGTACTGGCAAAGGTTTCAGGCTCGAGGCTTGACCGTTCCGCAGTCCTGCCCCAGCCACACGGCGCGACTTTCGAGACTGCCCTTTTGCTGGATACCGGTGGCATTGAAGGTACCGTTGACCTTGGTCGTGAACTCACGGTCGCTGAGGAACGTGGCAACACCGGCACCTTGCGCTTTGGGGCAGCTGAAACGGAATTTCCACTGGTTACCGCTGCGGTCGGTGATTTCCTGCTTGCAGCCCGATTGCGGGTCGGTCAGTGGAATGTTGTCGGTCTTCACTTGCTCCGGGGTCAGGCAAGCCCGAATCCCTTTGCCGCCCATGGTGATGCCCTGCTTCTCCAGTTGAGCACGTTGCTCCGGCGTCATCTGGCTCTGCAACTGACCGAGGATCAGCTGCAAGTCCGGCAGGTTCTGGTCATCGACCTTCATGTTGCTTGTGGTCATTTCCCACAACCCGGGTTGCAGCATCTGCGCCTGAGCAACCACAGGAAGTGACACACCAATGGCCATGGCCAAACCCAGCAGACGAACGTTCATCGACAAACTCCTGATCAGTAGTGGCCGTTAGACGCCAGCCTTCGGCTTCGGTTCATGGGCCAATTAAATAGCGACATTCTGCACGGAACATGGTCTGTTAAGCACTGTATCTTCAGGAGCAGGGCTGCCCCCCATGGATTACTTCGGACCGCACATTTTCGGCTACACCATTGCACTGCTTCACTCGCTGGGCACGATTGCGGCGATACACGCCGTACTCACCGTCCGGACCGCTCAGGGCTCAATCGCCTGGGCCCTGTCGTTGGTATTCATGCCCTACCTCACGCTTATTCCGTACCTGGTTTTCGGTAGCAGCACGTTCGATGGTTACATCAAGGCTCGGCGACAGGCCAACGAAGAAATGCGCAAAGCCATCTCCGAGCTCAACTGGCGCCCTTGGGTCGAAGAGGCGCTGACCGCTCGCGCCTCCAACGCCTACGCGTCGCTGCGGGCGATGCCAAAGCTGGGCCGAATGCCTTGCCTGGCGAACAACGAAGTCCATTTGCTGATCAATGGCCAAGCCACGTTCGATTCAATTTTCGAGGCCATCAGCAAGGCAAAAGAAGCTGTATTGATTCAGTTCTTTATCATCCACGATGATCGTCTCGGCCAACGCCTGCACCAACTTCTTTTGAAAAAAGCCGCCGAAGGCGTCGCGATTTACCTGCTGTATGACCGTATTGGCAGCCACTCCCTGCCCCACAGCTATGTGCAGGCGTTGCGCGACGGCGGCGTCGAGGTCAAGGCGTTCGCCACCCGCAGTGGCTGGCTCAATCGCTTCCAGGTCAACTTCCGCAACCACCGCAAGATCGTGGTGGTCGATGGGGTGCTGGGGTTCGTGGGCGGGCATAACGTTGGCGACGAATACATGGGCGAGAAACCTCCGCTGGCGCCTTGGCGAGACACTCATGTTCGAGTGCGCGGACCGGTGGTGGCCTGTATGCAGGAGTCTTTTGCCGAAGACTGGTTCTGGGCAGCACGATCGCTACCGCCACTGATTCTGCCGGATGTGTTTCCGGATGACGGTGTTCTGTGCCAATTGCTTGCGAGCGGCCCGGCAGATTCCTACGAAACCTGTTCGTTGTTCTTCGTCGAAGCCATTCATGCCGCAACTGAGCGCGTGTGGATCACCAGCCCCTATTTCATCCCCGACGAAGCTGTGTTCGCGGCACTCAGGCTTGCGGTGCTGCGAGGCGTCGATGTGCGACTGCTGCTGCCCTCGCGTCCAGACCACCGAATCGTCTACGCCGCCTCCAGCCTTTACGCCTTCGAGGCCGTACGCGCCGGTGTACGCGTGTTCCGCTATGAGCCTGGTTTCCTGCATCAGAAAGTAGTGTTGATCGACAGTGAAATCAGCGCCATCGGCAGTGCCAACCTGGACAACCGCTCGTTCCGGCTCAATTTCGAAGTGATGTTGCTGACGGTCGACAGCGCCTTTGCCGCCGAAGTGGAACAGATGCTCAACGACGACTTTTCCCAGGCCCACGAAATCGCCAAAGAAGAAAGCCGGGAGACCCATCGCCTGCAACAAATTGGCATGCGGGTCGCCCGGCTTATCTCACCGATTCTCTAAGGGTTGTAGATGTCGTCGCGCGTCCATGGCAATTCATGGCTGCCATCGGGGTGGGCTTTAACCGCGAGGATCTGGTGCAGGTTGATCCAGCCCCGGGCAAACGCATAAGCGCATCCTGCCAGGTACAGTCGCCAGATCCGCAAGGCTTGCTCCGGCACTTGCCTGGACGCCGCCTCAAGGTTGTCTTCGAGGCGCTCGCTCCAGTGGTCGAGAGTACGCGCGTAATGCAGGCGCAGGCTTTCGACATCGACGATCTCCAGCCCCGCTTCACTGATCTCGGCAGAGATCATCGACAGGTGCGGCAACTCGCCGTTTGGGAATACATATTTTCCAATGAAGTCGCCGGCACCGCGCCCCACAGGACGACCGTCGATGTGTTTGGCGGTGATCCCATGGTTCATCACCAGGCCGCCCTCTTTCACCGCGCCGAACAAGGTTTTGCAGTATTCAGCCAGGTTGGCGTGGCCCACGTGTTCGAACATGCCGACACTGACCACTTTGTCGAAGCGACCGTCCTGAGGCAGGTCGCGATAGTCGAGCAGTTGCAGCTCAACCAAATCCTCCAGACCTTCCTCTTTAACGCGTTCACGGGCCAGGGCCAGTTGTTTTTCGCTGAGCGTAATGCCAAATACCTTCGCACCGAACTCCCTCGCCGCATACCGAGCCAGTCCGCCCCAACCGCAACCGACGTCCAACAAATACTCGCCCGGCTGCAACCGCAGCTTGCGGCACAGGTGCCTGAACTTGGCCTGTTGGGCCTGCTCCAGGGTTTCACTGCCGGTCTCGAAATACGCACAGGAATACGCCATGTCGCTGTCGAGCCACAGCTGATAAAACTCGTTGGAGAGGTCGTAATGGTAGGAGATGGCCTTGGCGTCGGTTTCCTTGTCGTGGACGGTACGAACCGGTTGATTGCTATCGTCCTCGTTTAACAACGCCTGACTCCATTCATCGCAGACGCGGATGACGTCGCTGATGGAACCTTCCAGCTCAAGCTTGCCCTCGACAAATGCCGCACCGAGCGCATCCAGGCTTGGGTGGGTGAACTGGGTAACCATTTGTGGGTCCTTGACCACAATCGTGACGCTGGGCGTCGGCCCCAGATTGAATTCATGGCCGTCCCAGAGTCGCAGGCGTAGCGGTAGCTGCAGATTCTGTAAGGCCGGTGGAAGTTGCGCGAGCATGGAAAGTCCCCCTTGTTTCAGACGTCTGATGTGAGGGTAGACCATCTTAGAAAATTAGCTGGCTATCGAATTAATAGCCAATTTCTATGATTTGTGACGCTGCAACCAACCGTCGTGAACCCACTGCTTGAGCCAGGTCACAGCTTGAAATGGCGCACCCTCTCCACAGATGACTGTCAATTCGGAGCACAGTTCAGCAAAACTCCATTCACGCTCAAACAGGCCTTTTAGCGCATTGGCCTCTCCAGGCTCCAGGCTTCGATACTGGCAAACGAGATCATTTCGACAAATCACCACCGTGTGGGAACTGTCGAGTGGCGTGCTGCCAGGAAACTGCGCTTGATCCTTTACCGATCGCCAGATCGCCACACTGTTGAAGGCACACTCCAGCCATTGCAGCGAGGGACTGGGGCTGACTTGCAGCGTCGGCCAGTCTTGGGGTGCCAGTTGCGCCATGTCTTGCATCGTCAGGGGCGTTCCGGGAGGCGCGTCGAATGCCAGCGTAAAGGCCCACTCCAGCGCTGCAAGTTCCGCCAGCGGCGCACTCTGTTCAGGCACCAGATGCTGACGAATAAACATTTCGAAGCCTTTGCCGAGCCAACGAAGGTTGTAATGATCCGAAGGATTCTGGCGGATGTAAGCCGCGGTGAGTTGTTCGAATTCATCGTCACCCAACCAATCGTGGATGGCGGGAAAGTCTGCGCGTAGCACTTCCTGTAGCCGGGCCTGATAAGCATTGTGATAAATCGCCAACCCTGTGCTGACATCCAGCGTCGGGCCACCCATAAGGCTGGAGCCAAGCGTGACATCAGCCGCCACCGGCGCTCCCAACAGGTAGCGTTCAAAGGCCAGTTGCCAATCGATCAGGCGCATTTCTGCCTCCGGTTCAGCACGCTCGCACCCAACTCCCGGGCTTTTTGCAATTCATTGAGCAGTTCTTCAAACGGCGGGAAATGGTCATCGCGCTCCAGCAGCGTGGCGACCGGGCCGAGGTAATCGAGCGTGCGTTGATAAAGCGCCCAGACCGGGTCGCTGACAGGATGGTCATGGGTGTCGATGACGTAATCGCCGTAGTCGCTGTGGCCCGCCAGATGCAGTTGGCGAACCTTGTTTGCCGGCAAACCTTGAATGAAGGTCCAGGGGTCGAAACCATGATTGCGTGAGCTGACATAGACATTGTTGACGTCCAACAACAACTCGCAATCGCTCAACCGGCTCAACGCTTCGAGAAACGCCCACTCGCTGAAATCATCGTCAGCGCTGCGCACATAACTGGAGACATTTTCCAGCACCAGTGGCCGCTGCAAAACGTCTTGTACCTGGCGCACCCGATCAGCGACGTAATAAAGGCTTTCTTCGGTGTAAGGCAGCGGTAACAAATCATGAAGCTGATGGGCGTTGCCACGGCTCCAACACAAGTGATCGGAAACCCACGCCGGTTTGACGCGATCAGCCAGAAGCTTGAGTTGTTGCAGATAGTTCGGATCGAGGGCATGCGGCCCGCCGATGGACAACGATACGCCATGCATCACCAGCGGATAACGCTCGGCGATGGCGTCCAGGTAATAAAGGGCTTTGCCGCCCTGCACCATGAAATTTTCGGAGACGACTTCGAACCAGTCCACGGCCGGCGACTGATCAAGAATGTCCTGGTAGTAAGCACTGCGTAAACCCAGGCCATAGCCCAGACAAGGAAGGGATGCAGACATTGGTGGGCTCCTCGCAAAATGGCCGCAGTGGCTGGGGGAAGCCACTGCGGCGCCAAACGGTAGTCGGTTACTCGCCGACCTTGCCACCTTCCTTCATGCACTGAGCCTGAGTCATGGCCTTGAAGCCGTGACCTTTGCAAACTGCCTGACCCTTACAGGCGTTTTCCGCGGTTTTGCAATCGTTCATGCCTTTGCACGAGGTCACGCCGTAGCAGTGAACCTGAGCAGCGTCAGCAGCCTGAGCCGTTGTCGCAACACCGGCAAACAGAGTCGCCGCAGCGAAAGCGAGAGCGGCACCGGTGGAAGCAGTTTTGAAGTTCATTTTTGTATCCTCAGTCATCGTCAGGGTTGTCGGCTGGAATGTTGTTCAGTCCCGACACAGCACTAGAGAGCGCTCCCCCAATGGCATTACAGAGGCATCCAAAAAAGTTTTCGATTCACTCAACTGTCTTCTTTGAGCTTGAGTAACGGCTCCTGGAACCGCAGCAAACGTCCGGCATTGCCCAACACCAACAACGTGCTCAAGTTATGCAGCAACGCCGCGATCATTGCCCCTGCCGCGCCAAGCCAGCCAAACGCCGCGAATGCGACAATCGCCAGTGTCCAGCCCAAACCGATGATCACATTGACCTGCAAGGTTTGGCGGCATTGGCGGCTCAAACGCACACAGGTGCCGAGCCGACGCAGGTCGCTGCCGATCAGCACGATGTCTGCCGAAGCCAACGCAATATCGGCCCCGCCCGCGCCCATGGCTACACCCACGACACCCGCCTTGAGCGCCAGGGAGTCATTGATCCCGTCCCCGACCACCATCGGCCGGAAGCCGCTGCCAATTTCCTTGAGCACTCGATTCAACTTGTCCTCAGGCAATGCCTGGGCCTCGACATCGCTGATGCCGACATCGCGGGCCAACGTGTGGGCAACGCTCTGCCGATCCCCGGTGAGCAGCAGTTGTCGACCCAAGCCCAATTCACGCAGCTCACTCAAGGCAAATCGCGCCTCGGGTTTGACGCTGTCGGCCAACAACAGCCAGGCGAGAAATTCACCATCCAGCGCCAGTCCGGCAATCGGTCCGTCGTGTTCAGGAACCGCCGACGTCACAATACCCAACTGCGCGAACAACTCGGGCCGACCGAGTGCGGCCTCGCCCTGTTCGGTCATTGCCACCACGCCCAACCCCTGACGCTCGTGGATATCAGACAGCAGCGGAAAGTGCTCCTGCGTGACCAGCCCGGCGAGCGCACGACTGACCGGATGACTGCTGGCCGAACCGAGACTAGCGGCCAACTTGAGCACATGGCTGCGGTCTTCCAGCGGACTATCGATCGACTGCAAGCGCAAGGTACCGAACGTCAGCGTGCCGGTTTTGTCGACCACCAGCGACGTCAGGTCCGCCAGTTCCTCAAGAAAAGCCGAACTGCGAATCAGAATGCCGTGGCGCGCAGCCACCGCCACGCCGGCAATTGCCGTCGCCGGCGCCGACAGCACCAGCGCACAAGGGCACGCGGCGACCAACACCGCAAGCATCGCCTGAGCATCATTGGTTACGAACCAGGTGACTGCAGCCAGCAACAACACCAGCACCATGTAGCTGCCGGCATAACGCTCCAACAAGCGAGTAATCGGCGGCTTGGAGCGCTCGGCGCTTTGCATCAGCGCAATGACTTTGCCCAAGGTCGATTCGTCGCCGGTGCGGGTCACTTCAATGCGCAGCAGACCATCGAGATTGATCGCCCCGCCAAACACCTGCATACCAACTCCGGCTTCCATCGGCACTGACTCACCGGTAATAGAAGCCGTATCGAGACTCGCCTGACCGGACAACACGCGACCATCCGCCGGCACGCGATCGCCGGCACGCACCTCGACCTGGTCACCGGGTTTGAGTGTGCGATTGTCGACTTCGAGGATCGAGCCATCAGCCTGAACCTTGCGCGCATGACTGCGGGTCAGCTTGCCCAGAGCATGAATCGCTTCCTGAGAACCGATCACGCTGCGCTCTTCCAGCACATGGCCGAAGATCATGATGATCGGCAACAACGCCGCCGTCAGCAGATCTCCCGTGGCCCAAGCGCCGAGCATGGCAAGCGCGATCAACTGGTCAGTGATTCCGTGCAAGCTCGGGTAGCGCAGGCTGTACCACGCCGAACGCATCACCGGCACAGCCACCAGAAGCGAGGCAAAACCGAGCAATAACTGACTGACACCGGTCTGCTCCGGCGACAGCCAGCGCCAGACCAGGCCGAGCCCGAGCAGGCCCAGTGCGAGCATGGCCAGCGTCAGTTGGCGGGCAGCGCTGCGTTGTTCGGCCGAGGACAACATGCTCGGTGCAGCGGCGGTTTGCGTGGTCATTGGGCAGCTCCCTGAATGATCAGGCGGGAATCGTCTTTGGGATCAACCGTGGTCACAGAACCGGCCTGACCAAGAATTTTCGGCATCCGCTCACGGTAAATGCGCAGCAGCATTTGCGGATCGGTGCCCTGTTGCTGCGCCTTAGCCAGGCTCAATACGGTGGCGGTGTCGGCAGACGCTTTCGCCAGCCGTTCGCTGGCTTGGGCATGGGCCACTTGCAGCGTTCGATCCGCTTGTTCGTTGGCGGCCTGAGTCGCCTTCTCTGCTTCAGTGCGGGCGTTCGCCACCGCTTTGTCGGCCTGCTGGCTCGCGGTCAATACCGCGTTGAAAGCGTTCACCGCAGGACCGGGCAAGCTCGACTGCACGTCGACACGCGCGACTTCGATACCCAGCCCCTGCCCCGTCGCCGCCAGTTCGGTCAGACGTTGATTGATGCTCTGCACCAGATCGCCGCGCAGACGTTCACGGCGTTCGGCGGCCTGATTGTCCGCGCCGATCAGTTCAGGACGCGCCACGAGAATAGTGTCCAAGTCTCGCGCCGCAGTCAGGGCAACGGCACTTCGGGTCACCAACCGATCCAGCGCTGGCAATACATGTTCACCTTGCAGCACGAAGGCATAGGGCTCGGTGACTTTGTAGAAGACTCGCACATCGAGTTGCACCACACCGGCGTCACCCGTCAGTAAATAGCCGGAACCGGCGAGTGCATCACTGATGGGCGTGGCAAACGTCGCCGCGCGATCAGCCTGCAAGGCGACGTCGCTGCGCAACAGATTTCCCACTCGACGTTCGATCACCCGATCTGCGGCCGGTAATAAAACCACCTGCTCAAACGGTCGCGGCCATGCCAATAGCAACCCGGCGTTCTGGATGCGATCCAGTGCGCCGAAGTGCAAAACCACTGCGCGATTCTGTGGATCAATCTGCCTTACGTTCGAGAACGCCCACGCTAATGCCGCGAGAACGGTCACGGCGTACAGCGCCAGAAAAGCCAAGCGCCCGGCCTGAATCCAGGGACTGCTCAATGCCTGTGTTCCACGTGGAACTAATTTCATGGCTGCGATCCGGACTTGTTTTCGAGAGCAGGCGGTCCATCCACCAACACCCGAAATGGCGCCGCATCTGTGCGCAATATCAGTTTTGTACCCGGCGAAACAATGGTGCCCAAGGTGTCGAGTGAGCGCAGCAAGTTGTACAACTGCGGCGAGCCGGCATAAGCACGGCCGTAAATCTGCGCCGCCTCGACACGCGATTGAGCTTCGATGTCAGCCGCTTTGACCGTCGCATCGGCTTGCACGATTCGCGCATCACGCTCAGCGGCGGAACGAATTTGCGCCGCTTCACGTTTGCCGATGGCCGTTCGTTCCGTCGCAATGGTTTCACGCTCGGCGCGCATGCGATCGACCGTGGCGGTCAAAGTGACGGAGGGCAAGGTCAGGCGTTCGATGCCGACTTGCAGCACGCGCACGCCATAAGTGGTGAGCAATTGCTGATCGATCTGCTGACGCAGCTGCGCCTCAAAATCAACAATGTGAACTTGATTGGCATCGGTGTTGACCAGGTTTGCCAAGTCAAAACTGCTGGCGGTGGTTTCCAGTGCCGAGCCGACAAACGTGCGAATCTGTCGCGCCGCTTCATCCGGCTGATTCTGCACCGCACGCATAAAGCGTTGCACGTTGTCCGGGTCGCCCTGCACCTGCCACGCCACATACGCCTGAACGATAATGCGCAAACCGTCGCGGGTACCGACATCCTGCAAACCACTGGAGGTTGTGCGCAGCCGCAAGTCGACGGGTATGGCTGCCTCAAACGGTGCCGGCCAACGCCAGCCAAGCCCCGGCTCCAGTAGAACCCGCGATGGATTACCAAAGCGCGTGATCACTGTCGCCTCCCCCGAGCGCACTTGAACAAGACTCGCGGCGGCAATGGCAAATGCCACGAGCAACGCCGCCCAACCCATGCGCCGCCATGGAAACGGTCCGGCTTCTTGCGGATCACCATGGTGGTGATGATGGTGACCGTGATGATGCCCGTGTCCGCCATGGCTATGATCGTGGCCGGCGTGGTCATCGTGATCGTGTGTATGCGACTGGCTCAATGGGCAGCTCCTGGCTGGGCGCTGGTACGCGGCGACGCAGGATCGGCCGGCAGCGTGAAAGTACGGAGGTCGATGGTCGGCGCATTACTGCTGCCACCCAGACGATGATCAAGAATCAGCAGCTTGGCGTTGGCCAGGCCTTGGGTCAGTTGGCCAAGGTATTGCTCCAGCACAAAGGCCTGGCCAGCACTGGCATAGGCTTTCTGTTCAGCGCTGAACTTGAGGTCCGTCGCCTGCGCTGTGGCATTGATTTCATGGGCGCTGGCGGTCGCTTGATCGCGGGCAATGCTGGCTTGCAGTTGCGCCTGATTGGTCGCCTCCGCCGCAGCACCGCGCTCTCGTGAGATCAATGCTTGAGCACCAATCTGCGCTGCCTGCACGCCGTGATAAGCGTTGGCGGCGCCGGCCGGTGGGTGAATCGCTTCCACCACGGTCGCGAGAATTTCCACACCGCTGTCGAGCGTGTTCAAGTCCGCCTGCACCGCGCGACCGATCTCATCAGCCAGACCTACCCTGTCCTCGCCGAGCAAACCATCAAGGGTTCGCGAGGCGAAGTCGTGCACCAGAATCCGGCTGGCGGTGCTGCGAATCAGCGTCGGCACGTCAGCACTGTTGTAGGTGGCCGCCAATGCTGCTTGATCGGTCAGGCCGATGCGATAGACGAAGCGCACGTCCATGTTGACGATCTGGAAGCTCTGCTTGTCGGCGCGGCTGCTGGCGATGACTTGGGATTTGTCATTCACATGGCTGGCATCCCACAGCCGATTGGCAATCGCCGGCGCGGGGCCTTCGGCTGGTTCAAGTACGACGGGGGCCGAGGCTTCGCCAACGCTGGTGGCCAACTCGTGAACCACGCCGTTCTCGACATTCAGCACACGACCCAACGGCCACGGTAGACCGGCGTGCAAACCAGGACCAAACACCGCCACCGGTTTGCCAAATCGCTCGTAGATACCCCGCCCCTGCAACGGTATTTCGTGAATGCCAGTGAGCGACCAGCCGACAATGGCAACCACTGCCAGCACCGGAAAAAACGCCCGGCGCATATAGGTGAACGCCCAGATTTGTCGCAGGTCGATACCGAAGCGGTTGTGCAATTCGTGCTGCAAGGCGAGCAGCGGCTGCGGTGGCCAGCGCAGCATGTCGGCGACAAAACTGCGGGCCAGCAATGGAGGCTCGAGTTGTTCACGCTGTGGGCTGAACAGCGACAACACCGCACGCAGCAGCAACTCGACCGCGACCAGGCCTGGCAACAAACCGATCAGCACCGCCAAACGCACCGGCCAGATCGACTCTTCGCTGGCAAACAACAGACACAACGCACCAAGCACCAGGCAAATAATCGCAACCCGAGTCAATTGCGCCAGTGCACCTGCTTCCGGCCATTGGGCGACGTTTTCCTGGGCCAGTTGTCGTTCAACCACCAGCAGACCGAACGCCAGCAGCAAGGCCAGCGCCGCGCCGACGCTGGCGGACAAACCCAGCGCGGCGGGCGGTAACGCGAGGTTCCAGAACTGACTGACACTGAACGCCGCCAACAGCGCCCAGGCGCCGAGCCAGAGTGTCGGTGCGCCGATCTGACCGAGCATTCGCACCGAGCGCTGACTGAATCGCTCCAGCAGTCGTTCATACCAACCTTCAGGTGCAACGGTGTCGTCAGCGACAATGACCACCGGCAGCGTCGGGTTCATGGCTTCTGCGCGCCACCGGGTTATCCACCCCGCTGATTGCAAACCCGCCACCAGCACCAGCAACGCGGCACTCTGGTTCACCAGCAAGGGCGCCCACAGCGACAGCGGCGCGAACAATCCGACAAATAATGCCAACACCAGCCCGGCCGCCGAAAGAGCACCAAGGCCGATGGCGAATTGTCGTAATCGCCGCCCCTGAAAAACCGCCTGCTGAAAGCGCGGCAGCCCTGCTACCTGCGCCCCATCGACTTCGAGATCGACTTGCATACCACCCCAGTGTTTATTCAATGCGGACATCACATTTCGTTACGATATAACGAAAACCATGAAATTTTCGTCGTAAATCGCAACATCTAAAGGCGCTGAACCTGTCGCTAAGCTGAAGCCTTGACCGAAACAGCCGGAAACGCACATATTACGTTCGTAATTTTTATCAAAGACTACCTTCAATCAGCCCGATCCCTTCTCTTCAGGAGTACATCCATGAGCAGCTACGACGTCGTGATTCTGGGCGGTGGCCCCGGCGGTTATAACGCAGCGATCCGAGCCGGCCAGCTGGGTTTGAAAGCGGCGTGCGTCGAAGGTCGCGCCACCCTGGGCGGCACTTGCCTGAACGTCGGCTGCATGCCGTCCAAGGCGTTGTTGCACGCCTCCGAACTCTACGAGGCGGCCATGGGTTCGGAATTCGCCAACCTGGGCATCGAGGTCAAACCCACGCTCAACCTCGCTCAGATGATGAAACAAAAAGATGAAAGCGTGACCGGGCTGACCAAAGGCATCGAGTTTCTGTTTCGCAAAAACAAAGTCGACTGGATCAAGGGCTGGGGCCACATCGACGGGCCGGGCAAAGTCACGGTGACCGATAATGCGGGCAGCAAGACCGAGCTGAGTGCCAAAGACATCATCATCGCCACCGGCTCCGAGCCCACTCCCCTTCCAGGCGTCGACATCGACAACAAACGTATCCTTGACTCCACCGGCGCCCTGTCGCTGACCGAAGTGCCAAAACATCTGGTGGTGATCGGTGCCGGCGTCATCGGCCTGGAGCTGGGTTCTGTTTGGCGACGCCTGGGCGCTCAGGTCACGGTCGTCGAATTTCTCGACCGCATCTGTCCCGGTGTCGATGTTGAGGCCGGCAAAACCCTGCAGCGCTCGTTAAGTAAGCAAGGCATTAGCTTCAAGTTAAGTTCAAAAGTCACCAGCGCCGCGTCCTCGACTACCGGCGTTCAACTCAGCATTGAACCGGCGGCGGGTGGCACGCCTGAGTTGCTGGAGGCTGATTACGTGCTGGTGTCTATCGGTCGCCGGCCTTATACCCAGGGCCTTGGGCTGGAAAATGTCGGCCTCGCCACCGACAAACGCGGCATGCTCGCCAACCAGGGCCACCGTACCGAAGCGGCTGGCGTGTGGGTGATTGGCGACGTGACGTCCGGGCCGATGCTCGCCCACAAGGCCGAAGACGAAGCCATGGCCTGCATCGAACAGATCGTCGGCAAGGCAGGTGAGGTGAATTACGACCTGATTCCCAGCGTGATCTACACCAAACCGGAGCTGGCCAGCGTCGGCAAGACCGAGGAGCAACTCAAGGCCGAAGGTCGCGCGTACAAGGTCGGTAAATTCCCGTTTACCGCCAACAGCCGGGCCAAGATCAACCACGAGACCGAAGGCTTCGCCAAAGTGCTGGCCGATGAGCGTACCGACGAAATCCTCGGCGTCCACCTGGTGGGGCCCAGCGTCAGTGAAATGATTGGCGAGTATTGCGTGGCGATGGAATTCAGCGCCTCGGCTGAAGACATTGCGTTGACCTGCCATCCGCATCCGACCCGGTCCGAGGCGTTGCGCCAGGCGGCGATGAATGTGGAGGGGATGGCGACGCAGATGTAGGCCTTAAAATTCTTGTTGTCGGGTCTGCCGCTATCGCGAGCAAGCTCGCTCCCACAGGTTCTTGGGTGGGCACGCGATTTGTACTACACCGCAAATCATTGTGGGAGCTTGCTCGCGATAGCGGCGACTCGGTCTAAAGCGGCAAATGCCCCAACGGCAACGCCCCCGGCGTCTTCACCGTGTGAATCGCGAAGTTGCTGCGGATATCGCTCACCCCCGGCAACTTCAACAGCCGCTCCGTGAGAAAACGGTCGTACCCGCGCAAATCCGGCACCACCACTTGCAGCAGAAAATCTGATTCTCCCGACACCAGAAACGCCGAAATCACTTCCGGTAACGCCGTTACGGCCACACGGAAAGCTTCAGCCTGTTCGTCGTTGTGGCGCTCCACCTTGACCCCGACAAACACGGTCAACCCAAGCCCCACCTCGTCGCGATCCAGATTGGCCTGATAACCCCGAATCACACCCGCCTCTTCCAGCATCCGCACCCGCCGCAAGCAAGGTGAGGCGGACAAGCCGATTTCTTCTGCCAATTGCACATTGCTCAGTCGACCGTCCCGTTGCAGGGCCGCGAGGATTTTACGGTCGTAGGCATCCAGTTTCATGATTTGGCAGATCCTGATGGTTGGCACATATAAAGCAGCAGGTTATGCCAAATTCATTGGCTTTAGAAGCTGACTACGCAACCACCTGCCCTGCCCTTGCGGCCTAGACTGGCCCTACCAAATCGACATCGAAGGGGTGCAACGTGGAAGGACTCTGGCTGTTTTTCATGGCGCTGGCCGTGGTGTATTTGTTACCCGGGCCAGACATGATCCTGCTGCTGCAAACCGGCGCCCGCCAGGGTAAAGGGGCTGCGTTGGCCACCGCAGTAGGCCTGGGCATCGCCCGGGGTTGTCACGTGGCGTTGGCCGCGTTGGGGCTGGCGGCGTTGTTCAAAGCCGCGCCGTGGACCTTCGATGTGGTGCGTCTGGCCGGGGCCGCGTACCTGCTGTGGATTGGTATTCAGTGCCTGCGGACCACGATGCTGCCGAGCCTGAATGGCGAAGACGCCACGCCACAGAAAACACGCTGGTCGAATGCCATCCAGCGCGGCTTGCTCACCAATCTGCTCAATCCCAAAGCGCTGCTGTTCTGCTCGGTGCTGCTGCCACAGTTCATCAATCCACACGCCGGATCAGTCCTCACGCAATTCGCGATCCTGGGCATGGTGCTGGTCTGTGTCGGCTTTCTCTTCGACAGCGCTTATGCGCTGGTCGGCGCGGCGCTGGGCCGTTGGCTGCAACGCAGTCCTTCGGCCCAGCGGCTCCAGCAATGGCTGTTTGGCAGCCTGTTGATCGGCTTCGCGGTGCGGCTGACCTTTGTGCAACAGGCTTGAGCCTTACTGCCCCCGACGACGGCGGCGGTTGATCAACAGCAACGCCACCGCCGAGACAGCGACGACACCGCCGATTTGCAACGGCCACTTATAGGGCCGCAGAACCGAACGTGTCGCGTCAGTCGCCTGGGTGACATAGCGTTTGCTGGCGTTTTCGAAGTCGGGATAAGGGCACTGGTAACCGAAATCCACCGCCCAATCCACGTAAGGCCCTTCTTTCACATAGCGTTGGTACAGAGCACGTTGCTCTTCAACGCTACTGTTCCAGCCCGCCGCCGCGCACAGCACCGCCGCAAAGGCCTGGCTGGTGTGAGGCAAATTATCGGCGGCGCGACTGGCCAAAGACGTGGCCACAAATCGATAGTGATAGCGCTCATCGGGTTTGGCGGCGCTGGCCTGTTGGCGCTGGACTTCACCTTCGACCACCAACGGTCCGACCTTCAGCTCAGTGTTTTCGAGGCTGTAACTGCCTCCAAACGTGGCGTAGTCCGGGGCCATTTCATAACCAAGGATATCCATCCCCCATTCGCGCGCCGTCCAGGCGGCATTGAACAGGGCGGAGGCACGTTTGGTCGGCCACCACGCCGCATCAGCCAGCTGTCGTTGTTGCGCATACAGTCGGGCTTTTTTCTGTAGATCGGTATTGTCGAAGTACCCCAGCGCTTCGTCATAGCGCTCTTCGCGCAACAAACGCCGCCCCAACAGATTGCGCAATTGTGCCGCTACCGGCAACGGCACGTAGTTGTCGCGTTCCTGCTGGGTTAACGGTGGTGGCGCGGGCACTTGCGTGTCGACGTAATGCTTGAGTTCATCGACAGTCAGCACCCGTTCAGCAACCGTCGCGGCATCGAACCAATAGATACTTTGGCTGCGATAGAGCTGATCGAAGGCTTGCAGATAATCCCCGCGTTGCAGCGCAAGAATCGCACTTTCACCCTCGACCCGGCACTTGGGTTGAAGCGTTTCGTAATCGTAGTCTGGCGTGCGGCGCTCACCCCATGATTCATTCTGCGGGAACGCCTTAGCCGCCTTGGCATACGCGGTAGCCGCCGCGTTTTTATCGCCCTCGCGCAACGCCAGTTTCGCCCGCAGCCACCACGCCAGGCCACCGTCACCGGCGTGTTCAAGGAACGTCTTGGCGCTGGCGTAATCACCTTGTTGATAATTCATCGCGGCCAATCGATCCGCGTTATCCAGGCTGCCGCGCGTGCTGCTTTGCAGCAGTTTGATCAGCTTCAACTCGTTCGGCGGTTGATCACCAAATGACCAGCCCAGGCGACTGATCAACGACGCGGTAACCAGTTGTTGCACCGGTTTACCCTGAAGCAAGGTGCCCAGTTGATCGTCAGGCATTGCCAGCAGGTCCGCCATCAGTAACTTCAACGAGCTGTAACCCACCGCCGAACCGTGAAGATTTTGCGTGGCGTAGAGTTCGATGGCGCTGTTCCAGTCACCCATGGTTCGGGCCACGCGCGCTTCTTCGCCAAGGCTGGCGACCCCCAGCTCCAGCGGGTCGCTGAAACCGTCGATGCTCAACTGACGGGTCTGTTCGAACGCCTTTTTCGACGGTGCCAGCAGATCGGACGGCGCCCCTGCTTCGCTGCTCCTGGCAAACAGCGCCCGCCCCAGCGAATAGGCAGCCCAGGTGCTGCGCAAGGCGCGTTGGTCGGCCGGCAGCGCCAGCACTTTCTGGAAGTAATCGGCAGCCAATCCATGATCGCCCGCACTGAACGCCACAGCCCCCGCCAGATAAAGTTTGAGCTCGGCCGGCAGGCTCGCGCCTTGCTCTTCGACCTGCTGTGCATCCGTCAGGCTGCGCAGTTGTTTCACCAGCGCTTGCTGCTCCGGCGTCAGCCCGGCCTGCTCGGCCGAATCGCGCTGTTCTGCGTAGTCGGCCGCTTCCATGGGGTAGGGCGATTGCGCGACGTTCTTCAGCCCTGCAATAGCGTGCCCGAGACGATTGATCTCAAACTGAAAGTTACCTTCCGGCAGCTCCGCCAGCGACTGGCTTCGGTTGTCCAGCAAACGCATCGGGAAGTCCGGCCCGCAGGCCAGCGCCGAACCCAGCGGCAAGCTCAAGCTCAGGCAGAGCAGATGGCGGGGCCAGTTACGGGTAAACATTCGAACCTCCTTGATCAATTTTTGTGCAGCGCGCCCAACCGATGGCTCGCTGCCCACCGGCCGCTATCCGGCCGTCGCGCAGGCGGGTGAAGGTAAGCAGATCCGCGCTCTGATGCAACGCATAACCGGCCAGCGCATCGGCCCCCTCACACCCTTGAACGGCCAGGGTCACGCGTTCGGGCCAGGCGCTGTCGAGGTTGCCTTGGTTGCTGACGCTGATGTCATAGAGGGCGTCTTGCGCACTAAGTTTCACACTCAAGCGACTGTCGAGCGTGTCCCCGCGTGCCACAGCGCCAAGCGTCGTCAGGCTCCAGGCCCGACGGTCGCCCGCCAACGGCAGGCGAAACCAGATCAGGCCAGCCAAATGCGCGGGCGGATCGGCGCGCAAATCCGTGGCGAGTGTGCGCAGTTGCAGTGGATCAGCCAGCAGTTCCCGACGCTCGCCGCCCTGCTCCAAAGGAACCTCGCTTTCCACCACGGGTGCGCCACTGGCGCCGGGCAACAGCGCCACGCCATAGGCCGGCAGCGCCAGATAAAAAGGCTTGGTGGTGATGCGACTCCAGCCCCTGGCCCACTTTCGTGCCTGGTCCGGATCGAACAGCCCAAGCCGTGGATCGCTCACGGCGTGCACTTGTAACACGCTGCTGTCGACGGCCGATAAAAGCGCCGGCAGCTCAGCGCTGTCCAGCCAGGCCGGTAACGCCGTGATGCTCAGGGGTAATGTCGCGGGTAAAACCGCACGAAGATGCGTCAGAAATTCTCGATAGGCCGGGAGCCGGGCCACGCCCGCATCGTGGTCAATCTCCACACCGGACAGCGTCAGCCCCTGGCCTTGCCAGTCGCCAAGCACTTGCTGGATTTGCGCCGTGACTTCGTCCTGATCCAGCGCCTTCAATTGACCGTCAAGGCGAATCACCGCAATCAGCGGCCGACCATCGCGCTTGAGCAGGTCCGGATCGATTCGCGCCCGACGCCAGCCGGCTTGAGGAAACGCCTGCAAGGCCAACACCCGAAGGGTCGAAAAATCCGCGCGACTGTCCTGCAGGGCGGCGTCATGGGCCGGCGTCCATTGCCGTTGCCAGACGTAGAGTTGTTGATCGAGCGGTGGCGCGTCTTGATGCTCGCAACCGTTGAGTAGCACCAACGCCGCCAGCAAGGCGATCAATCGAGTGAAAAACAATATGAGAAACCTTTGAGCCAAAGCGAACCTTTGTAGCAGCTGCCGAAGGCTGCGTTCGGCTGCGTAGCAGTCGTAAATCCTGAGTGTACGGTCTATCTGAAAAACCGCAGCGCCTGATTTTACGACTGCTTCGCAGCCGAACGCAGCCTCCGGCAGCTGCTACATCGGCCTTTATGCTATCGGCTTACGGGCAATGATCACCTGACTTTTCGCCACGACCGCGTCCAGCGCCTGCTTGATCTGTGCGCCGCGAGGCGAGTCCAGAACGGCCTTCCACGTACTGGCCCAGTGATTGAGCAGCGGGTGATCGGCGTTGCTCAAATCGACCTTGGCTTCCCAGAACAGCAACATCCACATTGACCAGTAAAAACCGTACTGGCTATGGCTGAGGACTTCCAGGCCGGCGTCGCTGACCATCGCCTTGAATTGCTCTTCGCTGATGATGCGAATGTGGTTGGGCTTCTGGAAATACTCCGGCGCGGCGATGTCCTTTTGCAGTTCTTCGGAACTGGGGTGCGGAACGCTGAGCAAATACAGCGCGCCCGGCTTGCCCACGCGTACCAGCTCGGCGAGGAACTGCGCCGGGTCGTCCACATGCTCGATGACTTCCGTGGACACCACGCGGGTGGCCGTAGCGTCCGCAATCGGCAGCGGGTTGCAATCGGTGACATGACACTCAACGTCACGGGCCGGGGTGCCACTGAGGCGCTGGCGGGCGGACTCGACCTTGGCGGCGTCAATGTCGGCGATGATGATCTTCGCCCCGCGCCTGCCGCAAAATTGCACGTTGCCGCCATCACCGCAGCCCACATCAATCAAGGTGTCATCCGCTGACACCGGGAAGCCTGTGAACAACTCGCCGGTCTCCTGATTGAACCAGCCACTGAGCATCGCATCGTGCAACCCGAGCATGTAAGGATCGACTTTGTCGACCTTTGGGGCGGCGGGTGGCGCATGGACCGGTGCGGGCGTCGCCGTCGTGAGTTTCTTTAACAGTCTCAGCATGAGGTAGCTCCAGAGGATGGGGCGGCGGTTCGGGATATACCGAGGCGCCGGACCAGCGCGGCGCCACGGTTGCGCATGGGCATTTCGATCAATCGGAAATTCAGTTCACTGAGCAGGACAATCAACCCGAAAGCGATCAGTAGCGTGACCACTGGATGCCCGGCCGGACTCGGCAGGCCGGCACTCTGCAAACGGAAGATCATTTCGCGCACCAGCTGATAGGCAGGAATGTGGATCAGGTATATGCCGTAGGAACGGCTGCCGATCCACGCCATCAGCCGCTGCAATCGACCGGCGGGCAAAAGGTAATCGCAGTTGTAGGAGGCAATCCAGACCAGTACCACGCTGAGGATTGCGATCGAGCCGATGCGATAGTTCGTGAAGGTGAAGCGGTCCGTCGCCATAAAACTCAACAGCAATCCGACCACAATCAGTGACGACACCCCAGCCCATGGCCGGCGCAGAAACGTCGGCTGCCAGCGCCTGTAACTCGGCTGCACACTCCAAATCGCCAACAGTATCCCAAGGGCCAGCGCGTCGGTACGAACCACCATCAGCAGCGGCGTGCGCAGCGTGAATAGTTGCACCGCGACCAGCGCCAGCAACGCCCACACCAGATGTTTGCGGCATACAAGAATCAGCAGCGGGAACAGTAGATAAAACTGCTCCTCCAGCGACAGGCTCCAGTACACAAAACTGCTGCCATATTCGTAATGAAAGAAGCTCTCGGCAAAACGGAAATTGGCGTACTGAAACACCCCTGCCAGCGTCGCCTGGATGTTGGCGGACAAGGTGCCGAACGCGCCGGAGCGGTTAACAAACACACACGCCAGCAACATCAGCGCCAACCACAACCAGGCTGATGGCAACAGGCGAAACGCTCGTCGCAGCCAGAAGTTGCGTGTCTGTTCCCAGTATTCCTGACGCGTGCTACAGCCTTGCAGCGCAGGAATCAGGCTACGGGCAATCACAAAACCCGAGATGACGAAAAACAGATCGACACCCCACCACGGTTGCGCCCAGGCGTGGATTTTTTCAAGCAGCGGCACGGAGTCCGTGAACAGGCTGCCCTGCAAGTGATGGAACAGTACGCCGAGCACCGCTATGGCACGCAGCACCTCGATATCCATGATTCGTTTAATGCTCATGGCGCACCTTCGCTAACCAACGGTTTGCGCGCGATGATCACCTGACTCTTGGGCATGAAGTGGTCGAGCATCTGCTTGATCGCCAGCCCGTCGGGATGCACCAACAGGTCTTGCCAGGTTCTGGCCCAGCTCTCCATCAGCGGTGGATACGGCGCATGAATGCGATCACGCACAGCACCGCCCAAATCCCGTCCGGCGGCCCGCTCACTGGCCCAGAAGAAGATCATGCCCATCACCCAGAAAAATCCGGTGGCCTGACGATGCTCGATCACAAGACCTGCGTCCTCCACCAACGCGGCAAAACGCTGAGCGGTGAAAATCTGCACATGATTGGGTGACTGGTAATAACTGTCGGGGGCAATACCTTTTTGCAAATGTTCGCCGACCGGTGCCGGCACGCTGAGCAGATACAGCGCACCGGGACGGCCCATGCGCACCAGTTCGGCCATGAACGGTTCTGGGTGCTCGATATGTTCCAGCACCTCCATGCACACCACTTTGCTCGCGCATCCGTCGGCCAATGGTAACGGCAGGCTATTGCTGACCAGGCCAAGATTGGGCTTGGCCGATTGGGCATCTACCTGCCGGCCGAGGTCGCGCACCTTGTCATGCTCGCTGTCGGTGAAGATCACCGACGCGCCCTGGCGCACGGCAAACAGTGTCGCTGCGCCTTCGCCGCACCCGACATCGAGCAAGGTATCGTCCGCGGTGATGGCAAAGCCCTTGAGCAGTTCGCCGCTGTCGTTGAGAAACCAGCCATCAAGTACAGCATCGTGCAGGCCGACATCTCGGGGCGAGACGATTGGCGGTAATGGTTCAGGCACAGGAATCGGCGCCGATTGCGCGGCGGGTAGCAAGCGTCTCATTAATCTGCGGATCATGCCCCCGAAGCCTCCATGGCAGCCACAGCGTGGCGCTCGAACAGCTGCGCGAGGAAATCCCGCAGCCTTTGTTCAGCTACGGCCTGACTGCAAAACGCTTGCAGACTGTTCACCGCCTGCACCGACATTTGCGCATAACGCAGCGGATCGTTTGTCGTCACCTCGTAACTGGCCCTATAGGCCGCGCACAATGACGCCCAGTTTGTGGCATAGCGCAGAGTGCGGTATGCCCCGCGCGGATCGTGCGGCCAGGCGGTGAGTTCATCCGTGGAGTCGATCAGGAACGCGTTGTCGGCACTCAGGTAGTCGATCATCGCGGTGGTCAGCGGCGCCACCGCCGGTTTGCCACAGGACATGAACTCCATCAGCGGCAGGCACTGGCCTTCGCCATAGGAGGTGTTGACCACATAGCGGGTCGCCTGTACCAGTCGCTCGTAGTCCGCGTCCGCGAGGTAGCCGTAGATCAACACGATGCGGCAGCGGTAGGTCTGGTTTTTGTACAGATGATGAAGGATGTCGCTGAGCGCTTCTTCGGCATCGTGATGGGTGAGTTTCAGCACCAGTGTCGCGTCTTCAATCTCACGGAACGTCGCGCAAAAGGCACTGATCATGTCTTCCCAGTTTTTGCGTCCGTCGCTGGGATTGAATACCGAGGTGTAAACCACACCCTCAAGCAACAGCTCTTGCTCGATGATTGGCGCCTCGAAATCGAAACCCTTATTGCTGAGCACATCCGCAGAGGCGAAGGCATTCAGGTCAAGCTGACGACTATCGGCCACCAGGCCTTTAATCTTCAATCGCACTGAGTCCGTCAGTGGCTGCCCTCGCAACTGTGCACCGCGAGCGGCAAAGCGATCCCACACTGGCGCCGGCACCGCGACGACCGGGTAATTGGCGCTCATCGCCTCGCGTACCGAGTTGACCGTGTAGCTGGAATGGGTGATCGCCGCCCCGCAGGCGCTCAGCACTGTGCGCCAGTCGTTGCGTGGTTCACCGGCAAAAGGCTCATCGGGGATGGTGCTGAATTCCCAGGCGAACACCGGCAAGGTCGGGCAAGCCAGGAGCACTGGAGTGCGGTGCGGCGGCGAGAACGACAGGAATACGCAGGGCTCGCCACGGGCCAGGCAGTCCTCATATAACGAATCGACTTCACGTTCCGGGTCAGTCACTTCGATCACACGCCCGAGGCGCTCAAGCACCGGACGATACTCCTTGAGCACGAAGTAATAGCTGTATTCCGAACGGCCAAGGTTCTGGGCAATGGTGTGCTGGTTGGTTTCCGAATGGATGATGATCAGCATGAGGTGTTATCCATCACCGGCGCAGCACTGCCGGCTTGTGGCGCAAGTTCGAAAAAGTCCGCGATGCGCTGCTGCAGCTCAGTGGACGCGCAGTACTCGTGCATGCGTTCGACAGTGGCAACGGACATGCGCCGGTATTCCTGCGGCTGCGTCTTGGCCATCTGGTAGCTGTTTTCATAGGCGCTCTTCAGCGAGCCCCAGTCCGGTCGATGGCGCAGCGTGCGAAAGAGAATGCGGGTGTCTTGAGGCCAGGTTGTCAGCTCTTCGCTGGACTTGACCACGAACGCCACCGAGTCGTCGATGTAGTCTTGCATCGCCGTGTGATCGGGAGCGATCACCGGTTTGCCGCAGGCCATGAACTCCATCAGCGGCAAGCACAGACCTTCGCAGTGCGAAGCGTTAACGTAGAAACTGGCGGCTTTGTAAAGCTTGGCATATTGCTGATCATCCAGATAACCGTGGACCATCACCACCCGACAGGCGAACGGTGCCAATTGCGCCAGTGGAGTCATCAAATGGCTGTAGCAGGACGCCAGATCGCGCTGAGTAATCTTCAGCACCAGCGTGGCGTCGGGGTTGTCACGGAATGCCCAGCAGAAAGCGGTGAGAATCTGAAGCCAGTTCTTGCGGCCATCCGTAGGGTTGAGCACGGCAACGTAGACCACTCCATCGACGACGGTTTCAACCAGCGATGAAGTGTCCGGCAGATCCCGCGGAGGTAGTTCAGGCACTACGGGTACGGCTTGCGGGCCGGCGATGTCGGGCAGACGCTGACCGAGCCACTCGTGCACATTGTCCGAGAGCAGATCCCGAATCCCCTCCCAGTACCAGTTGTGCAGAAACCTCACCCGCGGCACCGGCTCCACTTCCTTGCGCCCCAGATCCAGCGCCCACAGACGCAGGTAGTGACGGGCGATGACGTACCGTCGTTTCAGGGTGAGCGGCGGCGGACGCAATGCCTCGAGTTCGGCCTCTTGTTCCGGCGTCGGTGGTTTTGGCAGCAGGTTATCGGGGCTCAGGCTCAAGTGACGGGAGTCGAAGATGCAGCCTTTGACCGTAAGGGTCACACCGGCATTGACCGGCGCACTGACGTGCTGCTCACGAATGGCCGCGAAGTTTTCCCACAACGGCGTGGGCAACACCAGCACCGGGAAGTCCTCGCCCATGGTCCGACGAATCGCCCGGGCGGTGTGGTTGGAGAGCGTAATCACACGGCCCTGACGCGCCAATACTTGCGTCCAGTCCTGACGCGGATCGTTATCCCACTGTTCATCGGGAATCGAATCGAACTCCCAGGCGACCACGCAGATCGTCGGGCACTCCAGGTCGTTCGGGGTTTTCTGCGGCGGCATAAACGACAGGAGCAGGCTGTCTTCGCCAGCGGCCAACAGTTGCCTGTAGAGGGGATCGACCTCGGCAGTGGAGGACACCACATGCACTCGCCCAAGGCGTTCGAGCACAGTGCGATACGCCTTGAGCACGAAGTAGTAACTGTATTCGGGACGACCAAGGCTCTGGCTTATGGAGCTGTCGTTGACCGCTGAGTAAAGTATGAAATTCATGGCATCCCACGATGAAACCGCCATCCCGGCAGCTCCACTCTATGACGGCGAAGCCACGGATCGAGCGGCGTTCGCCAGTCCTCGCCCATCGTCTTCTTGCCCGTCTACGTTCTTGTTTTAATGGTCGGATTCGCGGGGTCTCGAAGCAACCCACACGAACGCCGGTTAATCGTGACGAGGGGCATTCTAAACACATCCATTGAGGATTCGTGAACCGCCCGGCGAGAATAAATCGGGCTACGCTAACGAGAACTGACCGGTCACGGTTGGACCTGTTGAAATTGCCGAGCAATTGGCACAGATTGGCTACCAAACAACTACAACAATGTGTTTCGCCTGTCTTTCGACCCTGCAATCCAACCGGTCTGTCAGACATCTCCGCAAAGCCTGTGGGGGAATGGACGAAATGAATGACCAAGGGGCCGCTGTTTGAAAAAGCGTCTGTTCGTTACGGGTCTCAGTGGATTCGTAGGACAACACATCCAATCCCGCCTGAACGCTGAGGCCTCGGAATGGGAGCTTCTGCCTGTCGCCACCCGTTACGATCTCGGTGAACCTGGCAGTCTCGAAGGCCTGTGGCCCGAGATGCCCGATGCGGTCATTCACCTGGCCGGCCAGACCTTCGTCCCCGAAGCCTTTCGCGATCCGGCACGCACGCTCAACATCAATCTGCTCGGCACCCTGAATCTGCTGCAAGCCCTGAAGGCCCGAGGTTTCACGGGTACGTTTTTGTACGTCAGCTCCGGCGACGTTTACGGCCAGGTCATCGAATCCGATTTGCCGATTACCGAGCTCCAGCCACCCTGCCCTCGCAATCCTTATGCCGTGAGCAAACTGTCGGCAGAATTCCTCAGCCTTCAATGGGGCTTGAGCGAAGGTTGGCCCGTACTGGTCGCCCGCCCGTTCAACCACATTGGCACAGGCCAGAACGAAAGCTTCGTGATCGCCAGCGCTGCGCGGCAAATCAACCGCATCAAGCAAGGCCTGCAAGCCCCGCAACTGGAAGTCGGCGACATCGACGTCACGCGCGACTTCCTGGATGTAAACGACGTGATTTCGGCTTACCTGGCGTTGCTGGAAAAAGGCACGCCGGGACAGGTCTACAACATTTGCTCGGGGCGCGAGCAAAGCATTCGCAGTTTGATCGAGCAAATGGGGGACCTCGCCCAGGTCGACATGGAATTGATTCAAGACTCAGCGCGCCTTCGCCGCGCGGATCAGCGTCGCGTTTGTGGCAGCTCTGCCAAGCTTGCCCAGACCACAGGATGGACGCCTGAAACCACAACACAACAATCCCTGCGGGCGATCCTGTCCGACTGGGAGACACGAGTACGACAAGAATGACTAAAAGTGCACTGATCACAGGGATCACCGGCCAGGACGGCGCTTATCTGGCCAAACTGCTGCTCGACAAGGGTTATAAAGTCCACGGCCTGGTCGCGCGGCGCAGCAGCGATTCGCGCTGGCGCCTGCGTGAGATGGGGATCGAGGGCGACATCGTTTACCTGGACGGCGACATGGCCGACGCCTGCTCAGTGCAACGCGCGGTCATCAAGTCCGCCCCGGACGAAATCTACAACCTGGCCGCGCAAAGCTTCGTCGCTGCCTCCTGGGACCAACCGGTCACCACCGGCATCGTCGACGGTCTGGGCGTGACGCACCTGCTCGAAGCCATTCGTCAATTCAGTCCGCACACGCGTTTTTATCAAGCGTCCACCAGCGAAATGTTTGGCCTGATCCAGGCCGAGCAGCAGGACGAAAACACTCCGTTCTACCCGCGCAGCCCGTACGGCGTGGCCAAGCTGTACGGCCACTGGATCACCGTGAACTACCGCGAAAGCTTCAACCTGCATGCCAGCAGCGGGATCCTGTTCAACCACGAATCCCCCCTGCGCGGCATCGAGTTCGTGACCCGCAAAGTCACCGACGCCGCCGCCCGCATCAAGCAGGGCAAACAGCAGGAACTGCGCTTGGGCAACATCGACGCCAAACGCGATTGGGGTTTTGCCGGCGACTACGTCGAAGCCATGTGGCTGATGCTGCAGCAAGACAAACCCGATGATTTCGTGGTCGCCACCGGCATCACCACCACGGTGCGCGAAATGTGCCGGATCGCCTTCGAGCACGTTGACCTGAACTACCGCGACTTTGTGAAAATCGACCCGGCATTCTTCCGCCCGGCCGAAGTGGAGGTGCTGTTGGGCAACCCGGCCAAAGCTCAGCGCGTATTGGGCTGGAAGCCAAAAACCGATCTGGATACCTTGATCCGCATGATGATGGATGCGGACATGAAACGCGTTGCCAAGGAGTAGGCCATGCTGATTCCTGTGATCCTCTCCGGCGGTGCCGGAACCCGTTTGTGGCCGGTGTCCCGCGAGGGCCATCCCAAGCCGTTCATGACCTTGCCCGACGGGCAGTCGTTGCTGGGTAAAACCTACCGGCGTGCAGCAGGCTTGCTCGATGGCCGGGGCGACATCGTCACGGTGACCAACCGCGACTATTACTTCCAGAGCAGGGATCACTATCAGGACGCGCAGCTAAGTCGTCATCGCGGCCACTTCATGCTCGAACCGACAGGTCGCAACACCGCCCCGGCGATCGCGGCGGCCGCACTTTCCCTGCAAGTGCTGCACGGCGACCAGGCCATTATGGTGGTGATGCCCGCCGACCATTTGATCGTCAATGAAACCGCCTTCCAGAGCGCCGTCGAACACGCGGTGGCGCTGGCCAAGGATGGTTTCCTGGTGACGTTCGGCGTGGTGCCGACGGCGCCAGAAACCGGTTTCGGCTACATCGAAACGGGCGCGGCGCTGGACGGCAAAGGCGCCGCCAAGGTGCAACGCTTCGTCGAAAAGCCTGACCTGCAAACCGCGACTCATTACCTGGAAAGCGGCAACTTCCTGTGGAATTCCGGGATGTTCTGCTTCTCGGTCGGGAGTGTGCTGGCGCAATTGCAGCTTCACGCCCCCGAGTTACTGGCGCAGACACAGTCCTGCATGACAGCGAGTCGCCCGGTAGAAACAGTCGGGTATCTGCAACAGGAACTGTGCCCGACGCTGTTCGCCGAAATTACCGACATCTCCATCGATTACGCCTTGATGGAGCGCTCCGACAAAGTGGTCGTGGTGCCCGCCGGATTCGACTGGAGTGACATCGGCTCCTGGGGCGCAGTGGCGGCATTGGTACCGGCGGATGCGCAAAACAACCGCGCCAGCGGCGATGCAGTGTTCGTCGACAGCCACAACAACTTTGTCCAGAGCGAAGATCGGCTAGTGGCTGCCGTGGGTGTGGATAATTTGATCATTATCGACACCGCCGACGCCGTCTTGGTGGCCCATGCCGATCGCGCCCAGGACGTGCGCCGGGTGGCCAAGCAGCTCAAGGACAAAAAACACGAAGCCTATCGCCTGCATCGAACGGTCAGCCGCCCCTGGGGCACCTACACCGTGCTCGAAGAAGGCCCGCGCTTCAAAATCAAACGCATCGTGGTCAAACCCGGTGGCAAGTTGTCACTACAGATGCACCACCATCGCAATGAACATTGGGTGGTGGTCGAAGGCATGGCCAAGGTCACCAACAACGGCACCGACACACATCTGGTGGCCAAGAACGAGTCGACGTTCATTGCCGCCGGTCACAAGCATCGCCTGGAAAACCCCGGCGTGATCGACTTGGTGATCATCGAAGTGCAAAGCGGCGAGTACCTGGGAGAGGACGATATCGTTCGCTTCGAAGATCAATACGGCAGGACGGTTTGAATGCTCCTTTCTTTGTACCGCTCGCTGTGGGGCTATCGAGGGTTCATCCTCGGTAGCGTCAAGCGAGAGTTCCAGGCGCGTTATCGCAATTCGCTGTTCGGTGCCTTGTGGACCGTGCTTAACCCGCTGTCGATGATCATCGTCTACACCGTGATCTTCTCCCACATCATGCGCGCCCGTTTGCCCGGGGTGGATGACGGCCTGGCTTACAGCGTCTACCTCTGCGCCGGGTTGCTGACGTGGGGTTTGTTCGCAGAAATCACTGTGCGCAGTCAGAACATGTTTCTGGACAACGCCAACCTGCTGAAGAAAATCAGCTTCCCGCGGATTTGCCTGCCGGTCATCGTGCTGTTCAACGCCGGCATCAACTTCGCGATCATCATCGGGCTGTTCCTCGGCTTTCTGTTGATCACCGGGCGACTGCCGGGCATGGCGCTGCTGGCGCTCATTCCCCTGCTGGCGTTGCAAGTGATGTTTTGTGCCGGGTTGGGGATGATTCTTGGCGTTTTGAATGTGTTCTTTCGTGATGTCGGGCAATTTTTCGCCATTTGCCTGCAATTCTGGTTCTGGCTGACACCGATTGTGTACCCGATGAGCATCCTGCCCGAATGGGTGCAGCGCCTGCTGCAACTCAACCCTCTGACCAACCTGATGACCAGCTACCAGAACCTGTTTCTTTACGGCCAATGGCCCGTCTGGAGTTCGCTGCTGCCGATCATGGTCGCCAGCGTCGCGTTCTTCGTCATCGGGCTGCGCCTGTTTCGGCAGCGGGTCGGCGAAATGGTGGATGAACTCTGATGGGGCACATACGCGTCACGGGCCTGGGCAAGGCCTTCAAGCAATACCCCAATCGCTGGAGCCGGCTGGCCGAGTGGCTGATTCCGTTTTCGCCGATCCGTCATCGCCAGCACTGGGTGCTGCAAGACGTGACCTTCGAGATTGCTCCCGGCCAATCGGTGGGCATCGTCGGGGTCAACGGCGCGGGCAAAAGCACCTTACTGAAAATGATCACCGGCACCACCCAACCTACGAGTGGCAGCATCGAGCTCGAAGGTCGCGTCGCCGCCCTGCTGGAACTGGGCATGGGCTTTCACGCAGACTTCACCGGCCGGCAGAATGCGGTCATGGCCGGGCAATTGCTCGGCATGCAGGTCGAGGAAATCGAAGCCTTGATGCCTGAAATCGAACACTTCGCGGAAATCGGCGAAGCCATCGACCACCCGGTGCGCACCTATTCCAGCGGCATGCAAATGCGCCTGGCATTCAGCGTGGCCACCGCTCGGCGCCCGGACATTCTGATCGTCGATGAGGCGCTGTCGGTGGGTGACGCCTATTTCCAGCACAAGAGTTTCGACCGCATCCGCAGCTTTCGCAAAGCTGGCACCACGCTGTTGATCGTGTCCCACGACCGCTCGGCGATTCAGTCGATCTGCGACTCGGCGATCCTCCTGGAAAAGGGCCGCATGGCCATGCACGGCACGCCCGAAGCCGTCATGGATTACTACAACGCCCTGCTCGCCGAGCGTGAAGGCCAGACAGTACGTCAGGAAATGCTCTCTGGCGGCCAGGTCAGTACCATTTCAGGAACTGGCGAAGCCGGGATTTCGAGGGTTCGCCTGCTGGACGAACACGGCCGTTCCATCGATGCGGCCGAAGTCGGCCAGCCGGTGGTGCTGGAGGTGGACGTCGAAATCCGTCAGGACATCGAACGGCTGGTACTGGGCTTCATGATCAAGGATCGCCTGGGCCAGGCCATGTACGGGATCAACACCCATCGTCAGGATCAGGCGCTCAATGACCTGAAGGCCGGGGAGCGTGTGACTTATCGTTTTTCCTTCATCATGGGCCTGGGCAAGGGCAACTACTCGGTAGCCCTGAGCCTGTCCCGGCTGGATTCGCACCTGGACCGCAATTTCGAATGGCGGGACTACGGACTGGTGTTCCACGTGATCAATAACCGCCACGAAGACTTCGTTGGCTGCTCGTGGTTGGGGGCGAAAACGACCATCACCCGGTCCGTCGCGTTGCTGATGTCGGAAAACACACCATGACGCGCCTACTGGTTGAATGTACCCATGTCTTCCAACACCCCAAGGTCAATTCAGGCATCCAACGGGTGGTGCGCAACGTCATCAATCAGCTACCGGAATCGGTCGACGGCGTTGAATGCATTCCGGTTGTAATGCTCAAAGGCAAACTCTACCGAGTGCTCAAGCTCGGCGCGCTGAACATCCCGCTTTTCGATGCGTTAATGGTCTTGGGTGGAAGGCTTGAGCGCTTGGCTCACCGTTTCTGGCAACTGCATCAACGCTTGCACAACGGCAGCCACTCGCGGCTGATCAAGCGTTTGCTGTACGTGGCCTACCGGGTGACAGCGATCACCTGTTTCAGCTTTCCGCTGCGTGTGATCGAAGGCATCAACCAATATCAACTGCCCAAGCGTTGCACCCCGCTGCCGCACCAGCCTGGGGATCAACTGGTGCTGCTGGATTCGTCCTGGCACACCGACTTTTTCCCGTTTGCCGAACAGCTCAAACGTGAAGGCGTGGGCATCGTTTCGGTGATTTACGACCTGATTCCCGTGACGCATCCGCAGTTTTACGACGCGCGGCTGGTGCAGGTGTTCAACGAGTGGTTCGACTGGATCAGCAAAACCGCCGACGGTTATGTGGCCATTTCCGCCACGGTGCGCGATCAGGTGCGAGAGGAATTGCAGCGCCGCCTGGGCCCTGCCAAGGCCAGTGAATTGTGGTTCGACTATTTCCACCTCGGCTCCGAGCTGGACCTGAGCGAAGCCACGGCTGCCGTCGAGCCGCGCCTGACGCGTATTTTCAAAACGCCGGAACCGGTGTTTCTGATGGTCAGCACCATCGAACCGCGCAAAAACCACGATTACCTGCTGGACGCTTTCGAACTGGCATGGGCGGTGGGTTCAAAAGCACGGCTGTGCATTGCCGGGCGAATTGGCTGGAAATGCGACGCCCTGCTCGCCCGGGTACGCAACCATCCGCAACTTAATCAACGCCTGTTCATGTTCAATGACCTGAGCGACACCAGCCTCGAACATGCGTACTCCAACGCCAGCGCCCTGGTGTTTCCATCCTGGGTCGAAGGTTTCGGTTTGCCATTGGTGGAAGCCATGCAGCGCGGACTGCCGGCCATGGGCAGCGATATTCCGATCTTCCGCGAAATTGGTGGTGAGTTCATGGCGTATTTCGACCTGGCCGAGCCGCAAACACTGGCTGATCTGGTCGCACGCTTCGAAAGCAGCAGCCAGTTCCCGGCTGCCCGCGACGTGGCGGATTGGCACTGGATCGGCTGGCGTGAAGCCAGCGCGCAATTGGCCGAACACACCCTGCGCAATCTTATTGACGTGCCGCTCGTGCAAGAGAGGCAACATGCAAATTGCCCTTAATGCCCGAATTCTTCAGGCACCGCGTACCGGTATCGGCCACTACGTCGCCGAACTGGCAAACGCCCTTGCGAGTGAGCCGGATGTTGAACTGGCGTTGTTTCATGGCTGGGGTTGGAGCTCGGTGCTGCCTGAGGCGGCCATGCCCGGTTATTCCCGACTGACGCCGCTTCTGCGCCAGATTCCAGGGGCCTATCAGGCTCGGCGCTGGCTGGAGCAGAAACGCTTCGATCAAGGTCGCGCGCAAGAAATCGACCTCTACCACGAACCGAGTTTGTGGCCACTGTCGTTCGACGGGCCGACGGTCATCACCCTGCATGACCTGACGCACCTGCACTACCCCGACACGCAGCCACCCGCGCGTTTGCGGGAAATCGAACGGCGACTGGCCGACGGTGTGCGCCAGGCGAGTCTGATTCTGACCGATTCGCAGTACATTGCTGACGAAGCCCAGGCACATTTCGGGTTACCGGCCCAGCGATTTGTCGTCGCCCCACTCGGTGTAGCTGCACGCTTTCACCCCCGGGCCCCCGAAGACATCGACACCGTACTCAAGGCCCATGGCGTCGAGGCGCGGGAATACTTCCTCTGTGTAGGCACCCTGGAGCCGCGCAAGAACCTGACCCTGGCCCTGCGCGCCCACGCCCGACTACCCGAATTGGTGCGTCAGCGTTTTCCGCTGCTGATCGTCGGCATGGCCGGCTGGCAGCGCGAGCAGTTCAGCGAAGAACTGCATCAGTCCCTGGCCTGCGGGCATGTCTGTTTGCTGGGCTATCTGCCTGACGAGCATGTCGCGCAGCTGTTGGCCGGCGCTCGGGCGTTGATTTTTCCGTCGCTTTACGAAGGTTTTGGCCTGCCGGTACTGGAGGCCATGGCCTGCGGCACGCCGGTCATTCTGACGCGACGTTCGGCCATGCCCGAAGTGGCAGAAACCGCGGGCAACTATATTGAGCCTGATGATCCCGACGGCTTGCGCGATGCAATGAGCCGTCTGATCGACGATCAAGCGCATTGGCAAGCATGCTCGGACGCCGGATTGCGACAAGCGAGGCTTTTTACCTGGAAACGCTGCGCGCACGTCACGGCCAGCGCCTACCGCCAGGCTATGGGAGGTTGAATGCGAGTTCTGCATTTTTTCAAGACATACCTGCCTGACTCGGTCGGCGGGATCGAACAAGTGATATTCCAGTTGTGCGAAAGCGGTGCCCAGCACGGCGTTGAAGGCAAGGTGCTGACACTCAGTGCCGATCCGACAACGCCTGTGGTGCAGCTCGGTTATCACGAGGTTCATCGGGCGAAGCTCGACATTCAGTTCGCCTCCACAGGATTTTCCTGGAGCGTCTTCAAACAGTTTCGCGAGTTGGCGGCCGAGGCCGACGTGGTCAATTACCACTTCCCATGGCCGTTCATGGACCTGGTGCATTTCGCCAGCGGCCTGAACAAACCGAGCGTGGTGACGTACCACTCGGACATCATTCGCCAGAAACACCTGCTCAAACTTTACCGCCCCTTGATGAACCGCTTCCTGAACAGCGCTGACCGGATCGTCGCGGCGTCGCCTAACTACTTGCACACCAGCGATGTATTGCAACAGTTTCAGGACAAGACCCGCGTGATCCCCTATGGCCTGAACAAGGCAGGTTACCCACAGCCTGACAGCCGTCGAATGGACCATTGGCGGCAAAAGCTTGGGGATAAGTTTTTTCTGTTTGTGGGGGTGATGCGCTACTACAAAGGTTTGCACATCCTGCTCGACGCCTTGAAGGACCTGGATTACCCGACGGTGATTGTCGGCGCCGGCCCACTGGAAACAGAACTTCACGCCCAGGCCGCCGCGCTGGGTTTGCGCAATATTCATTTTCTTGGACGTCTGGGCGACGAAGACAAAGTGGCGCTGCTGCAACTGAGCTACGCCATCGTGTTCCCGTCCCACCTGCGTTCTGAAGCGTTCGGCATCTCGCTGCTCGAAGGCGCGATGTATGGCAAACCGATGATCTCCAGCGAGATCGGCACTGGCACCAGCTACATCAACATTCACAACGAAACCGGGCTGGTGGTCCCGCCAAGTCATCCACAGGCATTCCGCGAGGCGATGCGCACGCTGTGGGAAAACCCGACGCGTGCAGCAGAAATGGGCGTGAAGGCTGAGGCGCGTTATCGGCAGCTGTTCACCGCGGACGAAATGGGCCGCAAGTGGACCGAATTGTACGAAGAGCTGCTGGAAGAAAAGTCCCTGTCCTACGCCTGATTGCTGATGGTGGGAGCCGGGCTTGCCCTAATGCCGATCAGTTAAGCCTTAACGCGATCCGTAGCAGCTGGCGAAGCCTGCGTTCGGCTGCGCAGCAGTCGTGAAATCAGCCGATGCGGTGTTTCAGGTAGACCGCAAACTCTTTTTTACGACTGCTGCGCAGCCGAACGTAGCCGAACGCAGGCTTCGCCAGCTGCTACAAAGTGCAGTGCGGCTTAACTGATCGGCATTAGGGCTTGCCCGCTCCCACACTGAGTCAGCGGTGTGGCGCGGCTTTGGGGATTTCGAGGTTATCGAGCATCCGGTTCGCTGCCAGCTCCGCCAGCATGACGATTTGCTGAATGGCCATGGCGGTGTTGCGGTGCGGGCCTTCCAGGTAGGCGGCAAAATCGCCGGCCATCACGTTGGCCTGGGCCAACGATTCACAAGTGTGGGCCAGCAAGTCTTCGTCTTTGATATCGGGTGCCAGCACGAACATCGTGCTGGGTTTGCGCGTGGTCGGTGATTTGAGGGCGGCGGGATTGAGGTAGTGATTCAGCGCGCGTTCGGCGGCTTCGTTGATTTTTTTGGAGTCGATGGATTCGTAGGGGGAAACGTCGTCGGTTTCCGGGGGATTTGGGGGTTCTTTGATCATGGTGACACTCCAAGTAAGTAATGGAGCTGCCACTAGTCGCCGCGAAGCGAAGGAAGGTGGCAGCTGTGCACGGGTTCGCGGACCGAGCTACTTGGAAACCCGGCATACCCGAAGGTATCCCGCGCACAGCCACCATGAAATCAATCGACAAACTACGAAGGAGAGTCGGTTGAGGGCGGTGATTATGCACCAAGTAAGCTAATTCGGGCCGCGAAGCCCGGTCGCTGATATGCAGCGACCCACAAAGCCTACCCCTCCGGCTTCCGACGCAACAACCGCTAGAACCTGTCGGAAACCTCCTCTGGAGCAGTCATGTTTGTAGGACATTCACAGTATTTTTCGGGCCAACATTTGACCAAATGTGGGAGCGGGCTTGCCCGCGATGGCTGTTTAACATTCAACATTGATGTCCACAGACACACCGCTATCGTCGGAACGCCGCCCGGAGCAAGCTCAGCTCCTACAGGGATCGACAGGTTAAAGGTCCAGCACCACCGGCTGCGAACCCTGCGCCGGCACCGCACAACAAATCAGCACTTCTCCCGCATCGGGGATTTCTGCCGGCACCTGTGGATAAGTTACCTCACCGCTGATCAGGCGGGTTTTGCAGGTCCCACAGGAGCCGCCGCGGCAACTGAACTCCGGACGCAATCCACGGCTTTCCGCCAATTCCAGCAGGCTGCCGCTGTCGGGTTTCCAGCGCGCCTCTTTGGCCGAGCGCTCGAATACCACCGGCACTGATGTGGTGGCGACCGGAGGTTGTTCGATGACCACGGCATCCGGGTCGGGTATCCGGCGCAGTGTCGACGGGCCAAAGGTTTCGGCGTGAATCCTTGAATCACGAATGTCCATTTCCCGCAGGCTGTCGTACATCGCCTGGGTAAAACTGCCCGGGCCGCAGAGGACAAAATCCAGCTGATCGTAGTCTTCCACCTCAACGATGCTCGTGAGCAAATCGGCATCGATTCGCCCGGTCAGGTCGAAATCTTCACCCTCGCGGGCATCGGGCTCTGGCTGACTGAGCAGACGCAGCATTCGCACCGAGTCGCCGAGGCCGTCGAGCAAACGGTTCAGCTCCGGGCGAAACGGTTGATCGGCCAAGGTCCGCGAGCTTTGGAAGAACCACGTCGGGCGAATGCTTCGCGTACGCAGGCCTTGATAAACCACCTCGCGCACCATCGACAGCAACGGCGTAATGCCCACGCCAGCGGCCAGCAACACCAGCGGCCGCCGCTCATGCGGCGCCACGGTGAAATGCCCCTGGGGCGCGCGGGCTTCCAGTACATCGCCGACCTTAATCTGATCATGCAGGTGTGATGACACCAACCCGTCACGTTTCACACTGATGCGGAAAAAATCATCCGACGGCGCACTCGACAAGCTATACGTGCGGATATGTACCTCACCGCCGATGTTGAACCGCAGCGGCAAATGCTGCCCGGCTTGGAACACCGGCAACCCGGCGCCATCGGCGGCCTGCAGGTAGATCGAGCGGATGTTTTGGCTTTCCGCCTCGATACGCACCACCTGCAGTGGGCGCCAGCGATCCCCCAAGGCCTGGGCTTGCAAACGCGCGTTGGCCTGCGCCCAGGTGCCGGTCAGCAGACTGGTGGGCGACACGCCGTCAAAGCGCCAGCGCAAGGCCAGCGCTGCAGGCCGACGTACTACGTGTTCGACTTCGAAGGTCCATAGTCGCTCGGCACCTTGGAAGGCATCGATCTGCGGTCCGTCGAGGATGATGTCGGTGCGCCCGCTGAGGTGCAGCAGGTCGCCTGTATTGAAATCGATGAACAACAGACCGGCGCGAGGATTGATCAGCAGATTGCCCAGCGTATTGAAATGCAGGTTGCCGGCGAAGTCCGGGATGGTCAGGCGATTACCGTCTACCTGTACGAAACCGGCCTGCCCGCCCCGGTGAGAAACATCCACCGAGCGCTGGCCATCGACGTCCACGTAGCTGGCGACAAAGAACGTGTCCGCGTCGACGATCATGGTTCTGGCCGCGTCATCCAGCTCATTCAAGTGCTGCGCAACGCGGCTTGAGGGATCCGCCAATGGCACCGAGCGAAACTGGCGCAACTGAATGTACTGCGGGCAGTTGCCGAAGGATTGTTCCACCGTCACCCCGAATCCGCTGGCCGTTACAGCGCCCACTCGACCATTGAGGCGGTTGCGACGCCGGGTGTGCAACTCGATACCGAGCAGCCCGATGGCGGCACCGTCTTGCAATTGAGCAGGGTCATCGGCGCCCGGCAAACGGTCGAACTGCAACAGTGCGGGGTCGGGGGAATGTGCAAAGCCTGGAGGCCCTTCAAGAATGCTCGCCCAGGGATTGCCCTCGGCATCGACGGCGCCGTACAGCATGAACGGCAGTTGCTGATAGAACGTGCGGTGCTGATCCGGCATTTGACTGCGAATCACCCGCCGACCGAACGCCTCCATTCGCTCGGCAACCCCAACATGAGCCTGCAACTGTTTTTCGCCGGCGTGCCAAGGTGAATGTTCCATAACGGTTTCTCCCCTGCGCCTTTCGCGCACAGTGAACGGCCCGAGCGGGTCGGGCCGTGAGCATCAGGCGGTTTTTTGCAAACCGGCCACCGTGCGCGGCATGCCGACAAACCCCGGCAAGGCTTCAATACGCGCCAGCCAGGCGCGGATGTTGGCGTAGTCGTCCAGCGAGACATTGCCTTCCGGCGCATGGGCGATGTAACTGTAGGCGGCGACATCGGCGATGGTCGGCTCACTGCCGGCCAGGTAGGGCGTCGACGCCAACTCGTGGTCGATTACCTTGAGCACGGTGTGGGAATAAGCGATCACCTCTTGCGCGTTGTATGGCGCGCCAAACACCGTGATCAATCGTGCTCTGGCCACACCAAAGGCAATCGGCCCTGCGGCCGCCGACAGCCAGCGCTGAACCTTCGCCGCGCCGACCGGATCGGTGGGCAGCCAGCGACCATTGCCATATTTATGTGCCAGATAGACCAGGATGGCGTTCGAATCGGCCAGCACCACACCTTGATCATCGATGACCGGCACCTGACCAAAAGCGTTGAGCGCCAGGTAATCCGCTTGCTTGTGCGCGCCCTTGGCCAAATCGACAAAGATCAGCTCGGTCGGCAGGTGCAGCAAGGACAGCATCAGCTCCACGCGGTGAGCATGGCCGGAACGAGGGAAGTTGTAGAGTTTGATCGCTTGCATGGTCGACTCCGTCGAGTGGGGCGCCGTTCAGGGAAAGATCAGCACCAATGGCCGCTATCTTCCACCTACAACCAAAACAACAGAATAACCAGCAAACGCAATCCATTATTTCAACCAGCGCAACAACCCTTTAGCCGCTCAGCGCCGGATGTTCGCGCAGCGCCTTCACCGTAAAGTCCACAAAACTACGGACCCGCACCGGAGCCTTGCGTCCCCCTTGGTAGACCACATGAATGGGCAGTGCCGGCAGTTCGAAGTCGGCCAGCACGATTTCCAGCTCACCGGCCGCCACCTTGCCCGCCACTTGATAAGACAGGACCCGGGTGTATCCCAGGCCCAGGCAGGCCGCCGTGATCGCCGCTTGATTGGCGGTGACCACAAGGCGCGGTTCCGGACGAACGTTCAGCGGCTCGCCCGCGTCAAGAAATGGCCAGGTCCTGAGCTGCCCGATCGACGAGGTCGCAATGATGGGTGCGCCATTGAGCTCATCCGGGTGACGTGGCCTGCCACGGGCAGCCAAAAACGCCGGGGACGCGCAGATCACCCGCCGTACTTCGCCCACGCGAATCGCGTGTTGATTGCTGTCAGGCAGCTCACCGATACGCACCGCGACATCAATGCCCTCTTCGACCATGCTCACCACCCGGTCGAGCAGCAAGGCATTGATGCCGACTTCTGGAAATTGAGTGAGATAACCGACCATGACCGGTGTGACGAACAACTCACCAAACAACACCGGCGCCGTGATTGTCAGTTGCCCACGCGGCTGGGCGTGACTGCCGGCTGCCGAATCCTCCGCTTCCTGCACCTCGGCCAGAATTCTCCGACAATCCTCCAGGTAACGCTGCCCGGCCTCGCTCAAGTGCACGCTGCGGGTGGTGCGTGTCAGCAACAAGGTGCCAATGCGCTTCTCCAGCGCCGCCACCGCTCGGGTGACGCTGGCCGCCGACAGGCCCAGACGTCGCGCCGCCGCCGAGAACCCCTGCTCTTGGGCAACCGCGGCGAAGACCTGCATTTCCTGGAATCGGTCCATCGGGCATGCCCTTTATCCGAATAAAAATCAGCTGACGAGACTTCGCTCATCGACAGCCTGTACTAGACATTTTCACCCGAACACGCGTCCAGTTTTTTTTCAAAAAAAAGGGAGGGCATCCATTGCCCTCCCTTCATTTTTCACGCTTGTTGCGGCATTACTGACCAGTTCCTCAAGTGGCCAGAATGAAGTCGTTAGCAGTGACGGTTGTTGCGTCGGCCACACCGACCAGGCGGATGGAGTCAGCTCCTGCGAAGCTGAGCAGGGTATCCGCACCGACGTCGGTGATGGTGACGCTGGCGGCAAAGTTCACCGCCGTGATGTTCAACGCGGTGATATCGAGCCGGTCCTGGCCTCCTCCATTCGGGTTGGCATCGAAGCCGGTAATCTGATCGGTCCCGAAGCCTGCTGCGAACATGAAGACATCGTTGCCACCGCTGGCAACCATCAAGTCGTTGCCAGCACCACCAGTGACCGTATCGTTACCATTGCCGCCATCGATAAAGTCATTGCCGATGCCGCCCAACAAGGTGTCGTTATCGCCACCACCGAGCAAGGTGTCGTTGCCATCGCCTCCCTGGAGCAGATCGATGCCGTTACCGCCATCCAGGCTGTCATTACCCAGCCCGCCGAGCAGCGTGTCGTTGCCTGTCCCGCCATTCAATGCATCGTCCCCGTCTCCGCCGTCGAGGCTGTCATCGCCCGTTCCGCCGTTCAGGGTATCGGTGCCAAGGCCACCCAACAGTTGGTCGTTACCGGCATCGCCATTGAGCGTGTCGTTACCGCCGTTGCCGATGAGGATGTCGTTGCCGCCACCACCACTGAGGTTGTCATTGCCTCCCCCTGAGGTGATGGTGTTGTTCAACCCGTTGCCGTTGCCGACGAAGTTACCGGCTCCGGTGTAGGTCAGGTTCTCGACGTTACCATCCAGGGTGTAGTTACCCAGCGACGTTTGCACGCTATCCACACCGCCACCCGCCACCTCGACCACCACATCCCCGGCGGCATCGACGACGTACGTATCGTTGCCGGCTAACCCCACCATCCGGTCACCACCTGCACCGCCATTGAGGACGTCGTTACCGACCCCGCCAGTGAGGGTGTTGGCCAGCGCGTTACCGGTACCGGTGAAGTTACCGACACCGGTATAGGTCAGGTTCTCGACGTTGGCACCGAGCAGGTAGGTCGTCAGGCTGGTTTGCACCAGATCGGTACCGCCATTCAGCGCCTCGATTACGGTGTCACCGACGTTGTCGACCACAAAGGTGTCGTTGCCGGAGCCGCCGTTCATGACATCCGCGCCGAGCCCACCGTTGAGGGTGTCGGTTCCGTCCTCGCCATTGAGGATGTCGTCATCGTTTCCGCCGTTGAGCGTGTCGTTGCCGGTGCCGCCAAACAACTGGTCATTACCGGCCAGGCCATTCAACGTATCGTTGCCGCCCAGACCAAACAGCACATCGTTACCCGCGCCACCGGTGAGGGTGTTCGCCCCAGGGGTGCCTTGCAGCACCACGCCAGCCGGTACCGTAACCGCTGCGGTTGCCGCAGAGGTCACCGTTTCCAATGCGCCGAAGCCATCGGTGTAGGTCACGATCACCCGTAGTTGCAGGTTGCCCTGCGCCACGCCAGGGGTGAAGGTCGCAGCGGTCGCGCCGTTGATGTTAGTGAAGGAAGCACCGACACCTTGCTGCCATTGGAAGCTGAAGGTGCCCAGCCCATCCGCATCGGCAATCCCGCCAGTCAGCGCGGTCAACACCTGTCCTTGATCCGGTGTCGTATCGCTGATCAGCAACGCGCCTGTCGGTGCATCGTTGACGTTAGCCACCGGGTCCGAAGGATCGGACGCAATGCTTTCGTGCACACCGAAGTTATCCACGTAACTGACCACCACGCGCACCTGATCGTCGACCTGATCCTGAGTCAGCGTGAACGTGCTACCGGTGGCTCCGACGATGTCGACGAAGCTGACCCCGTTGGTCGCCTGCCACTGGTAGGTGAACTGCGGATTGCTGAGGCCATCGGCATCGACGATGGTCGACGCGTCAGCGGTCAACACCTGGTTCTGCACCAGAAGCCCGTTAACGGTCGGCCCTGTGGTCGGTGCGCTGTTCGCCGACGAGTCGACGATTTCCAGCGTGCCCTTGGCATCCTGATACACCGCCCGAACGCGGATGTTCAGGCCCGCCACATCATCCGCCACCCGGTAGGTGGTGCCGATCGCCCGCGATACTTCGCCGGCGGCGACAAAGGTGATGTCTTCATAGACGCCCGAGCCAGGAAGGTTTTCAACCTGCCAGTAGTAGGCAACCGCACCGTTAACCGCACCGGCCGGATTGCCAACACTCGTGTTGTCCGCGTCGTGTACCGCCAGATTGCTCACGCGCAGCAGCTGACCGGCGACAGGCGTATCGTCACGCACACCGGTGAGATCATCGAGGATCGCCAGGTGACCTGATGGGTCGCTGTTGACGGCAGTGCCAACGCCGGACGCCTGCGAAACATCAGAGAACTGCAGACGCTCGATGCCCGTCAGCCGATCGACGCCATCTCGCCCCACCACCGAGTCGGTCACAATGACAGTGTCGCCATCGACAACGACGCTGTAGTCCGTCGAAACACCGGAGAACACAGCGGTGTCGAAGCTGTTATCGCCGGCCAGGATCTCCCGCACGATGACCAGTTGGCCTGGGTTGTAAGTACCGTTCAACATGAACGGCACCATGGGCTCCATGCTGTTGAACGAGGCGATTTCCGGGCCAGTGCCATCAGCGTTCTGCCGCACGCTGATGCGTACGTTCAGCCACTTGTCACCGTCGAGGATGTCGTCACCACCGCGACCTTCGAGGAGGTCGCTGCCGCTGCCACCGAGGATGATGTTGCCACCGTCGTAGAACGTCGCTCCGGCTGCCAGCAGATCGGACAGGCCGTTGATCAGGCTGATGTTGGTCAGCACGCTGCCGGTTGCACCCGCGGTAGGCAGCGAAGTTGCATCTTCGTTATCACCACGCAGGAAGTCGCCGTGCGAGGAACCCGACAGGCCTTCCATGATGTCGAAACGCACGAGCGCCGAGGCACCCGAACCCGGTACTGGCGGTACATCGAAAAAGCGGTCGCTGTAATCGATGGTCACGCCTTGTGCCAGATCCTTGAAGGTCGCCCAGTCATAGCCGGAGCCGCCAATATAGCGGTCACCCATGCCGAGACTGCCGACCATGATGTCGTCGCCGCCTTCGCCGTTGAACTTATCGTTCTCGTTACCGCCGATGAAGACATCGTGGCCGATCACCGGGTCGTTGCCGAGCGGGTCGAAGTTGTCGCCAGGCGCACCGTCAGATGTGCCCTTCTCGATCCAGTCGTCGCCTTCGTTACCCATGTCCTGTTCGTTGGCTTTGCTGCCCAGGATGAAGTCATTGCCCTGGCCACCAATGGCTTCGGAGGCGTCCTCACCGGTCACGATGAAGTCGTTGCCGAAGCCGCCAATGATCAGGTTGATGCCGTTGCCTCCGTGCAGCACGTCGTTGCCGTCGCCACCCTGGATGTTATCGTCGCCGCCAACGTCCGTGATGATGTCGTCGCCGGCGCCACCCCGCAGTTGGTCGTTGCCGTTGCCACCCTCGATGCGATCGTTGCCGGCATCACCCCAGACCGTGTCATCGCCACCCCCCGAGACGAGAATGTCTGCGCCGTTGGTGCCGCCCATCACGACGTGCTCATCACCCGAGTACCGGATGTAGTTGGCGTCCGGGCCCGCCGTCAGCGGATTGTCGCGGAACACCACCTGCTGGTTGTTGTCGCTGAGCGGATCGGCGTTGCCCAGGCCATCGTTGTACTGCTTGGACTGGTCTACTTCCAGATAGAACGCAGGATCCGAGAACACCAGGCCTGGCAAGTGCGTGGCCGAGGTGTTGGCCATGATCAGCTTGGCGAACGAGTTGCTTTCAAGTTCCGCATTCATCGACAGGCCAGAGGTGCGTTCCAGGTAATAGAAGCGGTCGCCGTCCTGCAGTTTCTCCAGCTGGTTCTCGAACACGAAGTTGAAGGTCGTGCCGAGCATGCCGCCGAATGGGGTTTTCTCTTCGGCCAGGCCACCGATCCAGAGGTCGATGGCATCGACGCCCGTGATCGTCACACCCTTCAGATCATCAGCAGTGCCCAGCACGCCATCCTTGCCGGCCAGCGTTATGTTGGCCCAGGTACCGCTGCCGTTGAGGAAGTCCAGGCGGTCAGCCGGCGCACCCGCACCACCGAACACCAGCGCCATGGCTGCAGCTCGTTTGTCTAGCAGCGTGAGCGCCGACGTGATCGTGTCATGCGTGCCATAGGCTGCGATGAAGTTGATCAACGACTCCGGATGTTTGAGGTGCTGCACCAGATCGACCCAGCTGTTGTACGGCTTGAGTTGGGTATCACCGGTTTGGCTGTAGATGTCGCGGCGGATCGCGTTGAGCGAGGGAATCCCCACATCGCGGCCACGGGCGATGTTGATCGCCGGCAGGTCGAGCGGCAAACCGAGCAGGTTATTGCGCAGCGCCTCGGTGACGAACTCGTCGATTTCGTTACCGGCCTGGCGAGTCACCCCGCGGATGATCGCGCTGGTCGCATCCTCAGGCGTCACACCACTGGCGGCATACGCCAACGGGTTGAGGAACGCCGCGATCAAGCCCAGTTGCTGATTGGGATCAGCACTGTTCGGATCGCCCACCACGTTGAAATTGACGTCGAAGCGATCGACGGTCTCGGTCAGCATCGAGTGCCCAAACCGGTACACGGTGTGGGCGAACTCGGCAACGATCGAAGCATCGAGGTCGACGTCATAGACTTGGGTCGGTGCAAAGAACAGGTCGACCCGAGGCTGGATGGTCCGCGCAAATTCCTCGAACACCAGGTGTTGATACTGCATCTCGGTGCCGAACTTGGCCGCCTGGAACAAGCGCTCGCCATTCCACACCAGCGCATCGATCTCAGCCTGGTTGACTGGCAATGCACTCACCGGAGTGAGCAGCCACTCGTTGAGGAAGGCCACGTCATTGGAATCGAGCACCGTATCCTTGGTCTGCGCGACCAGCCGATTGTGCTCGGCGTGGAAGATCGCATGCACCGCGGTCAGGCCGATGTTTTCGTTGACCCGGCCGTCGCCAGCGATGTAGTGAGCGTCGAGCAGTTCGTTGTCATAGGTCAGGTTGTTGCCGCCTAGGCCAGTTGGCTGCGAATTGCCGACGTCAGTGTCAGTATCCGCCTGCAGAACCCCGCCGACGATTACCGGCACGGCATTGTTGTTGATGTCGACGAGGAACTGGTGACCGGTGCGCACTGCGTTGGTCAGGCTGATCGGGGCATTCGGATTGCCTTCGACCAGGACGTCATCCGCCGTGCCGCCAATACCATCAAGCCCTTTCATCACGACCATCGGGAAGCCGTTCGGCCCCTTGATGAAATTGCCATAGGCGTCGGTCGCCAATAGCGGGGCGTTATCGACGTCGGCATCGGTCAGGTGGATACCCAGGATGTCGTTGGCTTGCGCCTTGACCACTTTCCAGGTCGCCATGCCACCGATTTCGGTGTCATCTCCGCCGCCATACTTGCCATCCACCCCCAGGTCAACGTTAGTGATCAGCCTACCGGTCGCTATGGGGCCGTCGTCGGTCATTACATAACCGCGCAGGAACACCTGATGCGAGGGGTGCGAGCTGTAGGTCTGGTTTTGGTCCACGAATGGCGTCGTGGTGTTGGTTTGCTCATGGATGTCGTCTGCCGTGCCGAGAACGCCATCCGCCCCTGGCAGGTTGGTCGCGCGGCTCAACACCATGAAGTTAGTGTTGCCGCCTGGCACATACAGCGGATCATCCGGTTTCAACGGGATGAAGACCGTGCCCGAACCGCCCTTGGTCACGAGATCGAGACCATGATCGAAGAACTGTCCGAAGAAGGTCATCCAGGCGTTGAACGGCGCAGACAGCCCCGCATCCGCCGCGGTGTTCTCGAACAGGTACACATCATGGTCGTCGCCCGTACCGAACTGACCATCCAGGCCAGGGCTGGCGACTATCCGTACGCCATCCTTGAGCACATCGTCATTACCAGCCAGGCCGAAGTTGAGCACTCCGTCCACACCCGGGTCGTAAGCCGTGGCATAGGCCGCCGGGTTGTTCGCCGTCTGGTCAACGATCAGATTACTGATGGTACGAGGCTGCGAGTCAATCACAAGGCCGCCGTTGCTCGCATACGTCGTTCCCAATTCCGCTGGATTGAAGACCGGATCGGTCAAGCGCGGAAAGATGTTATCGGCAGCACCAAACTCGGTGTGGTTGTTGCCGTTGAGGTTCATCAGGTTGTTGTTCGACCCATCGACCGAACGCAGGCCCAACGGCGCGCGGATGTTCGGGATCAGCGAGAGGATGTCCTGCCCGTTCGCGTCTGCCTCGGCAATCTTGATCTGATCAAGGATGAAGTTGAGGTCGGAGCGAACCATGTGCAGGCCTTCGCCACCCGCCGTGGCATCGACGACAGGCACCTGCGCCGTTGGCACAACCGGCGCACCGGGAGCCACCACAGTAGTCGGCGCCGAGAACACTATTTCGGTCGTGCCATGACCATCCTGGTAGATCGCCTTGACCCGCAACGACAACCCGACGAGGTCAGGAGAGACCTTGAACGCGGTGCCGTCGGCACTCTGGAACGCCAGGTCGCCGGCCGGCAACAGGATGATGTCCTCGAATACACCGCTGCCTGGACTGGCTTCGAACTGCCAGTAGTAGGACACCGAGGTGTTGTTGAGAGTACCCAGCGGATTACCCGGCGCGATGTTGTTGCCATCGCGCACCAGGGCCGAGCTGACCGTCAGCGTGTCGCCCACCGTGATCGCTCCGCCGTTTCCATCCGTGACGGTCGGACTGCCCGTCGGCTGTAGATTCAGCCCAGGCACCAGCACTCGCTGGCTATCGGAGAACTGCAGGCGTTCGATATGCAACAGCGTATCGGTGCCGTCGCGACCGGCGACGGTATCGGTCACCGTCCAGACATCATCCGCCAGATTGGCCGTGCCGCGGGTGTCTTGAACCACCGTATATTCGGACTGAACCCCGGAGTAAATGGCAGTGTCGAAGGCCGCCCCGCCCGTCGAGGTACCGGGCAGGATTTCCCGCACGGCCTTGAGCTGACCCGGGTTATAGGTGCCATCCAGCATGAACGGGATCATATCGACCATGCTGTCGAAGGTGGCAATCTCTGGGCCGGTATGGTTGACGTCGCCGGGAGCATAAACGGCAATTCTGACGTTGATCCATTTGTCGCCGTCGATCAGATCATCGCCACCGCGGCCCTCGATCAGGTCACTGCCATTGCCACCGAGGATGATGTTGCCGGTGGCAAAGCCTGTGGTTGGCAAACCGGCATCGGCCAGGAACTGGTCCAGTCCGCGGATCAACGCCACATTGGTCAGCGCACTGCCCGTGGCGCCGCCGTGGTTGACGATGGTGACCGCATCCACATCATCGCCTTTGAGCACATCGCCAAATTGCGAACCGGACAAGCCTTCGACCTCGGCAAAACGGTCGAGAATCGAGGCCGGCGAGGCGCCGACCGGGTTGAACACCCCGGCGTTCTGGTTTGGCGCGTTGCCATGTGGCTGCGCCAGCGCGGCCAGGCTCAGGTCAACGGTCACGCCGACCTTGTCATTTTTGTAGGTCACCCAGTCGAAGCCGGACATGCCGTCCATCTTGTCCTGGGCATCGCTGCCGACAAAGATGTCATCGCCACCCTCGCCGATCATTTCGTCGAAGCCACCGCCACCGACAAAGATGTCGTTGCCGATCACATCGTCAGTGAGCAACGGCGCGAAGTTATCGCCAGGCGCACCGTCCTGGGCGCCCTTCTCGATCCAGTCATCCCCTTCGTTGCCAGTAGGTGGCAGGTTGGTCTTGGCGCCGAGGATGAAGTCGTCACCCCGACCGCCGAAGGTCGTGGTGATGTCTTCGGTGGTAACGATAAAGTCCTGCCCATCGCCCCCCAGGATCAGGTTGCCTGCAGCCAGCATGCTACCGGCCACGATCACGTCGTTACCGGCATTACCTTCCAGACGGTTGTCGCCGAACGAGTCGGTGATGATGTCATCGCCCGCGCCGCCGAGTACCGCATCGTTGCCGGCGCCACCTTCGAGGCGGTCGTTGCCTCCATCGCCGTAAACGGTGTCATCGCCGTCACCGGAGATGATGATGTCATTGCCGGCCGTGCCGCCCAGGACGACATGGTCTTCACCGGTGTATTGCAGATAGTTACTGTCCGCCCCCGGGGTGTTGGGGTTGTCGCGGATCACCAGCGGCACGATTTCCACGCCGTTGATCATGATGCCGCCCGTTGGATCGGCTTTGCCGTCCACGCCAAGGTTCGTGAACTGATTGGCCTGATTCACTTCGAGGGTGAATGTAGGCGTCAGGAACACGGTGTTCGACAGGTGGGTGACATCGGAGTTGAGCATGATCAGCTTGGCAAAGGAGTTGTTCTCCAACTCGGTGCCGAAGTTCAGGCCCGCGGTACGCGACAGGTAGTAGAAGCGGTCGCCGTTCTGCAACGCCTCCAGCTGGGTTTCAAACACGAAGTTGAACGTCGAACCGAGCATGCCGCCGAACGGCATTTTCTGCTCGGCGAGGCCTCCGACCCAGAAGTCGACATCGTCCAGGCCCGTGATCGTCACACCCGTCACGTCGTCGGCAGTGCCCAACTGCCCGTCCGCGCCGGCCAGCGTCATGTTGGCATAGGCACCGGTGCTGTTCAGGAAGTCCAGGCGGTCAGCCGGCGAGCCCGCGCCGCCGAATACCAGCGCCAGGGCTGCAGCGCGTTTGTCTGCCAACGAGGTCACCGACGTAATCGTGGCATGCGTGCCAAAGGCCGCAATGAAGTTGACCAACGACTCGGGGTGTTTGAGGTGGTCGGCAAAGTCAGCCCAACTGATGTAAGGCTTGAGTTGGCTGTCGCCGGTTGAGTGGTACATCTCACGGCGTGCTTCATTCAACGTGGGGATGCCTGTGTCGCGACCACGGGCCAGGTTCAGGGCCGGCAAATCGAGCGGCAGGCCGAGCAGATTGTTGCGCAAGGCTTCGGTGACGAACTCGTCGATCTCGTTACCGAGCTGACGGGTCACACCGCGAATAATCGCCCCTGCCGCTTCGTCCGCCGTCGCCCCGCTACCGGCGAACGCCAGCGGGTTGAGGAAGGCCGCGATCAGACCGAGTTGTGCGTCCGGGTTGTTCGGGTCAGTGAGGAGCGGATTGAACTCGGGGTCGAAACGATCGACAGTCTCGGTCAACATCGAGTGACCGAAGCGGTACACCACGTGGGCGAACTCGGCGAGGATGGCCGGGTTGATCGAGGTGTCATACCCGTTGGGCGCAAGGAATCCGTCGATCTGCGGCTGAACGGTCCGCGCGAACTCCTCGAACACCAGGTGCTGGTACTGCATCTCGGTGCCGAACTTGGCGGCCTGGAACAGGCGTTCGCCGTCCCACACCAACGCCGCGATTTCGGCGGGTGTGGTGGGTATCGCGGCCACGTCGTCCACCAGCCACTCATTGAGGAAGGCCAGATCGCCAGCAGCCAGAAGGGTGTCCTTGGTTTGCTGGACCAGGCGGTTGTGCTCGGAGTGGAACACATGGTGCACGGTGGTCAGGCCGATGTTCTCGTTTACCCGGCCGTCGCCGGCAATGTAGTGGGCGTCGAGCAACTCGTTGTCATAGGTCAGGTTGTTGCCGGCTCCATCAGCCGGCTGCGCATTACCGACAAGCGCATCAGCATCCGCCTGCAGAACCCCGCCGACGACGACCGGTGCAGCATTGTGGGCGATGTCGTCGAGGAAGCCATGCCCGGCGCTCACGGCGTTGGACAGGCTGATCGGAGCATCCCGGTTGCCTTCGACCAGGATGTCATCCGCCGTGCCGCCAATACCATCAAGCCCTTTCATCACCACCTGGGGCATGCCGCTCGGTCCCCGGATGAAGTTGCCATAGGCATCGGTGGCCAGCAGCGGCACGTTGTGCACATCGGCGTCGGTCAGGTTGATGCCGAGAATGTCACGGGCCTGGGCCTTGACCACGGCCCAGGTCGCCATGCCGCCATTGGTGCCGTCGCCATCATCGGCCGTGCCGAATTTGCCATCGCCGCCAAGATCGCGGTTGGTAATCAAGCGCCCCGTTGCAATCGGGTCACCTGCCGCGTTGATGACGTACTCGCGCAGGAACACCTGATGCGAGGGGTGCGAGCTGTAAGTCTGGCTTTGGTCCACGAACGGCGAGGTGGTGTTGGGCTGGCCATCATCGGCAGTGCCGAGTATTCCGTCCGCGCCGGGGGTATGCACTGCTCGTGGCAGCACCATGAAGTTGGTCGGGCCGCCCGGTACGTACAATGGATCGTCCGGTTGCAGCGGAATAAACACAACGTCGGTACTGCTCTTGGTGACCAGGTCCAGGCCGTGGTCGAAGAACTGGCCGAAAAAGGTCATCCACGCGTTGAAGCCAGCGGTCAAACCGACGTCCGGTGATTCATTGGGAATGAAGAACACTTCTTTGTCGTCAGCCGTGCCAAACACACCATCCAGACCGGGGCTGATTACCGGGGCTGCACCGCCGTTCGCCGCCACCGCGGCCGGGTTGTTGGCGGTCTGGTCGACGATCAGGTTACTGATGATCCGAGGCTGCGGATCGACCACATTCCCTGACGCGGCGTATGCCGCTCGATACTGGGCATCAAGCAGGCGCAGGAACGAATTGTCCGCCGCGCCAAACTCGCTTTGCCCGGCAACCAGATTGTTGTAGCTGCCATCGACGGTTCGCAGGCCAAAGGGCACCTGACTATTGGGGAGCAAATCACTGAGGCTGGCACCACTGGAATGCGCTTCTGCAATAAATATTTGCTTGAGGATGAATTCCAGGTCCGCCTTGTTGAAATTGGCCATTTCGGTTGTCCTCGCTGTATCTGGGGGGAGAGCACGGGACGATAGAAATCCTCCCACGCCCAGTCAGGTGCTGGCTAACGCGGTTTGTTGGTGCATTTTTTTGGCGAGAGCAGGCGCGGGAAAGGCAAAGCCGTTCCCCGGGTGCGCACCTGGAATTCGCGAATTGAATGGCTCGCTGAGCGATCAGGCAAAGCGAATCCAGACCCTAGTTAGGCGGGCCATGGAAACGGGACGTAAAGGCAAACTTGCTAAACAGCCCCTTCACTCTGCAAAGGATCGAAATGATCGACATGTTCTGCTCCTCAGGAAAATCACCGCGCTTCGCGTTGCCAAAGTGATGGCAAATTTCTGGCGGGTGATCCCCCACAAGTAAGACTAAAGTTCCATAGCAAATGAATGTCAATTTTGTGTCGTTAAAACAGACGATCGGTGTCAGCGCGTCTAACTAGCTGTTTTCAATGGATATATAGATAGTCAGACTCAGCTATAGAGCGAAATGATATTTCAGAGTGTTTCACCGCGACCTACGCTCCTGCATAGGAGAGCAACGCAGAGTTTTCGGATGACTCGCCGCCTATAGAGCGACCAGCCTGCGTCGACTAGCTACCTCCAGAACGACATCTACTGCTAGCTGGTGCGCCGCAAGGGCTATCGGCTTTTCGACGAGGGGTGACCCCAATGCAAAAGCAATCGAGCACCCGCTCCGAAATCGCCGACACACTCTTTCGCCTGCGCCGCAGTTTTTACTTGCTGGCAGGGTTCAGCGGCGTCATCAACGTCATGATGTTGACTCCCGCCGTGTACATGCTGCAGGTCTATGATCGGGCCCTGGTCAGTCGCAACGTCACGACGCTGACCATGCTGACCTTTCTGGTGATAGGCCTGTTCTTGCTGATGTCCTCGCTGGAAATGGTCCGCACCCGCATGCTGATCCGGGTCGGCAACTGCCTCGACATGGACCTCAACCGACGCATCTTCACCGCTGCATTCGAGCGCAACCTGAGCCGCGCCGGTGGTAATCCGGCCCAGGCCCTGCAAGATCTCGCGCAGGTTCGTCAGTTCCTCACCGGCAATGCCCTGTTTGCATTCTTCGATGCGCCGTGGACGCCGATCTATCTGTTGGTCTCCTACCTGATCCACCCGCTGCTCGGACTGGTCACGCTGATCGGCTCGATGATTCTGGTGGGCCTGGCTTATCTCACTGAAAAGGCGACGCAGAAGCCGCTGGCCGAAGCCAATCAGGCCGCCATCTCCTCCGCCCTGTACGCCAACAACAACCTGCGCAATGCCGAGGTCATCGAGGCCATGGGCATGCTGCCGTCGATCAGCAAGCGCTGGTACCAAAGTCATTTGCGCATTCTGGAAATGCAGACCCTGGCCTCCGACCGCGCCGCCATGATCAGCAGCACCGGACGCTTCGTGCGGATCACGTTGCAATCGCTGATCCTGGGTGCCGGCGCACTGCTGGCGATCGAAGGCAAGATCACTCCGGGGATGATGATTGCCTGCTCAATCCTCACCGGCCGTGCGCTGGGTCCGGTGGAACAGGTCATCGCGTCGTGGAAGCAACTGCTCGGCTGCCGCTCGGCCTGGGGTCGGCTCAACGAGATGCTGAGCGATTATCCGCGTCGGCCACCAAGCATGTCGCTGCAGCGGCCGATGGGCATGCTGGCCGTGGAGAATGTGTACGCCGGTTCCCCCGGTACCAACAACACGATTCTGCGCGGGGTCAGCTTCAGCCTTGTCCCCGGCGAAAGCCTTGGCATTATCGGTCCGTCCGCCTCTGGCAAATCCACCCTCGCCCGCCTGCTGGTGGGCGTCTGGCCGGCACAGGCCGGCAAGGTGCGCCTGGACGGCGCGGACATGTTCACCTGGAACAAGGGCGAACTGGGCCCATGGCTCGGCTACCTGCCACAGGATGTGGAGCTGTTCGAAGGCACCATCGCCGACAACATTGCGCGCTTTGGCGAAGTGGACAGCGACGCGGTCATCCGTGCCGCCAAGAGCACTGGGGTGCACGAGATGATCCTGCGTTTCCCTCAGGGTTACGACACCCGCCTGGCCACCGATGGCAGCCCGCTTTCCGGGGGACAGAAGCAACGCATCGCCTTGGCCCGCGCGCTGTATGGCGACCCCAATCTGATCGTGCTGGATGAGCCGAACGCCAACCTCGACGACGTCGGCGAAAAGGCCTTGGTCGATGCGCTGGCCGAACTCAAGGGCCGTGGCGCCACCGTCATACTGATTTCCCACCGCCCCAACGTGCTCTGCGCCGTCGACAAGGTGCTGATGCTGCGTGACGGAGGCGTGCAAATGCTCGGCACGCGCGAAGAAGTATTCACCGCGTTGCGCAAGGCCAGTGTGATGCCTGCAAACGCGCCGACTCCGCTGGCCTCCGTCAAAGCACGGGAGTGATCGATCATGCAAATGAGCCAACACACCGAGATGATTCTCAACGAATCCAAGAGCGTGGTCGATCTGGACGTCGGCAGACCCGCGCACTGGGGCATGTGGCTGGTACTCGCCGGGTTCGGCGGCTTTCTCCTGTGGTCCTGGCTGGCGCCGCTGGATGCTGGCGTGGTCGCGACAGGCACGGTCAAAATCACCAGCAATCGCAAAGCCGTGCAGCATCTCAGTGGCGGCACCGTGGAGGCCATTCTCGTTCGCGAAGGCGAATTGGTGACCAAAGGCCAGGAAGTGGTCCGCCTCGACTCGTTGCGCGCCGTTGCCGAACAGGGTGCGGTCAGCGCCCAGTACATCGTCAGCAAGACCGTGGAAAACCGCCTTGAAGCGGAACGGGACAACCGCGATGTGGTGGCCTACGACCCTGAGTTGCTCAAACGCTTCGGCAATGACCACCGCCTGACGGCTGCCATGGACCTGCAACAGCGCCTGCTGGACACCCGCCGCGCCGGTCTCGCCGGCGAAATCAGCATCCTGCAGGAAAACCTGGCAGCGTCGGCTGTGCAGCTCAAGGGCTTGCAGCAGGTCTATAGCGCCCGCGCCTCGCAGATCAACTTCCTCAACCAGGAACTGCAAGGCACACGCATTCTGGCGGCCGAAGGCTACATCCCGCGCAACCGCCTGCTTGAGCTGGAACGCAGCAATGCCGACCTTTCCGCCGGACAGGCCGAGAACCTCAACAACATCGCTCGCACACGCAGCCAGACCACGGAAATCAAGCTGCGCATCCTGCAACGCCAGCACGACTACCTGAAGGAAGTGGAATCGATGCTGACCGACACCGCCAAGGAAAACACCACCCTGGCCGACCGCTTGCGCGCGCTGGACTATGAAGTGACGCACACGGTGATTCGCTCGCCCATCGATGGCATGGTCCAGTCCCTGAGCATCGCCACGGTCGGCGGGATCATTCAGCCCGGCTTCAAGATCATGGAAATCGTTCCGGTCAACGAACCGCTGCAGGTCGACGCGATGATTCCCGTACAGGCCATCGACAAGATGGTTCCCGGCTTGCCCGTGGACATTTCATTCCCGGCTTTCAACCATGCCCGGACGCCCAACATCCCCGGCCGCGTGAAAACCATCTCCGCCGACCGCCTGATGGACGAAGAAAGCAAGCAGCCGTTCTATCTGGCTCAGGTGGAAGTCACGCCCGATGGCATGGGCCTGCTGGGTAGCAATCACATTCGCCCCGGCATGCCCGCCAGCGTCACCATCAAGACTGGCGAGCGCAACCTGATGAGCTATCTTCTCAAACCAATGCTCGAACGTGTGGACAGCTCATTCAAGGAACAATGAAATGGACCGTCATTGCTTGTTTTTCTGCTTGCTGGGGCTGTCTCTGCCAACCTGTGCCATGGACCTGAAACAAGCCTGGGATCTGTTGCAGTACCAGGGTCCTATCTACCAGGCGGCCATCAATGAAAAAAAGGCCGGCGGCGAAAACCGCGCCATCGGCCTGTCCGGCCTGCTACCGCAGATCAATGCCTCGGCCTATGACAACAAGGTCAATGGCACCCAAAGCCAGAACGGCCTCGACAGAGATCTCGACTACGACTCCAAGGGCGCCAACGTGCGCCTGCGCCAGCCACTCTTCAACAAACAGAAAATGGCCGAGTACCGCCAGGGTCAACAGCGTGCCGACTACAGCGTCGCGGTGTTCGATGCCAAGAGCCAGGACGCCGCGGTACGCCTGGCCGAAAGCTATTTCGACGTGCTCCTGGCCAGCGAAACCATCGTCCTGGCCAAGTCCAAGCTGAACGCCTTCGATGAGCAACTCGCCTCAGCAAAACGGCGCATGGAACTGGGGGCGGGCACCGTCACCGACATCGATGAATCGGTCGCTCGCCGCGACCTCGCCGAGGCCGAGCTGATCGAAGCACAGGACAACTTGATCAACGCGCGCCGCAAGCTGGTGGAATTTATCGGTGAAACCCCCGATTCGCTGACCACCTTGCGTCCGGGCTTCAATACACCACCGCTGCTCCCGAGCAACCTGCAGGACTGGTTAGTCAAAGCCCAGGCCGATAGCCCATTGATTCATGCTCGCCGCTATAGCAGTGACCTCGCAGCAGAAGAAGTGAAGCGCGCCAGGGCCGGCCACTGGCCAACACTGGATTTCATTGCCGGCTACACCGCGGGCAAGAGCCAATCACTCTCCGAGTTGAATCAACGCAACCAATACGGCTCGATCGGGCTGGAGGTCAATTTCCCACTGTTCAGTGGTGGCGGCGTCAGCGCGCTGACACGCCAGGCCAGTGCCAATAGCGATAAGGCCATAGACGAACTCGACGCCACACGACAGGAAGTCATCTCCGGTACGACCCGTGAGTATTACGGCATACAGAGCGGCGCCAAACGTGTTCGTGCACTGGAGAAGGCTGTGGAATCCAACGAACGCTCACTGGCTTCGACCCGCAAGGGCTTCAAGGAGGGGGGCACCAGCACCAACTCGGACGTGCTCAATGCCGAAGAATTGCTCTTCGTTGCACGCCACGATCTGTTCGAAGCCAAGTTGCGTTATTTGATGTCCCGCCTGCGCCTGGCCTTTTCGGTGGGCAGTCTGGGCGACGACGATATCGACCAGATCAACGACTACCTCGGCCCGGAACTGCTGGTGAACAACTGACTTGCACCTGACCGCCGGTCGAGCCAAACGATGGCTGACCGGCGTTCTGATGATGCGTGACCAGTTGTTCAAAAACAGCCGTTTCGATCACCTGTGGATAACTTATTCCACCGTCACCGACTTCGCCAGGTTACGCGGCTGGTCAACGTCCGTGCCTTTCAAGACAGCCACGTAGTACGACAGCAATTGCAGCGGGATGGTGTAGAGGATCGGCGACAGGGTGTCGTGGATGTGCGGCATGTGGACAACGTGCGTGCCTTCGCCGTTGGTCATGCCAGCCTTTTCGTCTGCAAAGACGATCAGTTGGCCACCCCGGGCGCGGACTTCCTGGAGGTTGGATTTCAACTTCTCCAGCAGCTCGTTGTTCGGCGCCACGGTCACCACTGGCATGTCGTTATCCACAAGTGCCAACGGGCCGTGTTTCAGTTCGCCAGCCGGGTAGGCTTCAGCGTGGATATAGGAGATTTCCTTGAGTTTCAGGGCCCCTTCCATCGCTACCGGGAATTGCGCACCACGGCCGAGGAACAACGTGTGGTTTTTCTCGGCGAACAGTTCGGCGATTTTCTCCACGGTGCTATCCATGGCGAGGGCTTCGCCCAAGCGAGTTGGCAGGCGACGCAATTCTTCGACCAGCGTGGCTTCGACGCCTTTGGCCAATGTGCCACGTACCTGACCCAAGGACAGGGTGAGCAATAGCAGGCCTACCAGTTGGGTGGTGAAGGCTTTGGTCGACGCCACGCCGATTTCACGACCGGCTTGGGTCAGCAGCGTCAGGTCGGACTCACGCACCAGCGAACTGATGCCGACGTTGCAGATCGCCAGGCTGGCGAGGAAGCCCAATTCCTTGGCATTGCGCAACGCGGCCAGGGTATCGGCCGTCTCACCGGACTGCGAGATGGTCACGAACAGAGTGTCTGGCTGCACCACCACCTTGCGGTAGCGGAATTCGCTGGCGACTTCGACCTGGCACGGGATACCGGCCAGTTCTTCGAGCCAGTAACGGGCAACCATGCCGGCGTGATAGCTGGTGCCGCAGGCAACGATCTGTACGTTGCGCACTTTGGCGAACAGTTCGGCGGCCTGTGGGCCGAATGCCTGTACCAACACGCCGTTCGGGCTCAGACGACCTTCGAGGGTACGCTGCACGACGGCGGGTTGTTCGTGAATTTCCTTGAGCATGAAGTGGCGAAACGTGCCCTTGTCCGCGGCTTCGGCACCGTCGCGGTACTGCACGGTTTCACGCTCGACGGCTTTGCCATTCACGTCCCAGATCTGCACGCTGTCACGGCGGATTTCAGCAATATCGCCTTCTTCCAGGTACATGAAACGGTCAGTGACCTGACGCAGTGCCAGTTGGTCGGAAGCCAGGAAGTTTTCACCCAGGCCCAGGCCAATTACCAACGGGCTGCCGCTGCGGGCTGCAACCAGGCGATCCGGTTGATGAGCGCTGATAACCGACAGACCGTAAGCACCGTGCAACTCTTTGACAGTCGCCTTCAGGGCGGCGGTCAGATCGTGCAGGTCCTTGAGTTTATGGTTCAGCAGGTGAGCGATAACTTCGGTGTCGGTGTCCGAGGTGAACACGTAACCCAAGGCTTTGAGCTGCTCACGCAAGGCTTCGTGGTTTTCGATGATGCCGTTGTGCACCACAGCCAGGTCGCCGGAGAAATGCGGGTGCGCGTTGCGCTCGCAGGGTGCGCCGTGCGTGGCCCAACGGGTGTGAGCAATGCCGAGGCGGCCGACCAGTGGCTCGGCTTCGAGCGCCGCTTCCAGCTCGCTGACCTTGCCCGGACGACGCATACGCTCGAGTTTTTCATCGTTGGTGAAGACCGCCACACCGGCGCTGTCATAGCCACGGTATTCCAGGCGCTTGAGGCCTTCGAGCAGGATGGCGGTGATGTTACGTTCTGCGACTGCGCCGACAATTCCACACATGGCTATTTCTCCTGACTGATAGCTGCGCAAATCAAATTGATACCGCGCGCCTGTATCAGATCGCGAGCCTCCAGGGGCAGGCGATCATCGGTGATAAGGGTATGGACACTGCTCCACGGCAGCTCCAGGTTGGGAATTTTGCGACCGATCTTGTCGGCCTCCACCATCACGACGACTTCACGGGCGACTTCGGCCATGACTCGGCTCAAACCCAGCAATTCGTTGAAGGTGGTCGTACCGCGAACCAGATCGATGCCGTCGGCACCGATGAACAATTGGTCAAAGTCGTAGGAGCGTAATACTTGCTCGGCGACTTGCCCCTGGAAAGACTCGGAATGCGGATCCCAGGTCCCGCCGGTCATCAACAGCACCGGCTCGTGTTCAAGTTCGCTCAAGGCATTGGCAACGTGCAGCGAGTTGGTCATCACCACAAGACCCGGCTGCTGGCCGAGTTCCGGAATCATGGCCGCCGTGGTGCTGCCGCTGTCGATGATGATGCGTGCATGCTCGCGAATGCGCAGGACGGCGGCGCGAGCAATGGCTTGTTTGTATTTGGAGATCGGTTGGCCGATGTCGGCCACCAGTTCCTGAGGCATGGTGATTGCTCCGCCGTAACGGCGCAGCAGCAGGCCGTTACTTTCGAGCGCTGCCAAGTCCTTGCGAATCGTAACTTCAGAAGTTTCGAAGCGCTTCGCCAGCTCATCCACACTGACTTCGCCCTGCTCATTGAGCAAGGTGAGAATATTGTGCCGGCGTTGGGGTGTATTGCGCTTCGACATGGGCTTGTAAGTTTCGATTCGAAAGATAACGGAAGCAATCAAAACCTATCAGCGAAAGTTCGTCAAGCGGATAGCGATAAAATGTCTATGGGTAAAAGCATCGCGGGCCAGCCCGCTCCCACAGGAATTGGGAGATCCTTGTGGGAGCGGGCTGGCCCGCGAATGCAGTTGTGCAGACTGTGAATAAATCAGGCTGACAACAGGTATGTGGATAACTCAGCTCTTCTTGATCTTCTCCGGCCGTTTCCAGCCATCGATGTTCTTCTGACGAGCTCGCCCTACCGCCAACTGGGATTTATCCACAGTCGAGGTAATCGTCGAACCGGCCGCCGTGGTCGCACCTGACAAGATATCCACAGGTGCCACCAACGAGTTGTTGGAACCGATGAACACATCTTCACCCAGCACCGTCTTCCACTTGTTGGCGCCATCGTAGTTGCACGTAATGGTGCCCGCGCCAATGTTGGTCCGCGCACCGATCTCTGCGTCGCCCAGATAGCTCAAATGACCCGCCTTGGCGCCTTCACCCAAGTGAGCGTTCTTCAGTTCAACAAAGTTACCCACATGCGCGCGAGCTTCAAGCACAGTGCCTGGCCGCAGGCGGGCGAATGGGCCGGCGTCACTGCCTTCACCCAGAATGGCGCCTTCAATGTGGCTGTTGGCCTTGATCACGACACCTTTACGCAGGGTGCTGTCCTTGATCACGCAGTTCGGGCCGATCACCACGTCATCTTCGATGACGACGTTGCCTTCGAGGATCACGTTGATATCGATCAGCACGTCGCGGCCAACGGTGACTTCACCGCGCACATCGAAACGGGCCGGGTCACGCAGGGTCACGCCTTGAGCCATTAAGCGACGGCCGGCGCGCAGCTGATAATGGCGCTCCAGTTCGGAGAGTTGCTTGCGATCATTGGCGCCCTGCACTTCCATGGCGTCATGAGGTTGCTCGGTGGCCACGATCAGACCATCGCTGACCGCCATGGCGATCACGTCTGTCAGGTAATACTCGCCCTGGGCATTGTTGTTGGAGAGACGACTCATCCAGTTGCCAAGGCGTTCGAAAGGCATGGCCAGAATGCCAGTGTTGCCTTCAGTGATTGCGCGCTCTTTTTCGTTGGCATCCTTTTGCTCGACGATCGCCGTGACCTTGCCGTCGGCATCGCGGACGATGCGGCCATAACCGGTAGGGTCGTCCAGCTCAACGGTGAGCAAACCCAGTTGCTGCGGCGCCACTTTCTTGAGCAGGCGTTGCAGGGTTTCGACCTCAATCAGCGGCACATCACCGTAGAGAATCAGTACGGTATCGGACTCGATGAACGGCACGGCCTGCGCCACCGCATGACCGGTACCCAGTTGCTTGTCCTGGAGGACGAAATTCAGGTCGTCCGCCGCCAGGCGCTCACGCACCGCTTCGGCTCCATGACCAATGACCACATGAATACGCTGTGGATCAAGTTGCCGGGCGCTGTGGATAACATGGCCAAGCATCGAGTTGCCGGCAATCGGGTGCAGAACTTTCGGCAATGCCGAACGCATGCGCGTGCCTTGGCCAGCAGCGAGGATAACGATTTCAAGAGACATGACTGGCTACCAATCCTGGGTGGTCAGCGGCTGCGACCAGATTATGAAAGTCGGAAAAGAAAAAAGGGTAGCCGAGGCTACCCTTTTTAATCAATCGCGCAACAAGTCGCAGGCAATTAGCCACCGAACTTCTTGCGGATCTGCTGGACGGTGCGCAGCTGAGCTGCTGCCTCGGCCAGACGTGCGGAAGCAGCACCGTAGTCGAATTCTGCACCACGGTCATGCAAGGCCCTCTCGGCAGCCTTAACGGCTTCCTGAGCAGAGGCTTCATCCAGGTCGACAGCACGTTGCACGGTATCGGCAAGTACTTTGACCATGTTCGGCTGAACCTCGAGGAAACCACCGGAGATGTAAAACACCTCGGCTTCCCCGCCCTGCTTGATCAGGCGGATCGGACCCGGTTTGAGATTAGTGATCAGCGGCGCGTGACCCAGAGCGATACCAAGATCACCCAGAGCACCGTGCGCAATCACCATCTCGACCAGGCCGGAAAAGATTTCTCCTTCCGCGCTGACGATATCGCAATGGACTGTCATAGCCATCTGATTGCCTCAACCTAAATTAGCGCCCGTTTCCGGGCGCCGGGATTACAGTTTCTTGGCTTTCTCGATCGCTTCTTCGATGCCGCCGACCATGTAGAACGCTTGTTCTGGCAGGTGGTCGTAGTCACCGTTGAGGATGCCTTTGAAGCCAGCAATGGTGTCTTTCAGGGAAACGTATTTGCCCGAAGAACCGGTGAAGACTTCAGCCACGAAGAACGGCTGCGACAAGAAGCGCTGGATCTTACGAGCACGGTTTACCAACTGCTTGTCTTCTTCCGACAGCTCGTCCATACCCAGGATCGCAATGATGTCCTTCAGTTCTTTGTAACGCTGCAGGACGTACTGTACACCGCGAGCAGTGTCGTAGTGATCCTGGCCGATTACGTTCGGGTCCAGCTGGCGCGAAGTCGAGTCGAGTGGATCGATTGCCGGGTAGATACCCAGGGAAGCGATGTCACGGGACAGAACGACGGTGGCGTCCAAGTGGGCGAAAGTGGTCGCTGGCGACGGGTCGGTCAAGTCATCCGCAGGTACGTATACCGCCTGGATCGAGGTGATCGAACCGTTCTTGGTCGAAGTGATACGCTCTTGCAGAGTACCCATCTCTTCGGCCAGGGTCGGCTGGTAACCTACTGCGGAAGGCATACGGCCCAGCAGTGCGGATACTTCAGTACCGGCCAGGGTGTAACGATAGATGTTGTCGACGAACAGCAGAACGTCGTTACCTTCGTCACGGAACTTCTCGGCCATGGTCAGACCGGTCAGTGCTACGCGCAGACGGTTACCCGGCGGCTCGTTCATCTGACCGTAAACCAGTGCCACTTTGTCCAGAACGTTGGAATCCTTCATCTCGTGGTAGAAGTCGTTACCCTCACGAGTACGCTCACCCACACCGGCGAACACGGAATAACCGCTGTGCTCGATGGCGATGTTACGGATCAGTTCCATCATGTTTACGGTTTTGCCTACACCGGCACCACCGAACAGACCGACTTTACCACCCTTGGTGAACGGGCAAACCAGGTCAATAGCCTTGATGCCGGTTTCCAGCAGGTCGTTGCCGCCCGCTTGTTCAGCGAAGGTTGGCGCAGGACGGTGAATGCCCCAGCGCTCTTCGGTGTCGATCGGGCCAGCTTCGTCGATCGGGTTGCCCAGTACGTCCATGATCCGGCCCAGCGTCGCTTTACCGACCGGTACGGAGATGGCGGAACCGGAGTCGATGACGTCCAGACCACGCTTCAAGCCCTCGGTGGAGCCCATCGCAATGGTACGAACCACGCCGTCGCCCAGCTGTTGCTGAACTTCCAGAGTGGTTGCGGCCGCGCTTTGTACAGTCAGCGCGTTGTAGATGCTCGGTACGCTGTCGCGTGGGAATTCCACGTCGATAACGGCGCCGATGATTTGAACGATACGTCCGCTACTCATAGCTGGATCCTCTGAATATTTGAACCGTTAAACCGCGGCAGCGCCGCCGACGATTTCCGAGATCTCTTGGGTGATCGCAGCCTGACGCGCCTTGTTGTAGATCAGCTGCAAATCGCTGATCAAATCACCGGCGTTGTCGGTAGCGTTCTTCATCGCGATCATCCGCGCAGCTTGTTCAGCCGCGTTGTTCTCGACCACCGACTGGTAGACCTGCGACTCCACGTAACGAACCATCAAGCCGTCAAGCAGCTCTTTGGCGTCCGGTTCGTAGAGATAGTCCCAGTGGTGCTTGAGTCCTTGATCCGGGGTTGCCACCAGTGGAATCAACTGCTCCACGGTAGGCGATTGCGTCATGGTGTTGATGAACTTGTTGGACACCACGGACAGGCGATCAATACGGCCGTCCAGGTAGGCATCCAGCATCACCTTGACGCTGCCGATCAGGTCATTGATCGACGGCTCTTCACCCAGGTGGCTGATAGCTGCTACGACGTTGCCGCCGAAGTTGCGGAAGAAAGCCGCACCCTTGCTACCCACTACACACAGATCAATCTCGACGCCGTTTTCGCGGTTTACCGCCATGTCCTTGACCAGGGCCTTGAACAGGTTGGTGTTCAAACCACCACACAAACCACGGTCAGAGCTCACCACAACGTAACCGACGCGCTTTACTTCACGCTCGATCATGAACGGGTGGCGATATTCCGGGTTGGCGTTGGCCAAATGACCAATAACCTGGCGGATGCGCTCCGCGTAAGGACGGCTAGCAGCCATGCGCATTTGTGCCCTGCGCATTTTACTGACCGCCACTTTTTCCATGGCGCTGGTAATCTTTTGCGTGCTTTTGATGCTCGCAATCTTACTGCGAATCTCTTTTGCGCCTGCCATGTAACACCTATCAGGTTAGCAAGCGGGAGCCTTGCGGCTCCCGCTGCGGCTTACCAGGTTTGGGTCGCCTTAAACTTCTCGATACCGGCTTTCATGCCAGCATCGATTTCGTCGTTGAAGTCGCCCTTCACGTTGATCTTCGCCATCAAATCGGCGTGATCGCGGTTGAAGAAGGAAATCAGCGCTTGTTCAAAGCTACCGATCTTGGCGATTGCGACGTCAGTCAGGAACCCACGCTCAGCGGCATACAGCGACAGCGCCATGTCAGCAATCGACATTGGTGCGTATTGCTTCTGCTTCATCAGCTCGGTAACGCGCTGACCATGGTCAAGTTGCTTACGGGTCGCTTCGTCCAGGTCAGATGCAAACTGGGCGAATGCCGCCAGTTCACGGTACTGAGCCAGAGCGGTACGGATACCACCGGAGAGCTTCTTGATGATCTTGGTCTGAGCGGCACCACCCACACGGGATACCGAAACACCGGCGTTCACAGCGGGACGGATCCCGGAGTTGAAAATGGCCGATTCCAGGAAGATCTGACCGTCAGTGATGGAAATCACGTTGGTCGGAACGAACGCGGAAACGTCGCCAGCCTGGGTTTCGATGATCGGCAGTGCGGTCAGGGAACCGGTTTTGCCGGTCACTGCGCCGTTGGTGAACTTCTCAACGTATTCTTCCGAAACGCGGGATGCGCGCTCCAGCAGACGGGAGTGGAGATAGAACACGTCGCCTGGGTAAGCTTCACGGCCTGGTGGACGGCGCAGCAGCAGGGAAATCTGGCGATAAGCCACTGCTTGCTTGGACAGATCGTCATAAACGATCAGCGCGTCTTCACCGCGGTCGCGGAAGAATTCACCCATGGTGCAACCGGCATAAGGTGCCAGGTATTGCAGTGCTGCAGATTCCGAAGCGCTCGCTGCCACGATGATCGTGTTAGCCAGTGCGCCGTTTTCTTCCAGCTTGCGAACAATGTTAGCGATGGTCGATTGTTTCTGACCGATGGCTACATAGACGCAGAAAATGCCGCTGTCTTTCTGATTGATGATCGCGTCGATCGCCAGAGCGGTTTTACCGATCTGACGGTCACCGATGATCAGCTCACGCTGGCCACGGCCGACAGGGATCATGGCATCGACAGCCTTGTAGCCAGTCTGTACAGGCTGGTCTACCGACTTACGCCAGATCACGCCTGGAGCAACTTTCTCGACCGCGTCGGTCAAGGTGTTGTTCAGTGGACCTTTGCCATCAATCGGGTTACCCAGTGCGTCGACTACGCGACCCAGCAGTTCCTTACCAACCGGAACTTCGAGGATGCGGCCAGTGCACTTGGCGCTCATGCCTTCAGCCAGAGACTGGTATGCGCCCAATACAACGGCACCTACGGAGTCTTGCTCCAGGTTGAGAGCCATACCGAAGACGCCGCCCGGAAACTCGATCATCTCGCCGTACATTACGTCGGCCAGACCGTGAATCCGCACGATACCGTCAGATACGCTGACGACAGTGCCTTCGTTACGGGCTTGGGAGGTCACATCGAGCTTGTCGATGCGGCCCTTGATAATTTCACTTATTTCGGAAGGATTGAGTTGCTGCATTGCTCTGCTGCCCCTTCAAACTCAAGATTTCAATGCTTCGGCAAGGCTCGCGAGTTTGCCGCGAACCGAGCCATCGATAACCAGGTCGCCGGCGCGGATGACAATGCCCCCAATAAGGGATTTGTCTTCCTCGACTTGCAGGCGCACTTCCCGGTTGAGTCGTGCACTGAGAACCTTGGCGAGTTTGTCTTGCTGTTCTTGGTTCAATGCAAAAGCACTGGTCACTTCAACGTCTACCGACTTCTCTTGTTCGGCCTTGTACAGGTCAAACAGAGCGGCGATCTCCGGCAACAGCGGGAGACGGTCGTTTTCGGCAACGACGTGAATGAAGTTCTGTGCCTTGACATCAAACTTGTCGCCGCACACGTCAATAAACGTGGCGGCCTTGTCTGCGCTCGTCAGTCGCGGGGCCTTGAGCACGCGCTGCATAGTGTCGTCTTGCGACACTGCTGCAGCCAGGCCGAGCATGGCTGACCAAGAGGCCAGTTGCTGGTGGGCCTGGGCGTGCTCGAAGGCTGCCTTAGCGTAAGGTCGGGCCAACGTGGTCAATTCTGCCATGATCGCCCTCGCTTAAATTTCAGCAGCCAGTTTGTTTACCAGCTCCGCGTGCGCGTTTTGATCGATTGTGGCACCCAGGATCTTCTCGGCGCCGCCAACGGCCAGAGCACCCAATTGGGCACGCAGCGCGTCTTTGACACTGTTCAGTTCCTGCTCGATCTCGGCCTGAGCCTGAACCTTCACACGGTCAGCGTCGATACGGGCTTTTTCAACAGCCTCTTCAACGATCTGATTACCGCGTTTCTTGGCCTGCTCAATGATTTCGGCTGCCTGAGCTTTAGCTTCGCGCAGTTGTTGACCCACTTTGTCGTGGGCCAATTCCAGGTCGCGAGCTGCTCGGGCGGCAGCGTCCAGTCCATCCGCGATCTTCTTCTGACGTTCGTGCAAAGCCGCGATGACCGGAGGCCACACGAACTTCATGCAGAACAGCACAAAAATGAAGAACGCAACGGACTGGCCAATCAGGGTTGCATTAATGTTCACGCCAACACCTCGCTCGTTCGTTACACATCACACCAATTACTCGAAGGTTCGAGTAATTAGCCAGCGAGTTGACCAACGAATGGGTTCGCGAAGGTGAAGAACAGAGCGATACCAACACCGATCATGGTTACGGCGTCGAGCAGACCGGCAACGATGAACATTTTAACTTGCAGCATTGGAACCATCTCTGGCTGACGCGCTGCGCCTTCCAGGAACTTGCCACCCAACAGGCCGAAACCAATTGCGGTACCCAGTGCGCCCAGGCCGATCAACAGTGCAACAGCGATAGCGGTTAGACCAACTACAGTTTCCATCTTTCCTCCCGACTTTTACGTCGTATGGTTTAGGTTTTTTAGATTTTAAAGCGGTAAAACAAATCGTTTCATAGCCCTGTTCGGGCACCCACTCGTTTTACCGAGTGGGACATCAGACTAGTCGAAACTGGTCTTAATGGTTCTCTTCGTGCGCCATCGACAAGTAAACGATGGTCAGCATCATGAAGATAAACGCCTGCAGGGTGATGATCAGGATGTGGAACACTGCCCACGCCCACTGCAGAACAACGCCCAGGCCGCTAAGCCAGAGCAGACCGCTGCCGAACATCACAGCAATCAGAATGAAGACCAGTTCGCCGGCGTACATGTTGCCGAACAGACGCAGTGCCAAGGAGATTGGCTTGGCAACCAGTGTCACGAACTCCAGCAGGAAGTTCACCGGAATCAGCAGGGCTTGAACGAAGATGTTCTTGCTGCCGAACGGGTGCAGGGTCAGTTCGCCGACGAAGCCGCCAATGCCCTTGACCTTGATGCTGTAGAAAATGATCAGCGCGAACACCGACAGGGCCATGCCCAGCGTTGCGTTCGGGTCAGTGGTCGACACGGCGCGGAACGGAATGTGATGGTCGCCGGTGATCAGGATGGCCAGTTGAGGAATCCAGTCGACCGGGATCAGGTCGACGGCGTTCATCATGAACACCCAGACGAAGATGGTCAGTGCCAACGGTGCAATCACCGGGCTACGGCCATGGAAGCTGTCTTTCACGCTGCCATCGACGAATTCGACCAATACTTCAACGAAGTTCTGCAAAGCACCAGGCTGACCGGAAGTCGCTTTCTTTGCCGCCATGCGGAAAAGAAGAACGAAGATCAAACCCAACGCGACCGACCAGCCGAGAGTATCGACGTGGAAAGCCCAGAAGCCCATTTCTTTGGCTTCTGCTGCGGTGTGGGCAAAACCCCACCCGCCAGTTGGGTGCTGACCGAAAGTCAGGTTTTGCAAGTGGTGCTGGATATAGCCCGAAGCGGTTGTTTCTGCCATGGTTGCCTCAAACGCCCTAAGGTCTCGAAAGTCTTGTTCTCATCAGCAGGGGCGCGAACCAGCTGACCAGTTGGGTCAACACGAAGACGCCGAATACAGCTAGCGGCGCCAATGGCTTCACACCTGCAAACGTCAGCGCAAACAGCACTGCCGTCAAAATCAGTTTGCCCGCCTCACCGGCATAAAATGACCGGACGATGGCTTGAGCTGCTCGGGCGCCGGAAAACCGAAATGCCCTGTGAGCGAAATAAACATTGGGAAGCAAGGCTATCAGGCCTCCGCAAAGTCCCGAGTACCCGGCAACGACTCCACGCCATTGCCAAAGCGCCAAAGCAGCGATCAGCAGAACGACAAATTGAGCCATTAACACCGGAAAAACTGCCAGGCGATGGAACGGCAAGCGGTTTGGCGTGCGGGTTTCCATCACGTTTACTCTCCAATGGTCGGCTGCCAGAAATCAATAACTTGGCATAATTTGTGCCGACAAAATGCGCGCAGAGTATAGGGGCGGTTCGGCCCCTATTCAACTGTCAGGTAGTGATTTCCGACTGCACGCTACATGAGGAAATGTTTCAACGAATGTGTGCGAGCACACCTTGTAATTCGTCGAGGGAGTTGTAACCAATGACCAACTGCCCTTTCCCCTTCTTACCGTGGCGAATCTGCACCGCAGAGCCTAGGCGTTCAGCCAGGCGCTGCTCGAGTCGGGCTATATCCGGGTCCGGTTTTACCGGTTCGGCAGGCTCCTGTTTGCCACTCAACCACTGGCGAACCAGTGCTTCAGTTTGGCGCACAGTCAGCCCCCGTGCGACAACATGTCGCGCCCCTTCTACCTGTTGATTCTCCGGTAAACCGAGCAAAGCACGTGCGTGACCCATTTCCAGGTCGCCGTGTGACAGCATGGTTTTGATAACTTCCGGCAACGCGATCAAGCGTAGCAGGTTGGCCACAGTTACGCGGGATTTGCCCACGGCCTCGGCAACTTGCTGTTGAGTCAGCTGGAATTCCTGCTGCAAACGCTGCAACGCCACGGCTTCTTCGATCGGATTGAGGTCTTCACGCTGGATGTTCTCGATCAGCGCCATCGCAATGGCCGTTTCATCCGGAACATCGCGAACCATCGCCGGGATGGTTTCCTGGCCCGCCTGCTGGCTTGCACGCCAGCGGCGTTCACCGGCGATGATTTCGAAGCGACCGCTGCCAATCGGGCGAACCACGATCGGCTGCATCACACCTTGGGCCTTGATCGATTGCGCCAATTCTTCCAGCGCCTGCGGATCCATGTCCCGACGCGGTTGGTATTTGCCCCGCTGGATCAGGTCCAGAGGCAGATGCTGCAGCTCACGCTGATCAGCTTGTACCGCTTGTTCTTCAAGCGAGCTGACAGTCGGACCACTCAGCAGTGCATCCAGTCCACGTCCGAGACCTCGTTTCTTGACGGCCATGGGGATTCCTTAAGTTGCCTGAGCAGCGGTGGTGCGTGAGTTTTTGCGTTGACGGCGAACCATTTCGCCCGCCAGTGCCAGGTAGGCAATGGCACCCCGCGATGTCTTGTCGTACGCCAACGCCGGCATGCCATAACTAGGCGCTTCGGCCAGGCGAATGTTGCGCGGAATCACAGTGTCGTAGAGCTGCTCGCCGAAGTGTTCCTTGAGCTGGGCAGATACGTCGTTCATCAGGCTCAGGCGTGGGTCGTACATGGTGCGCAACAGCCCTTCGACTTTCAGGTTCGGGTTCAGCAATTCCGCAATGCGCTTGATGTTATCCACAAGGTCGCTCAGACCTTCGAGCGCAAAGTACTCGCACTGCATGGGGATAATCACCCCATCGGCGGCAACCAGTGCGTTCAATGTGAGCATCGACAACGACGGCGGGCAGTCGATCAAAATGTAATCGTAGTTTTCACGGATCGGCGCCAACGCACTGCGCAGGCGGCTTTCCTTCATCTGCATTTCCAGCAGAACCACTTCGGCTGCCGTCAGGTCGCGGTTGGCCGGCAACAACTGGTAACCACCGTGCTCGGAGAAATGCATGGCCTGGGCCAGGTCGCATTCGCCGATCAGCAGGTCGTAGACCGAGTTTTCCAGGCCGTGTTTATCCACACCGCTACCCATGGTGGCGTTGCCCTGTGGATCGAGATCGATCAGCAGCACCCGACGCTTGGTAGCGACCAGGGAAGCTGCGAGGTTGATGCAGGTGGTGGTTTTACCCACACCACCCTTTTGGTTCGCTATCGCGAATACCTTAGCCATTCTTGCTTGTGTTCCCAATCATGCCGTGCGGCGCAGTATCAGCAGATGGCGTTGGCCTTGGCAACCAGGTACGGCCAGGGCGTGTTCGCTATCGAGGTGGAAGTCTGCCGGCAATGCTACCAGCTCATCGGCCGGATGAACGCCCTTCATTGCCAGCCAGCGTGTATCGGCGTCGCCGAGGTGGCGAGTCCAGTTGCTGAAGTTTTCCATGCTGCTGAACGCCCGGGAAATGATCCCGTTGAATGGCTGGGCAGGCTGGAAGGCTTCGACGCGACTGTGGATAACTTGCAGGTTATCCAGTTTGAGTTCGAGTTTGACCTGAGTCAGGAAGCGGGTTTTCTTGCCATTGCTGTCGAGACAGGTCACTTGGGACTCTGGGAACAGGATAGCCAACGGAATGCCCGGCATGCCGCCACCGCTGCCAACGTCCAGCCAGCGACCGTTTTCGACGAACGACATCACGCTCAAACTATCAAGCAAATGACGGGAAACCATTTCGTCCGGATCGCGCACGGCGGTCAGGTTGTAAGCCTTGTTCCATTTGATCAACAGGGCCAGATAACCCAGCAGCTGGGCATGCTGGGTTTCTGTCAGCGTGACACCGAGCTGGCGAGCACCTGTGGATAACTCTTCTGCGTGTTGCGAGGTGACCAACGAACTCAAGCGCTTTGCTCCAACTGACGGCCCGCGCCGCGTTTTTTCAAATGAATCATCAACAGCGAAATCGCTGCCGGCGTCACACCCGGGATACGCGACGCCTGGCCCAAAGTCTCTGGACGGGTCGCACCGAGCTTGCTCTGGATCTCTTTGGAGAGACCGGAAATATTCGTGTAATCGATATCCACAGGCAGTTTTGTGTCTTCGCTGGCCCGCAGCCGTGCGATTTCATCCTGCTGGCGATCGATGTAACCGGCGTATTTGGTCTTGATTTCGACCTGCTCGGCGACTTGTGGATCTTCTGCGCCGCCACCGGTCACGGCGATCAGACCAGCGTAGTCGATTTCCGGACGGCTCAGCAGATTGAGCAAGTTGTATTCGTGGGTCAGCGGCGTGCCGAACTTCTCGGAAATTGCATCGCCTTGCTCGGTGCCCGGGCGAACCCAGGTACTTTTCAGGCGTTGCTCTTCCAGGTCGATGCTTTCGCGCTTCTTGCAGAACGCCGCCCAACGCGCGTCATCGACCAGACCCAATTCGCGACCTTTTTCGGTCAAGCGCAGGTCCGCGTTGTCTTCGCGCAGGATCAGGCGGTACTCGGCACGTGAAGTGAACATCCGGTACGGTTCTTGAGTACCGAGCGTAATCAGGTCGTCGACCAACACGCCGATGTACGCCTCGTCGCGTCGCGGGCACCAGGCTTCTTTGCCCTTTGCACGCAGTGCGGCGTTGGCCCCGGCCAGCAAACCCTGGGCGCCGGCTTCTTCGTAACCGGTGGTGCCGTTGATTTGACCGGCAAAAAACAGCCCGCCAATCACTTTGGTTTCCAGGCTGTATTTCAGGTCGCGCGGATCAAAGTAGTCATATTCGATGGCGTAACCCGGACGCACGATGTGGGCGTTTTCCATGCCACGGATCGATTGCACGATCTGCAACTGCACATCGAACGGCAGGGATGTGGATATCCCGTTTGGATACAGCTCGTGGGTGGTCAAGCCTTCCGGCTCGATGAAGACCTGATGGCTTTCCTTGTCGGCAAAGCGGTGAATCTTGTCTTCGATCGATGGGCAATAACGCGGGCCGATGCCTTCGATCTCACCGGCAGCGGAATACATCGGCGAACGGTCGAGGTTCGCGGCAATGATTTCGTGTGTGCGCGCATTCGTGTGGGTAATCCAGCAGCTGACCTGCTGTGGATGCTGTTCCTTGTTGCCCATGAACGACATCACCGGGATCGGCGTATCACCCGGTTGTTCGGACATCACCGAGAAATCCACAGACCGGCCATCGATACGCGGCGGAGTACCGGTTTTCAAACGACCCACACGCAATGGCAGTTCACGCAGACGGTGAGCCAGCGCGATCGATGGCGGATCACCGGCGCGACCGCCGGAAAAATTCTGCAAACCGATGTGGATAAGTCCACCCAGGAAGGTGCCAGTGGTCAACACCACTGAATCGGCGAAGAAACGCAGGCCCATTTGGGTGACAACACCGCGTACCTGGTCCTGTTCAACGATCAGGTCGTCAGCTGCCTGCTGAAATATCCACAGGTTCGGCTGGTTTTCCAGTGCTTCGCGGACAGCGGCTTTGTAGAGAACCCGGTCTGCCTGAGCACGAGTAGCTCGCACGGCCGGGCCTTTACGGCTGTTCAACACGCGAAACTGAATACCACCCTTGTCTGTCGCCATGGCCATCGCGCCGCCGAGGGCGTCGATTTCCTTGACCAGGTGGCTTTTGCCGATCCCGCCGATGGCAGGGTTGCAACTCATTGCGCCGAGGGTTTCCACGTTATGCGTCAGCAACAGGGTTTTTGCCCCCATACGTGCTGAGGCCAGTGCTGCCTCGGTACCGGCATGACCGCCGCCGATGACGATCACTTCAAAACGGGAAGGGAAATCCACCACGCACCTCGTGCCTGCTTAAGTAGGTAATTCAGGAATAGTTTGAGCTCAGGTTTCTGGACCTGGTCGACAAGTATAGGGACTTCGCCCTCCCTAAAGAACCCTCTGCACAAAATTTAACCAGCTGTGGAGAAGTCGGGGTTATAGAAATTAAAAAGAAAGAAATTTATTAAATCTTTGTTTTTATGTTTATTTCTACTGAGGCACCTTTCTGTGGATAGATCTCTACAGGCCTTTATATTCAATATGTACAGAGATTCAAAACCCTGTGGTCATGTGCCAATGAGGCCCTTGGATAACCGGTGTAAGCCTGTGGATGAAAGAGGTGGTTATCCACAGGGGCGGTTATCTTCAGTTTTGAGGCCCTGTTATCAACTGCCCTCAGTGGCAGTTATTCACAGGGCTTAATCCACAGAAAAGGCTCGATCGAGTGAATTCGGGGCGCGGGAAAACCGCTCAAGCAGAAAGAATCTGCTCGGCACTCAGCGAAGATTGTTGAAAAGGGAGGGAACAGACAGGCACGAATAGCCTGTCTGTGGACAACGGAAGGACTATTTGCCGATGCAGAAGCTGGAAAAGATTCGTCCCAACAGGTCATCGGAGCTGAATGCACCGGTGATTTCACCAAGAGAGTGCTGTGCCTGACGCAAATCTTCGGCCAGCAACTCGCCAGCACCTGCCAGGGTCAATTGTGCGCGGCCATGCTCAAGGGACGCGCTGGCATGACGAAGTGCCTCGAGGTGACGCCTGCGGGCACTGAAGCTGCTTTCCGACGTTTGCTCGTAACCCATGCAGGCCTTGAGGTGGTCGCGCAGTAATTCCAGGCCATCACCAGCAGATTTGGCACTCAGGCTGATGGTGACGTGGCCATCTTCGCTGACTTCCAGGGCAATGGCTTCGCCCGTCAGATCCGCCTTGTTACGAATCAGCGTGACGTTGGCGGGATCGGGACGCACTTCCAGAAACTCGGGCCACAGCGCGAACGGATCAAGCGCTTCCGGTGCCGTAGCATCGACCACCAACAACACACGATCCGCTTCGCCGATGGCTTTCAACGCGCGTTCGACGCCGATTTTTTCGACCTGATCATCGGTATCTCGCAGACCAGCGGTATCGACCACGTGCAGCGGCATGCCATCAATGTGGATATGTTCACGAAGAATGTCCCGGGTTGTGCCGGCAATCTCGGTCACGATCGCGGCTTCTCGACCCGCCAGAGCATTCAACAGACTGGATTTACCGGCATTTGGCCGACCGGCAATCACCACCGTCATCCCATCTCGAAGCAAGGCGCCTTGCCCTGCTTCATGGAGCACTGTGGATAATTCATTGCGTACTTTGTCGAGCATGGCCAATACATGACCGTCAGCAAGGAAGTCGATTTCCTCCTCTGGAAAGTCGATGGCGGCCTCGACATAGATGCGCAGGCCTATCAGTTGCTCGGTGAGGTTATGTACACGCTGGGAAAATGCGCCTTGCAAGGATCGAAGGGCGTTTCGCGCTGCTTGTGCAGAACTCGCCTCGATCAAGTCGGCGATGGCTTCAGCCTGAGCCAGGTCGAGTTTGTCATTGAGGAACGCGCGCTCGCTGAATTCACCGGGACGAGCGAGACGACAGCCCAATTCCAGGCAACGCTTGAGCAACATATCGAGAACAATCGGCCCGCCATGGCCCTGCAGTTCCAGCACGTCTTCGCCGGTGAAGGAGTTCGGTCCCGGGAAATACAGCGCAATGCCTTCGTCCAGCACCTCTTCGTTTGCACTGAGGAACGGGCCGTAATGGGCAAACCGGGGTTTCAATTCCCGACCGCTGATGGCCTTGGCCGCAAGGCTCGCCAACGGTCCGGAAATACGGACGATGCCCACGCCACCGCGACCTTGAGCGGTGGCGACGGCTGCGATGGTTTCACGAGGAACGCTCATAAACCGGTATCCAGACAAAAGTGACAGATAGCAAAACGCCCCACTAGGGGGCGTTTTGAGTGGTTATCCACAGTGTAAATCAAGCGGCTGCTTTGGTAGCCCGTTCGATTTTACGAGTGATGTACCACTGTTGAGTGATGGACAGGCAGTTGTTCACTACCCAGTACAGCACCAGACCAGCCGGGAACCACAGGAAGAAGAAGGTGAAGATGATTGGCATCAGCTTCATCACCTTGGCCTGCATCGGATCCGGAGGTGTTGGGTTCAACTGCTGCTGGATAAACATGGTTGCACCCATGATGATCGGCAGAATGAAGAACGGGTCCTTGATCGACAGGTCAGTAATCCACAGCATGAACGGCGCTTGGCGCATTTCAACGCTTTCCAGCAGAACCCAGTACAGCGAAAGGAAAACCGGCATCTGCACGAGGATTGGCAAGCAACCACCCAGCGGATTGATCTTCTCTTTCTTGTACAGCTCCATCATGGCTTGCGACATTTTCTGCCGGTCATCGCCATGTTGCTCTTTCAGCGCAGCCAGTTTCGGTGCCACTGCACGCATGCGCGCCATGGATTTGTAGCTGGCGGCCGACAGAGGGAAGAACAAACCCTTGATCAGCATGGTCAGGAAAATGATCGACCAGCCCCAGTTACCGACAATGGCGTGGATATGTTGCAGCAGCCAGAAGATAGGCTGGGCAATGAACCACAGAATGCCGTAGTCGACGGTCAGTTCCAGACCTGGGGACAACTCTTTCAGCACAGCCTGGCTTTTCGGGCCGGCGTACAGAACAGCGCTGACTTCAGCTTTCGCACCTGGCGCAACAGTCATTGCCGGGGCGGTATAGCCGATGATGTAGTTGCCTTTGCTGTCTTTACGGGTCTGGACGACATTGTTTTCGCCCTTCGCCGGAATCCACGCGGTCACGAAGTAGTGTTGCAACCAGGCAACCCAACCACCGTTGACGGTTTCTTTCAGCTGAGCCTTGTCCATGTCCTTCATCGACACTTTCTTGTACGGCTCGTTACTTGTCCACAGGGCGGCGCCCAGGTAAGTCGCGGTGCCGGTGGCAGTGCTGGAAGAAGGATCGGAGCTGGCGTCACGCTTCAGTTGGGCGAACATCGCACCCGACCAAGGCTTGGCGCTTTCGTTGTCGATCAAGTAGGAGACGGTTACGTCATACAGGCCACGTTTCAGGGTGAAACGCTTGATGTAGTTGACGCCATCCTTGCTGAACTTCAGGTCTACGACCAATTGGTCCTGACCGTCAGCCAGTTGATAAACCTTCTTCTCCGAGGAATAAACCGGACGACCGGCAGGACTTGCGTCCGGCCCATCAGTGCCAATCAAACCGCTTTGAGCCAGATAAGTCCGCTCATTGCCGTTATCGAACAACTGGAACGGAATTTCCGGATGGTCCTGGCGACGTGGATACAGCGGCAGCGTCAGCTGGGCAACATCACCACCTTGTGGATCGATAGCCAGGTTGAGCACATCCGTTTTGATCTGGATGAGGTCTTTGCTTGCAGCTACTGGTGTTTCAGCAGGTGCAGTGGCACTGGTATCGCTTGCAGCGCGTGGAATGTCGTCACTGACAGAAGCATTATTGCCAGTAGCCGTATCCGGTAGGCCCGGTGCGGTCGTACTGGAAGCAACATTCTGAGTCGGCAGGGCAGCCTGGCCATAGTCCTGGTTCCATTTAAGAACCATAACGTAGGACACGATTGCCAGGGCGACGATCAGGATCGTGCGTTTGATATCCATGATTACTCGGCCATCGAAGAAGAACGGGAGGTAGGGATAGGTGGAACCGGGTCATAACCACCGGGATTCCACGGATGACAGCGACCTAAACGACGAAAGGCCAGCCAGCCACCGCGCAGAAGACCATGATTTTCTATGGCCTCTAACGCGTAGCAGGAACAACTGGGGTAGAAGCGACAGTGGTTGGCCATCAGGGGACTAATGGCATAGCGATAAAACTGGATCGGAACGAGTGCCAGTTTACGCATCGGGACTGTCTACCCCTACAGTTTCGGTTTTGACTGCTGGTACTGGCGTGCTGCGTGCCAGACGCTTCCAGAGTTTGCCGAAATGCTGAATCAATTCGGGGTTTTCTACATCACCCAAACCTTTGCGCGCGACGATAACGATGTCCCAGCCGACCAGTGAATCCTGGTGCAGACGGAACGATTCGCGCATCAGACGTTTGAGGCGATTGCGCTCAACGGAGAGCTTTACGCTCTTTTTCCCGATAACCAACCCGAGACGGGGGTGATCAAGATCGTTGTTGCGCGCAAGGAGCAGGAGATTTTTCCCCGGAACCTTGCCGGTAGGGGAGTCAAAGACTGCCTTGAAATGCCGGGGAGTAAGCAGACGCTTTTCCCGACTGAAGTCCTGACTCACCTCCAGTGCCGGCTTATCAAACTGCCAGACGCGCACGACCTTTGGCGCGACGACGCGACAGAACGGCACGGCCGTTCTTGGTAGCCATGCGAGCACGGAAACCGTGGGTACGAGCGCGTTTGATAGTGCTTGGTTGGAAAGTACGTTTCATTGTCGTGTTACCTGGTTCGTCCACAACGGGCCGGAATGGCCCCCGTTTTAAGAGACCGGGGATTCTAGAGAAAGCAAGCCTCTAGGTCAATTTCCAACCAGCGTTTCCCTATAAATAGATCTCCAGGCGTTTTGTTCATCGATGGTCATTCGCTAGATATAAGAATAAAGAAGGGAATTATTTAAAGCTTTTCTGTAAAGCTTATAAAAGCTAGGGTGGCGATCATCTGTGGATAACTAGCTTTAAGCCCTCTAATCCGTGATGTACAGAGAATGACAACTACGGTGGAAAACGGTGGTAAGCCTGTGCTGCGCTGTCGGATAAGCTGTGTGTGAAAGGGCTTGTTATCCACAGGCTTGTTATCCACCGAGTTTCGCCCCCACTTGTCCAATGCCCTCAGGACCGGTTATCCACAGAGCTTATGCACAGACCATTGGTCTGCTTTTTGTCGGTTAACGCGTTGATAATTCATGCCCTGTGCGCAACCTGCATGTGGATAAGTGGGCGTCTGGTCGTTACAATGGCGGCTTGTTTTTGCCTCACCGGCTTTCAACTTAGGGGATATCC